>NZ_JBOJLM010000005.1:0-287201 GCF_050750585.1 Salinimicrobium sp. WS361
ATAGTTTTGTTAATACAACTGCTGAAAACGAGAGGTTGAAAAAATTATTTCCACTTAGCTGAAGTAAAAGACACTTACTTTTTATCAATGCTCCTTCAGTAGTAACCGAAGTTTTCCACTTCCAGCAACGACAAAAATTTCCGAAGATATCGGTATCCAAAAATGACATTTTTGACACCTCTTTCCGAAGCATTAGGAAATTAAAAACTTAGAAACGCCGTGGTCGCTTACTCCCACAGTTCAACCTGAATTTTTGCCTTTGTGAAAAACTGTGTTGATAAGTAAACGCAGCACAAAATGATTGCTGCTTCTTTCTTTCTAATTTTACATTGAATAATTGATCTGATATTTTCAGGAGGGGAATCATGTGAAAATCATGAGCTGTTGCGCAACTGTCAATAATCGTTAGGTTATAAGCCAGAGTACCTTTTTCAGATCGATGACTTTGCTTTCGCATAAAAAGTAATTGTCGTGGAATTCTACAGATTGGCCCTGCCTTATTTCCTGGCCCTTATCTTCTCTTCCATTGGTTATTTTTTAGGCTTTTGTTTAATCAAAATGAATAGATTATGAGCATTTTTGAAAAGAGAATAAACTACAAACCCTTTGAATATCCCGGAGTCCTGGATTTTACCGATGCCATAAACAAAGCATTTTGGGTACATTCTGAAGTAGACTTCACAGCCGATGTACAGGATTTTCACTCCTATCTTTCAGACGGTGAAAAAGATGTGGTAAGAAAGAGTTTACTTGCTATTGCACAAATTGAAGTTGCTGTAAAATCATTTTGGGGCGACCTTTACAAGCATTTGCCAAAACCTGAATTTAATGGCCTGGGCAGTACTTTTGCCGAATGTGAATTCAGGCACTCTCAGGCGTATTCAAGGCTTCTCGAAGTTTTGGGCTACAGCAATGAATTTGCAAATGTCATTGAAGTACCGGCAATCAAAAACCGGATTAACTACCTGTCTGAAGCTTTGGAACACACCAAAGCAAAAGATCCAAAAGATTATATTTCTTCCCTCATCCTGTTCTCAATATTGATTGAAAATGTCTCTCTTTTTAGCCAGTTTGCTATCGTTTTGTCTTTTAACCGCTTTAAAGGCGTGATGAAGAACATCAGCAATATTATAGCGTGGACTTCGGTTGATGAGCAAATACACGCAAATGCCGGCATGTACATCATCAATCAAATTCGTGAAGAATTCCCCGATTATTTTGATGAGGAATTGATTCAGAGTTTAACCAGCACCGTAAAGAAATCTATAGAAGTTGAAGGTGAGATCCTGGACTGGATCTTTGAAAACGGTAAACTGGAGAATATCGATAAAAAGAACCTCATGGATTTTATGAAGTTCCGCGTAGATGACAGCTTAAAAAGCATTGGTATGTCTAAGATCTATAACGTGAGCGCAGTAGATTATCAGCCTATGCTTTGGTTTGAGGAAGAAGTTTTTGCCAACAGTCTTGATGATTTCTTTGCAAGACGCCCGGTAGATTACACCAAGCACGATAAAAGTATTACCGCAGCCGACCTATTTTAATTAAGCCTGAATTCCCGAATTAAACCCGAAATTCCCATGACAACTAATGTACAAGCCCAGCCTTTAATTGGCGATGAAACTACCAACGAAAGACTTTGGTGGCTAAATGACGAGAGCCAGCAGATCCTTAACCGCGGCTATCTGCTGAAGGGTGAAACTGTGAAATCGGCCATTGAACGTATTGCCAATGCTGCGGCCAGGCGCCTGTACAAACCCGAATTAGCCGAAGCATTTATCGAAATGATCGAGCGTGGGTGGATGAGCTTGAGTTCTCCCATTTGGGCAAATATGGGAACCGAGCGCGGCTTGCCTATTTCCTGCTTTAACGTGTACGTGCCCGACAATATTGAAGGTATCACCCACAAGCTTGGTGAGGTGATCATGCAAACTAAGATTGGCGGCGGAACCTCGGGGTATTTTGGAGAATTGCGTGGCCGTGGAAGTGCAGTGACCGACAATGGAAAAAGCAGCGGCGCCACCAGCTTCATGAAGCTTTTTGATACGGCTATGGACACCATTTCGCAAGGTGGCGTACGTCGTGGCGCTTTTGCTGCCTATCTCGACATTGATCACCCTGATATAAAGGAATTCCTCGAGATCAAGAATATTGGTAACCCTATCCAGAACCTGTTCAACGGGGTATGTGTTCCCGATTACTGGATGCAGGAAATGATTGATGGCGACATGGAAAAACGTGATATCTGGGCGAAAGTTTTGGAAAGCCGCCAGCAAAAAGGATTGCCTTATATTCTGTTCAAAGACAACGTGAACAGGTTTAAGCCGCAGGTTTACAAAGACAACAACCTCACGATACACTCCAGTAACTTATGTTCTGAAATTGCTTTGCCTTCTACTGAAGATGAATCCTTCATCTGCTGTCTCTCTTCTATGAATTTGGAATTGTATGATGAGTGGAAAGACACTGAAGCGGTTAAAATGGCCGTTTATTTTCTTGATGGGGTGCTACAGGAATTCATCGCAAAGACTGAAGGCAATCACTACCTGGCTGCAGCAAACCGTTTTGCAAAGAATCACCGGGCGCTTGGTTTGGGCGCGATGGGCTGGCATTCCTATTTGCAAAAGAACAGGATCCCTTTTGAAGGCATGCGTGCAAAAGGCCTGACTCATAAGATCTTTGAAGACATCAGCACAAAAGCGACCAAAGCAAGTAAAGAGCTGGCAACGATCTACGGCGAGCCCGAAATCCTCAAGGGCTACGGACTCAGGAACACCACTTTAATGGCCATTGCGCCCACTACCTCATCTTCAGCAATTCTGGGACAAACCTCACCGGGAATTGAACCTTTTAGCAGTAACTATTTTAAAGCAGGGCTTGCAAAAGGGAATTTTATGCGGAAGAATAAATACCTGAAAGAGCTGCTTCAGGAAAAAGGCCTGGACAACGAGGATACCTGGAGAAGCATCATGTTGCACCACGGGAGCGTACAGCACCTGGATAGTTTAAGCCAGGAAGAAAAAGACATTTTTAAGACCTTCAAAGAGATCAGTCAGTTAGAGATCATCCAGCAGGCATCTGTACGCCAGAAGTTCATTGATCAGGCACAGAGCTTAAACCTGAACATCCCTGCAGGGCTTCCGGTAAGAGAAGTGAACAAGCTACTGATTGAAGCCTGGAAGCTCGGCGTAAAAACATTGTACTACCAAAGAAGCCAAAGCGTTTCAAAAGAATTTGTTTCAAATATTGTGAGCTGTTCAAGTTGTGAAGCTTAGTAATTTGCAGAAAAATTCCTTCTGAAAATGCCATTTTAAGAACCTCTCTTCAGAAGCAGGTTCTTAAAATCTGGCATTCAAAACCTGCTGTTTGAGCTATAGAAATTTCCCGCGTGAATTGTTGTAAATGTAAAATTCTACCATCTAAAATCTACCGATTATTTTCACGCAAAGGCCGCTAAGCTAAGCGCAAAGAGCGCAAAAATCTCTGCTAATTGCTAATTGAAAACATTGGAATTTGGTGTTTGTAATTTGGAATTTATATTCCTTCTCATCTTCAAATTATCAAATTCTCAAATCACCACATCTTCAAATTAACTTTGGAATTTGGTGCTTGGTGCTTGAAATTTATTGACTTACCCATTATACAATATTCATTATACATTATACAATTTGAAAGGCCACAGATGCACAGATGATTTTTATTCACTCTCCACTCCTTTTCATCTTCAAATCTTCAAATTTTCAAATCAACAGATCTTCAAATTAACTTTGGAAGTTGGTGCTTGGTACTTGAAATTTATTGACTTACCCATTATACATTATTCATTATACCTTATTCATTATACCTTATTCAATAAAAAATTGCCACAGATGCACAGATGATTTTTTATTTTACTGGAATTTGGTGCTTGAAATTTTGGAATTTATATTCCTTCTCATCTTCAAATCCTCAAATTATCTCATCTTCAAATCATTTTTTAATTTATAAATAAACATTTTACAATATTCAATATACATTATACAATGAAGAATGAATCAGGGTAAAACGAATTCCGCGTAAACAGGAAAATGATCAGATCCCACTTTCCCGAGTGTCTTGAGGTCGGCCAGTTGAAATTCTTTGGTGACATAAAAATGATCCAGTGGCCATCTCATGATCCGGGAGTTTGCGTCGAAACTGTTGTACAGTCCCCGGCCAATCCGCACATTATTTAATTTCCCTGATTTTCCAAAGAGCCTTGCAGTCTGAGACCAGGAAACATCGTTAAAATCCCCTGCCACTAAAGAAGGAATGTTTTCACCGGCTACAAAATCTCCCACTTTGAGAAGAGCAACTTCCGCTTCCCCAACATTATCGGGGTATTTATCGCTGGGCATAGGCGCCACCGGATGCACGGCGTGAAGCATAAATTCCTTGCCCGATTCCAGCTGAACCCGCGTATGAAACGAGGGTACGTTTTCATGTTTAAGATATTTGAGTTGCTTTTGTTTTAGAGGCAGCTTCGAATACAGCGCCATCCCATAGGCTTCATCATTTGGCTGCTCCATAACATAAGGATAATCCTGTTTAAGGACTTCCAGTTCATCCAGCCACCATTGATTCACCTCCATGGCCAGGAAAATATCGGGATCAGCATCGCTGACAGCTTTTAAGATCCTGGCAGATTCCCGGTTGGTCATCAAAACATTTGCCAGCAACAGACTAACAGAATTCTCTTCAGAATAATTTTCGGCTGCATCGGGTACAGCTTTATCCGCGAACCAGTAAGGATAGATGCGGATAGATTGAATGAAAATGGATGCCAGTAAACCAGCGACCAGAAGTATGGAGGGCCACTTCCACTTTTTGTTGATTCCGCCAACGAGAATGAGGCATAATGTTGCGAGGATCAAATACTGCAATCGCGGAAAATCCAGCAGTTTCGAGTACCAGTACGGCAAATCGTAAAGGAGAGAAAACAGACTCGCCAGAATTACAATACTGCTTATAAAAACGATAAAATAAAAGAAGATTCTTCTAAAGTTCATGTTCGGGTTAATGCGATTGATCTCATTAAGTTAGTGAAAGTTGTGAAAACATTTCCCATTTTCCTGAACAGGCACAGACATACCTACAACTCCAATTACAACATCCCCTGGAAATTATTCTACCTTCTCAATTCTTCAATATTCATTATACATTATACAATTAAAAAGGCCACTGATGCACAAATGATTTATAACTCATATCCTTTTGTTTTCATCTTCAAATTTTCAAATTATCCCATTTTCAAATCAACATTAGAATTTGGTGCTTGAACTTTTGGTTTTTTTTAGTAACTACCGTCTCACGTCTAAAGTCTATCGACTAATTCCAAACTACCGTCTCCCGTCTAAAATCTAACGACTATCTTCTAATTAGATTTTAGTACTTGTTTATTGGAATTTCTTCTTACAAACTACGGTTTTCCGTAATTTCCTTTAACAAAATATTAATAAGTTTACAGAATCTTGAAAATCCAACTGTCAATCTACGTTGAAGCGGGATTATTCTGAGATTTCCTTATAATTTTTACGGTCGGGACAAATTGGGTCCGGTCTTAACGAACAAATTAAAATGAAACCATACCTATTACTTTTTTTAACTGCACTTTTAAGCCTGAACGCTTACTCTCAAATCAAATTCGAAAAAGGATATTTCATTGATAATGGCGATCAAAAAATGGATGTCCTGATCAGGAATGTGGATTGGAGAAGTAACCCTTCTCAGTTTGAGTATAAACTTTCCGCAGATGGGGCACCTAAAAATGCTTCCATAAAGTCAGTTAAGGAATTTGGTATTGCCGATGGGGCAAGATTCGTAAGGCATACGGTGAACGTGGACAGATCTAATGGGAATATCAAGAATCTGAGCGAAGACAGAAATCCTGAATTTAAAGAAGAAGAACTTTTTTTAAAATTACTGGTAGAAGGGAAAGCTAATTTATACTCTCTGGAAGACGGTAATATTACCAGGTATTTTTACAGCAAAGATGATTCAGAAATCATCCAGTTGATCTATAAAAAATTCATGACTCCTGAAAAAAGTATCGCCACAAATGACGGTTTTAGACAGCAAATATGGAATAGTCTAAAATGTTCAGATCTTACAATGAGAAAAGTGGAGAATCTGGATTATAAAAAAAGGGATCTTACCAGCTTTTTTGTGGACTATAATGAATGTCATGATCAGGCCTATACGATCTACGAACAAAAACAAAAAAAGGATCTGTTCAATTTAAGCCTGCGTCCGGGGTTGAATTACTCATCTCTTTCCATAACAAATGCAAATTCAGGTTCTAAAAACACCGATTTTGATGATGAAATAGGATTGAGACTTGGAGTTGAGGCCGAATTTATTTTGCCATTTAATAAGAACAAATGGGCAATCATTTTTGAACCCACCTACCAACATTTCAAATCGGAACAGACACAGGAAAAAGACAATGTTTCAGGAGGGATCCTTATTTCAAAGATCGACTACCCCTCTATCGAATTGCCAGTAGGGATAAGGCATTATTTATATTTGAATGACAGCTCAAAGCTCTTTTTAAACTTTTCTTACGTAATCAATTTTGATCCCAATGCCACCATGGATTTCTACAGACAGAATAACACCTTGTATTCTTCCCTGGAAATTAAAACCCAGGGAAATGTAGCCTTTGGTGCCGGATATAAATTTAAGGACACCTACAGCATTGAACTCAGATACAATACCAGCCGGGAGATACTGAGTAACTATTCTTACTGGAGTTCAGCATATAAAACCATTTCCATGATACTTGGCTATTCCTTCTTTTAAGTCAGGAGATTGTAGGCAGGATTCTCAAAAAGGTTTCACACTAAGCCCACTAAGTTCAAAAAGAAGAGCACAAGAAAAGGTGCCAAAAATGTCATTTCGAAGGAGCTTTTTGCGACTGAGAAATCTCAAATATGACTACCGTCTACCGTCCAACGTCTCCCGTCTCTTTAAAAAGCCACGGATACACGGATGATTTTTATTTACTCATACTCCTCTTCTTCTCATTTTCAAATTTTCAAATCCTCACATATTCAAATCAAGTTTGGAATTTGGTGCTTGTGATTTGGGATTTCCTAAAAAATGTCATTTCGAAGGAGCATTTTCAGCGACTGAGAAATCTCAACTACCGTCTCCCTACCGTCTATTAAAAAAGCCACGGATGCACAGATAATTTTTTTACTCTACTCCACTTCTTCTCATTTTCAAATTTTCAAATCCTCACATCTTCAAATCAAGTTTGGAATTTGATGCTTGTAATTTGGAAGGTCCTGTAAAATGTCATTTCAAAGGAGCTTTTCTGCGACTGAGAAATCTCAACTACGACTACCGTCTACCGTCTAATGCCTCCCTACTAATTTCTCGCAAAGGCCGCAAAGTTCAACCGCAAAGCCCGCAAAGAGATCTTTTTTCCTGAACACTGAACACCGACCACTGATCACTTTTTCCCCGCAGATCACACAGATCTTCGCAGATAACCATTCCCGTCAGTTCGAGTGAATCCGGGCCTGCGGGAGCAGGGGCGGATTTGTATCGAGAACAAGGTTTCACACTAAGCCCACTAAGTCAAAAAAGAAGATCACAAAGAAAAGGTGCCAAAAATGTCATTTCGAAGGAGCTTTTTCGCGACTGAGAAATCTGTGTCTCCTACCTTCTCAATTATTCAATATTCATTATCCCTTATACAGTAAAAAAGCCACAGATGCACAGATAATTTTTTAACTCATATCCTTTTGTTTTCACTTCAAATCCCATAGTGGAAATTTTAAAAACTACCGTCTCCCGTCTAAAGTCTACCGACTATTTTCTCGCAAAGAGCGCAAAGAGATCTTTTTCCTGAACACTAATCACTTTTTCCCCGCAGATCACGCAGATCTACGCAGATTACGTCTCCCGTCAGTTCGAGCCTGCCTGCCGGTAGGCAGGTGAATCTGGACCTGCGGGAGCAGGGGCGGATTTGTATCGAGAACAAGGTTTCACACTAAGTCAAAAAAGAAGATCACAAAGAAAAGGTGGCAAAAATGTCATTTTCAATAGGTTTTGGGCGACAGAAAAATCTCCCGGCCAAGAAGAATCTCTGTTCATTGTTCATTGATAATTGGTTATTGATTTTACGGTTTCCCGTAACGGCTTCTTAACAAAATTTTAATAGATTTACAGAAACGCAACATTTTTAAATATTAAGCTGCCGCCGTGAAGATTTTGGTCAGGAATTTCCAAAGAGACAAAGCTGTAAGAATAAACTAAAATCAATTTGATATCTTTAAATGTAAAATAGCAATCAATGCAAGGTAATTATATTAATAGAAATTTAGCCGAATGGCCAACTTTACCGGCTAATATCACCGATTTAAGACTCGACAATAATCATTTAAATGAGATACCTGATACCGTTCGAAATTTAACGAACCTTAAGCGAATAATCATATCCAACAACAATATCACTAAAATTTCTCCAGAACTTGCAAAGTTAGCACATTTTGAGGATTTGAGAATTCCACAAAATAAATTAAAAAAAGTCCCTCGAACCATATTTCACTTAGAAAGACTTAAAATATTAATTCTAAATCACAATGAGCTAACATCGCTCCCTTCAGAAGTTGAAAATCTCAAAAACATAAATCAATTACATCTCCAACAAAATCAAATAGAAAAATTACCACCAGAAATCGGAAAACTGAGTGAGCTTACTCATTTATATTTAAATAATAATCCTATTTCTTATCTGCCTCATTCATTAAAGAACTTAAGAAAGCTACAGTTATTAGATATCCGTGGAACTCAATTGCCTCAACCCTCAGGATTTAATCCATCTCAGGTTCAAAAGACCTTGGACTATATTCTTGAAAATCAAGAAGAGCCAATTCCGGAACTAAGTATAAAAAAGGCCGATATTTTTTTAAATTTTAGTTTACCTGAATTAGTCTCTAAATATGAAGAAGCATTTAAAAGTTTTAATGCAGAATATGATGTAGAATTTAATGTTCTATTAGATGCTTCAGAAATAACTAACGAAGCAAGTTTTTTGTTAATCGTTGTAGGTTTTGATATTCACGAACTAGCCTCTGAAGTTTTCAAAATTATAGAAAAATGTAAGGAGAATAATATTCCCTATAAAATTTTACTTCAGAAAGATGTGTCTAGCGTAGGCGAAATAAATCTAGTAAAGGGAAATGAAGTGGAATCTTTAAGAGATAAATTGGTTAAAGATTTTAATGATCAATTGATCCAATTCAATTCAACAACCGATTTAAAGGATATGATTTTTAATGTCCTTAGAGAACATCGACCGGAAATTATTCTCAAAAGATTGGAACTGAGCAATATTGGTCATTTTGAAAGCTCATCCATAAACTTCGACAATTCTTTAACTTGTATTGTAGGAGAGAATGGCCAAGGGAAAAGCTCGATTTTGAGAGCTCTAGCATTAGCTATAACAGGAAGAGACGATAGCAAATATGCTGATGAGAAAACACTGAGAAAGCTTTTAAGAATAGAAGAAATTAACGAAGATGGTGACGCCATATATTCCACAAGTGGACGAATAAAATTAGAGTACACCGTTGACGGGGAAAATTTTGAAAATATAATTGATTTAGAATCAGAAGATGAAGGTCGAATTATAAATATAAAATGTTCTGGGGATAAAGAAATAAATTCTGGGGAATTTAATTTAAAATCATTAATAATAGGCTTTCCTCAAGCAAGAGGCACCTACAATCATTCTGTTGTAATAAATAAGAAATCATATAGCCAACCTCATGTAGACGATTTGCTACCTCTAATAACATTTAAAGAAGATGATAGGTTGAACTCTTTTGTTGATTGGATTGCCAATTTGTATGGAGAAGCCATCAAAAAGGGCAAAATAGAAACAACAAGAGAAGGCAATATAATACAGTATGTATTCCAAGTAATATCAGATTTGACAGGAAGTCAGATAAAGTTTAAAACAGTTCAAAAATTTTCACCTCCTGTTATTATTGTATCCTCTCCAGATGCTCCTAGAGGTATTCCTTTAGATTTTATCAGTCAAGGATTTAAAATTGTTATAGGTTGGATTGGATACTTCATCCAAAGAAGATTTGAGGCATTCCCTCTAAGCAAACCCAGATCAAACTATTTAGAAAAGGGAATTTTAATAATTGATGAGATTGATAATTCTATTCATCCTGTATGGCAAAAAAGGCTTTTAGATGTTCTAAGAGATAATTTTCCCAACACTCAAATTATCTGCACCACCCACTCACCATTAATGGTGGCTGGGCTCGACAGAAGCCAAATTATGGAAATTCATCAATCTGAAGATTTATTTTCTATTGAACCAAATGAGTTCGATACTTGGGCAGCCTCTTATAGAGATATTTTAAAATATGTTTTTAATACGAGTGATTTTATTCCAAAAATTTCTAAGGAAGAAATTAAAAGAAAAATTGAACAAACAAATAGTCCTACAAAAAAAGAAAAATTAAAGGTTACGTTAGAAAGGTTATTAGAAAATGAAACTTTAATGGATGATGTCAGAAAATATGAAGAAGAATTAAGGATGAAAGAACAAGAGCTAAATATTCTTATCAAAGAGTATAGAAACAAAATATGATTGATGCATTACATTAAAAGAGGTACTGCATCCAAGAAGATTAAAGATCTTCTGGAAAGCAGCAATAAAAAGCATAAAGAGAATTGGAAACTCTATAATAAAGCCAAAAAAGATAACCAGAGATTGCCCACCAAGCCATCCTCAACTTGGAATAATGATATTATAAGAAATGAATTAAAAATTTTATTTTTAAAGAATTGTGGATATTGTGGTATCCATACAGATAAAGGCCATGAAGCCGAAGTAGACCATTTTTTTCCTAAATCGGAAGATTTAGAAGCTAATTTGATTTATAACTGGAATAACTTTATCTGGTCATGTCCTTCATGCAATAGAAAAAAAAGTAGTAACTATCCAATCATAAATCCTTGTGATGAGGATGAGATGGATCAAATTTACTTTCATTCAGCAGACGGCAGGTATTTACCTTTCCACTCTTCTACAGAAGATCTTAAAACCAAATTTTCAAACACAGAAGAATATACATTTATTAATGGGAAAAATAGACCAGAAAGAAGGGAATACATTTATCGTGATGTACTAGAAAATCATTTAAGAAGAATCAATTTGATTTTTTCATTATTTGAGGTGGAGAAAGAAGTTAAGGGTAAAAATTCAAAAGAGGCTAAAGAAAAATTTACTTTGTTTCAAACTAGGAAGAATGACTTTTTAAAGTTAATACGTTGTGGAGACTATTTGTATTTGATAAAATATATTATGGATGATTACATTAGTGAAAATCCGAATTTTCCTTTCAATTTTGATCAAGCTATAGAAGATTCCCAATACCTAGAACAGTAAATAAACTTTCTATCCATACATCACTTAACACGCAAGAGCCATCTTAAGAAAGAAAATCTTAATGTTTTAATCAAAGAAGATGTCATCCGACAATGACATTTATCCACTCCATTATCCTACAATAACCCAACCGTTATCTCTAATGGTTTTAATGCAGATCTCCATCCCCTCCCCAAAAACCCCATTTCTCAATCCCCTCTGTAACAAATGCACCACCCGTAACAAAAGTTACTGCTAACGGGCAGTCCTGAGAACAACACGCGCAGATATATGTTTTGCACTTATCCAGGCGTCTTCCACCCCGGGAAAGATTTCCAACTCTCGTAGCTTTCCGCAACTTACCCCCATCCTCTAATGAACCGGATGCACTCCCGGCATCCTGACATTTGTCATTCTTTTTATCTGGAAAAGGCAAGACCTTTAAGTAAGAACTTTAAAAGGAGGCCTATGGAATACCCTCCCGTTTACAATCCAACACTTCCCCCCTTGATCTTCCTCTCTGAATGAAATTGTCTTCCAGAGAGTTTTAACAGTTGGTAACAATGGTTACTGACCAGCCCTTATTCTGAGAGTACTTTTGTGCCATAAAATTTAAGAAATGAAGAAACAGCAACTTATTTTTCTAATTCCGGTTATGTTTTTTTCCTGGATGCTTTCCGCTCAGGAATCCATGTCCATCGGAAAGGAAGAAGTCCTGGAACGGGTGCAGGAGAATAACAGTCAGCTAAAGATCTCCCAACAGGAGTTCCTGGCGGCCCGTGCCCAGTACCGGCAGACCAATGCGGTCTTTTTACCCAACATAAGTGTCTCCCATACCGGGATGACTACCAATAATCCCCTTATGGCCTTTGGTTCCAAACTGAACCAGGAGATCGTCACCCAGGCCGATTTCGATCCGGCGCGGCTCAACGATCCCGACCGAATTGACAATTTCGCAACTAAAGTGGAAGTTCAGCAACCGCTGGTGAACCTGGACGGCTTCTGGGAGCGCGGCGCTGCAAAGAACAAGATGCAGGCGACCGAGTTGCAGGGCGTACGCACCGGGGACCACATGAAACTCGAAACCGAGAAGGCCTATATGCAGTTACAGCTCGCCCATAAAGCGGTGACCGTACTGGAGCAGGCACTGGAAACAGCACAGGCAAACCTGAGACTGGCCGAAAATAATTTTAAGCAGGGGTACCTGCAGCGATCTGATGTGCTGGCGGTGGAAGTCCGCGTGACCGAAGTGAACAACCAGCTACAGTACGCCAGGAGCAACGTGGAGAACGCGAGCGATTACCTCATGTTCCTTATGGGCGATTCCATTGACGTGGTGCTGCTGCCTGCAGATTCTTTGAGCGTGCAGATGAACGTAATGACCTCTCCTGCCCTTCCCGGCGACCGTGCCGACATTAAAGCTATGGAGCTGGCTACCGATGCACGTAAGAAAATGTATACGGCCTCAAAAATGTCATTTTTGCCACGCCTTAATGCGTTTGGAAGCTATGAGCTATATGACGATGAGATCTTCCAGGGAGACGCCAACGGCTATATGGCCGGAGTCGCCTTAACCTGGGATATTTTTGACGGCAGCAAGCGAATCGGAAAAGCCCAGCAGTCTAAAGCCGAATTCAAACAGGCAGAATTGGAACTCGAACAACACGTACAACAGAGTCAGCTGGAACTTAACCGCGCCACCCGTGCCTTACAGGATGCAGAGAATAAACTGCACCTCACCCAACTGGCCCTGGAACAATCCAAAGAAGCCCTGCGAATAAGAAACAATCGTTATGAGCAAGGTCTCGAAAAAACAACAGACCTCCTGGGAGCCGAAACACAGTTTTCAGAAAAACAACTGGAGTATTACCAGACGGTGTATGAATATAACTACGCAGTAGCGTATCTGGAATTCCTGACGGAGAGTATTGAGTAGTTAGTAGTGAGTATTGAGAAGCGGCCTTTCCGCTTTACCCCTCCCGATAGCTATCGGGACTAAAGGGAGGCGGAAAGTATTGAAAACAAATGTCACTCTGAGCCCGACCGCGACAGCGGGAGAAAGGTCGAAGCGCTACTGAAAACGAAATAAAATTTATAACACGAATGCCCTTCTCCCCCTTTAGGGGGCGGGGGGAAAAAGGGAGTCGGGAGTACAAAGACCTCTCGACTCCGCTCGAGGTGACAGCGAAAGAGAATCTTGAATCCTGAATTTTGAATTGAACAGACTTTGAACATTAAACTTTAAACCTTGAACCAAAAGAGATGAAAAAAACGATATACATAATAGCACTTGCTTCCCTGGGATTATTCGCGACGAGCTGTGGGAGCGACGATAAAAAGCAGGCGGTGAATGAAGGTCCCGTTGTTCCTGTGCAGGTAGAAACACCATCGGGGACGGGGGATCGTTTTCTCACTGCCAGCGGAAAGATCGAAGCGGTGAACAGCGCCACCCTTAGTACCCGTATGATGGGCTTTGTCGATGACATCCACGTGAACGTGGGAGACCGGGTGAATAAAGGTCAGCTGCTGGTTTCCATCAATAACAGCGACCTGCAGGCCAAACGTGCCCAGGTAAACGCCGGCATCACCGAAGCTGAGGCCGCTTACCGAAATGCTGAAAAAGATTTCGAAAGATTTAAAGCACTTTTCGAAGAGCAGTCGGCTTCCCAGAAAGAGATGGACGACCAGACTGCCCGTTTTGAAATGGCCCAGGCAAGACTTGAAGCTGCAAAGCAGATGAGGAACGAGGTGAACTCCCAATTCGCTTACGTGAACATACGCGCTCCTTTTAGCGGAGTGATCACTAACAAATTTGCCGAGGAAGGCACCATGGCCAATCCTGGTCAGCCGCTTTTAGCAATTGAGGCGCCGGGGAATTTTGAAGTAACTGCAAGAGTTGCGGAGTCCAATATCTCGAGGATAGAAACAGGAACTAAAGTGGACGTCATTGTGAAGTCTGTTGAGCAGACTGTTCCGGGTACCGTGGCAGAAGTAAGTACTTCAGCCAGCAATACCGGCGGACAATATTTGGTGAAAGTGGCTCTTGAAGACACCGAAGCCGATTTAAAATCGGGCATGTATGCTACCGTTCGTTTTCCTGTCGAGAAGCAGGAAAATACTTCTGAAGCGGTAATGATCCCCACAGAGGCTATCATTACCCGCGGAGACCTGAAAGGAGTTTATACCGTGAGTCAGCAAAATACCGCCATGCTAAGATGGCTGAGACTGGGAAGGACTTATGGAGACCGGGTAGAAGTTCTTAGCGGACTTAACCCTGACGAGGCCTATATAGTTTCGGCAGACGGAAAATTGTTCAACGGAGCGAAAGTTAGTGTAAAGGAGTAAAACCCGCGTGAGGCCTGCCTGCCGGCAGGCAGGGATAGAGGCAGCTACCGTGTAGCGCCGAAAGCCCGACCCGTAGGGTCACGCCCAAAGAACCATAAAAAATATGAAAGAAGGATTAGCAGGCAAGATTGCCAAAGGCTTTATAAATTCGAAATTGACGGTGTTGCTCATGATCGTATTCATGATCGTGGGTGTGTACGCGTCGTTTTTAATTCCCCGCGAGGAAGAGCCGCAGATCGATGTGCCCATGGCCGACATTTTTGTAGGCTACCCGGGTGCCAGCCCCACCGAGGTGGAACAGCGCATTATCAAACCCCTGGAAAAGATGGTTTCCAACATTCCGGGCGTGGAGTACGTCTACTCTACCTCCATGGAGGAACAGGGGATGTTGATCGTTCAGTTCTACGTGGGCGAGGATATTGAACGCTCCTATGTGAAGCTCTACAACGAGCTCATGAAGAACATGGACCAGTTCCCGCCAAATGTGACTCAGCCGCTGGTGAAAACCCGGGCTATTGACGACGTTCCGGTGCTGGGGCTCACCCTGTGGAGCGAAAATTATGATGATTACCAGCTGCGGCAAATGGCCAACGAGCTGCGCCACGAGATCGAAAAGGTGGAAGATGTTTCTATCGTGAACACCATTGGGGGCCGTGACAGGCAACTGCGCGTGGTGCTCGACAAGGACAGGATGGCTGCCAGCGGAGTGGATCTGCTTGGTGTTTCTGAAAAGATCAAAGCTTCGAATCAGCAGCTTTCCTCCGGAAGTTTTGACCGCAACGACAGTGAAGTTCTGGTTAGCTCCGGAAGCTTTTTGGAATCCCCTCAGGATGTGGAGAATCTCATCGTGGGAGTGAATAACGGGCAACCGGTGTACCTGAAGCAAATTGCTACTGTTCAGGACGGACCTGAGATTTCTAAATCTTACGTGAATTTTGGATTCGGGCAGGCAATAGATGCTTCGGAAAATTATCCGGGAGAATATCCTGCGGTAACCTTATCTGTAGCAAAACGCAAGGGAGCCGACGCGATGAAGATCGCCGATGTGATCCTTGAAAAAGTGGAACACCTGCAAACGAATCTTATTCCGGTAGATGTGCATGTGGAAGTGACCCGTAACTACGGGGAAACTGCTTCGCATAAAGTAGGCGAATTATTGTTACACCTTATTGGTGCGATCATAGCAGTAACGCTTGTTGTGATGCTGGCAATGGGCTGGCGTGGTGGACTGGTAGTATTTCTTTCGGTACCTATCACCTTTGCCCTTACCCTGCTGAGTTATTATATGCTGGATTACACCCTGAACAGGATCACCTTGTTCGCACTGGTTTTCGTAACAGGTATCGTGGTGGATGACTCGATCATTATTGCCGAGAACATGCACCGGCACTTTAAGATGAAACGCCTGCCGTTCAAACAGGCTGCACTATATGCCATCAACGAGGTAGGAAACCCAACTATCCTTGCAACTTTTACGGTAATTGCATCGGTACTGCCAATGGCATTTGTTAGCGGATTGATGGGACCTTATATGAGCCCGATGCCAATTGGGGCTTCTATCGCAATGATCCTGTCCCTGTTCGTGGCACTGACAATTACTCCGTACCTCGGGTTCATTTTTCTACGTGAAAAGGAGAAGAAAGGAAAACCGGTAAAAGAGGCTCAGAACATCGAAGATTCGATGATCTATCGCATCTATAAGCGCTTTGAAGAGCCGCTTATCGATAATAAAAAGATACGTTGGTCCTTCCTCGGAATTACGGCGCTCCTTCTGCTTGGATCTGTAGCCTTGTTCTTTACTGAAGATGTAGCCGTAAAAATGCTGCCTTTTGACAACAAGAATGAATTCCAGGTGGTGATCGATATGCCCGAAGGAACAACTTTAGAGCGAACAGCGGTGGTGACCAAGGAGGTGGGACAGTACCTGAGCGGAAGCGAACAGGTGGTGAATTATCAGACCTACATTGGTACCTCTGCCCCTATCACCTTCAACGGACTCGTGCGTCACTACGACCTGCGCGGGGCGAGCAACACCGCCGATATTCAGGTGAACCTGCTGCCAAAAGGCGAGAGAAGCCTGCAGAGTCACGACATCGCTAAACTGCTGCGCCCCGATATTCAGGAGATAGGAGATAAATACGGAGCCAACATCAAGCTGGTGGAAGTCCCACCGGGACCACCCGTATTATCTACCATAGTCGCTGAAGTCTACGGACCCGATTACGAAACACAGATCGCACTTGCTGACAGTATCCAGACCATACTTCACAACACCGAAGATGTGGTGGATATTGACTGGATGGTAGAAGCGGATCAGCAAGAGTTTGAGTTTGAGATCGATAAGGAGAAGGCGATGCTTTACGGGATCGCACCTCAGCAGATCGTATACACATTAAATTCTGCTTTGGGAGAAAGAGCCATCACACAGCTGTATGACGAGGAAGTTACCCAGCGGGTAGGAATTGTCCTGGCGCTTGATGAGGAGGAAAAATCCTCTGTTCAGGATATCATGAATATCCAGATCGCTTCCCAAAATGGGCAAATGATTCCAATAGCCGATCTGGTAGAGCCTAAAGAAGTATTGAGGGACAAAAGCATTTACCGCAAAAATCAAAAACGCGTGGTATATGTGCTGGCCGATATGGCAGGAGAACTGGAGAGTCCGGTGTACGCTATCCTCGGAATGGAAGAAAAACTGAAGGAGATAGAACTGCCTGCAGGATATGAGATCAGTGACCTTTATATGGGTCAGCCGCAGTATGAAGATGACTATACCGTAAAATGGGATGGAGAATGGCAAATCACCCTGGAGGTTTTCCGGGATCTGGGAATTGCATTTCTGGGAGTTATCGTGATCATTTACATCCTCATCGTAGGCTGGTTCCAGAACTTTAGAGCACCAATTGTGATGATGGTCGCCATTCCGTTGTCGCTGATAGGAATTGTACTTGGTCACTGGATCATGGGCGCCTTCTTTACCGCTACCTCCTTTATCGGAATGATCGCGCTGGCCGGGATCATGGTACGGAACTCGGTGCTGCTCATTGACTTTGTGAACCTGCGACTGGAAGACGGGATTCCGCTGAAGCAGGCGGTGATCGAAGCCGGAGCTGTAAGAACAACACCAATCCTTTTAACTGCAGGTACGGTAGTGATCGGAGCCTTCGTGATCCTCTTCGACCCTATTTTCCAGGGACTCGCCATCTCGCTGATGGGAGGAACCATCGTTTCTACTTTCCTTACACTCCTGGTAGTGCCATTGGTGTACTACATGATCGAAAGAAAGAAGTATGAGGATAGGGAGGTGAAACCGGAGGTTGTGGAGAAACGAGAAACTGAGTTCTCTAGTTCAGAGTTATGAGTTCGGAGTTATGAGTTTTGGGTTACCGGTTGCGGGTTGGGGGTTGCGGGTTGCCCCTGCCCTAAAGGGAGGCGGAAAGTGGCGACAACAATGAAAGAACAATATGAAATACTAAACATGTCGTGTAGTTTCTTTTTTGTAAGTGTAGTGATTCCCCGGCGTTAAAAATTTTTGAAGCCTTGGAGAAAATTTAGCCGGGGGAGCACGGTTCTAATTTTGCGGGAGCAAAATTGGAAACACCTATCAAAAAAGTGTCCTTTTTTTGGTTCGTTTTTTTGGACAAGCAAAAAAATGAACAATCATGAAAAGAATCGAATTTTTATCGACCAGAGGGAGTAAACAATTTTTTAAGGAAGAACTCAATGCTCAAGAACTGTGTATAATTGGAACCTATTGCTCTGTAAATATCAAACATTTGACCATAATCCTTAAACATTAAAAAAATGAAACTACTAATAGTTACCAGCGTAGTCGCTTTTCAAAAAGACGTACTAAATCTATTCAAAAAAGCAAATATTGAAGCCTTTAGTTCTTCGGAAATAGATGGCTATAAAAATGGAAATAACCTGATCGCTACGCAGAGCTGGTTTCCAGGAGAAAAAGGCGGCAATGAATCGCTCATGCTCTTCTCTTTCACCGAAGAGGAAAAGATAACAGAGCTTTTTAAGTACCTGAAGGAGTACAACGAAAAACTGGAAACCAATAATCCCGTTCGTGCGGTGGTGTTACCTGTAGAACAATCGATCTAAATATGATCAATTAACAATAAACAATTATCAACTAAAAATTTAAGATTATGCTAAATAGATTTATACGCGGCATCGCTGGAACATTTATCCTTATAAGCCTGCTTTTGGCAGTTTATGTCAACCTCAACTGGTTATGGTTTACAGCCTTTGTGGGTGTGAACTTATTGCAATCCTCAATGACCCGCTGGTGTTTGATGGAAGACATTCTGAAGAAATTCGGAGTAAAGGAGGAGAAGCAAATAAAAGAATCCAGGTCAAAAGTTTAGATCCTTCAAAATATCATTGAAAACTCCCCAACATGACAAATTGCCTTATTTGATTGGCTGAGGATATTTAATTTCACCTGTAAAAGAACTTCAAAAAGGGAAAACTTTTCTGCTTTACCCAGGATAGATCAGTATTTTTTCAAAAATAAGGTGCTTGGGACCTGGAAGATCGGGTTCGTAAACAAGCTTAAACTTAGAAGCCATGAAAGCACAAATAAACAGGGAATGGCATGAAAAGCACAAAATGCCCAAAAATCCGACGATAGATCAGCGTATTGAATGGCATCTGGATCATGTTAAAAACTGCAGCTGCCGCAAGATACCCGGTAAGCTCGCCGAAGAAATGAGAAAAAGAGGGGTTAAATTTTGAAATTCAGTTTCCAATTTTCTTTAGGCACCAACAGAATATCACCCTTCAAAAATGCCATTTTTGAAGGGTGATATTCTGCAACGTTATAAGCCTACGCAAATACAGCTGTGACTTATTAGAGTTCTTCACCCGTCATGGGGTTTCTTAAAACAGGAGTATCAGATGAAATCTTCCTGAAGTACCCCTTTGCAACAACTGCATGTCCAAAGCCGCAACCGGAATTAAAATCTTCAGTTTCTTCATTTACTCTTACCCCTTTCCTATCAAAGGAAAAAGTGATCTTGCAGGACTTGTCGAATTGTGGGGTTCTGTAAACGGCTACTTTATTTTCAACAATTAAAGTGTCCATGAAAGATCCAGAATTGTAACTAGGAGCACCTTTATTGATCACAAAAGTCATTGCGATCCTATCAGAATCTATCTGCTTAACCTGAATTTCTCCAAAATACTCCCTTATTTCTTCAGCCGACTCAGGATTGTAGTTTCCGAAGACATAAGTTCCGGTGGAATCAAATTGATCAACTTCCGAAGTTTTACACTGAATTAAGGTAAAGATCAGAACAAAATATATCAGTTTTTTCAATTTTTCAGTTTTAATATTACAATACATAACCTCGCTAAAGATCCGAAAATGTAGCCTGTAATACACTGACTTGTTTAGCGGAAACAGCTTGGGACATAATATTATCCATGGTAGTGTTATGCATCTTTGTGCGAATACAGCAGCACTTTCCTGCATTCATAAATGTAATTTTTTAGAAGTAAATATTTATATCGCTTGCGACATAATAAATAGTTCATATATTTACATCGTGCACGACACAAAAAATAATGATTTAAAAAACTTCTCTTATGAACGGGATCCTTCAAAACTTAAAATGGAGCTATGGCGTCAAAACCCACTGGTTTCGTGCGGTTTTCAGAATTATATTAGGCCTCAGCCTAGCTTATGCAGGAATAGGTCACCTTACATTTTCGCGACTCGAATTTGTAGCACAGGTACCAAACTGGGTGCCCCTGTCTGATGATCTTGTGGTTGTACTTTCTGGGGTCGTGGAAATTTCGTTAGGCCTTGCCCTTGTGCTTCTGCCAAAATGGAAAGCCTTAACGGGATGGATTGTCGCCATATGCTTTGTCCTGATTTTCCCGGGGAATATCGCACAGTACCTCAATGGAACAGATGCTTTTGGCCTGGATACAGACCATGCAAGGTTGATCAGGCTGTTCTTTCAGCCGGTATTGATTCTTTGGGCATTGTGGTCAACGGGTGCTTATAAGGCATACGTGGAGCGAAATATTTCATCAAACAGCAACAAAAATTCCTGATCAACTCTTTTGATTCTTTCAGAAATTACTTCGGAATAAAAGAAGTTGAGAATCATATTTACAAACCTTATAATATTCAGAAATGACAAATAGATCAACAACAGTAAAAAGTCAAAGCCTGAAGCAAAAAGTTTTACGCTTCATGTACCCATTAATCAGGAAACTGGGCAAAAAAGGTAAAAATGGCACTGTCTTACTTAATGAACATAAAAGGCAGCCGCTCACTTCTTTGCACAATCTGAAAATTGACCTTAACACCGGAAAAAAGCTGGATCTGCAGGAATTTAAAGGAAAGAAATTGATCCTGGTGAATACTGCTTCAAACTGCGGCTACACTGGCCAGTACTCCGAACTCCAATCTTTACAGGAGCATTACGGCAATACTCTTCAGGTCATCGCCTTTCCTGCCAATGATTTTGCCGAACAGGAAAAAAGTGACGACAATGAAATAGCCGAATTTTGTCAGATGAATTATGGGGTAACTTTTCCGGTAGCCAAAAAAGGCGTGGTGGTCAAAAATGAGGAACAGCAGGATCTTTTCAAGTGGCTGACAAATAAAGACCTCAACGGCTGGAACCAACATGCGCCCGACTGGAACTTCAGTAAATATATAGTGGATGAAAATGGCATTTTAACGCACTATTTTGGTCCTTCTATCTCTCCATTGGAAGAGCAATTTTTAAGAGCTTTGGAATAATTACAGTGATACCTCTTTTCAGAAGGGAAGTTTTTTATCGCAGGCGATTATTTCATTTATTTGTAGCATCCTGAATAATTCCTGCAATAAATTGTACTATGGAATACGAACAACTCAAATTAGAAAATCAATTATGTTTCCCTGTTTATGCAGCATCGCGGTTAATCACGAGGGAATATCAGCCATTTTTGGACCGGCTGGAGATCACTTATCCACAGTATTTGGTCCTCATGGTTTTGTGGGAGACCAATGGCCTTACGGTAAACGATATTGCCAAGAAGTTACTTCTCAACACCAACACCATCACTCCCCTGCTTAAACGCATGGAACAACAGGCTCTAATTACCCGGGAACGCTCAAAACGAGATGAACGCAAGGTCCTGGTGAAACTAACTTCAAAAGGAAGAGACCTGCAGGAACAGGCTGCTCAAATCCCTGAAGCATTGGAAAAACGCCTGTTAGATAGTCAGCTCGAAATCGATGATCTTGTTAAGCTGAAGCAAAGACTTAATGATGTCATCGAATTTTTATCTAAGTAAAAAGACAAGCACCCTATCCTCATTTTTGTAACTTTGACCATAGCTCCGGCTTTTTTGTTCGTTTTTTTCGGCAGGAAAAGCAACGGAGCCATTGAAGCTTCACGCTATTCAGCTAACCAACGTTAAACAAAAAAAGGACCTGCAAATTAAGTTTCCATTACCCTCTTTCCATGAACAGGTCCAGAAACAGTATCCAAATGAGAAAAAACATTTTTAGCCCCAAACTTTTTATGGGTGTTGTTCTGGTAGTTTCCGCCGTATTTCTGCACTCCTGTAAGAAATCTGCCGCAAGGGAAACTGAAAATAATCAGCAACTCGAATTAAAAGACCTGGCACAGTATGTTGACCCCATGATAGGTACGGCAAAAATGGGCCACACTTATCCCGGCGCTACAGTTCCATTTGGAAGCGTACAGCTAAGCCCCGATACAGATACGATTCCCTATGCCGTCAATGGACAGTACAACCCTGATGTTTATAAGTATTGCGCCGGTTATCAATACAACGATGAGACCATTGTCGGGTTTAGCCACACTCATTTTAGCGGCACGGGTCACTCAGACCTCGGGGACTTTTTGATCATGCCCACTACCGGAGATCTAAAGCTGAATCCCGGAACAGCATCTGATCCCGATAGCGGCTACCGCTCGAGATTTTCTCACGACAAAGAAACTGCCGAACCCGGTTATTACAGCGTTTTGCTTGAAGATTACAACATCAAAGCCGAAATGACAGCTACCAGCCGGGTGGGAATGCACCAGTACACCTTTCCGGAAGCTGGCAAATCGCACATCATCTTAGACCTTGTTTCAGGCATTTACAATTATGACGATAAAAACGTCTGGACCTTTGTGAGGGTTGAAAATGACACTTTGGTGACCGGATATCGTCAAACTAATGGCTGGGCCCGCACCAGGAAAGTATATTTCGCCCTCTCCTTCAGTCAGCCAATTGAAAACTACGGAAGGGAACGTTATGACAGGCAGCCTTATAATGGGTTTTGGAGAAAGTATGATGAGTCTGAAACCTTTCCGGAGATAGCAGGTGAAAAGATCAGGATGTATTTTGATTTTGACATGAAACAAAATGAAAAGCTGAACATCAAATTGGCAATCTCACCGGTTAGTGCTGAAGGTGCCTTGCAGAATATGAAAGATGAGATCCCTCACTGGAATTTTGATCAGGTGAAGAAAGAGGCCCGGCAGGTGTGGAACGAGGAACTGAATAAAGTCATTGTAGAAACTGAAAAACCTGAAGATATGGTCAATTTCTATACGGCTATGTACCACGCTTTTTTAGGACCCACAGAATACATGGATACCGATGGAAAATACCGCGGAATTGATATGGGAATCCACCAGGCCGACGGTTTTACTAACTACACCAGCTTTTCACTTTGGGACACCTACAGGGCTTTACACCCACTTTTTAACGTGCTCCAGCCCGAAAGAAATGCCGATATGGTAGAAGCCATGATGGCACATTATGACCAAAGCGTACATTCCATGCTGCCAGTGTGGTCGCACTACGCCAATGAGAACTGGTGCATGATAGGCTACCACAGTGTTTCGGTCATTGCAGATGCCATAGTAAAAGGCAATGCCGACTTTGACCAGGAACGGGCCCTTGATGCCATGGTGCAAACAGCTAAAACAGGATATTATGACGGCCTGCAGTATTATATGGACATAGGTTATGTGCCCGAGGATAAAAATGGCGCATCGGTATCAAAAACATTGGAGTATGCCTATGACGACTGGGCCATTGCCCAGGCTGCAAAAAAGTTGGGCAAAAATGACATTTTTGAAGAGTTTATGAAGAGGTCAGAAAACTACAAGAATGTCTTTGATCCAAAATCGGGCTTTATGAGACCTAAACTGAGTGATGGCAGCTTTAAAAAAGAGTTTGATGCTTTAGACACCCATGGGCAGGGCTTTATTGAAGGTAACGCCTGGAACTACAGCTTGTACGTGCCTCATGCCCCTGCACAAATGATTGAAATGATAGGCGGGAAAGAAAAATTTTCTCAGCACCTCGATTCCCTGTTCAGCATGAATCTTCCGGATAAATATTTTGCCAATACCGAAGATATTTCCAGGGAAGGCATCATTGGAAATTACGTGCACGGCAACGAGCCGTCTCACCATGTGGCCTACCTGTACAATTGGACAGATACTCCCTGGAAATCCCAGGATAAGATCAGAATGGTTTTAAAAGATCAATATCAAACCGGAGCCGATGGTTTGGGTGGGAATGATGATTTTGGCCAAATGAGCGCGTGGTATATCTTCAGTTCTTTAGGATTTTATCCCGTGGCACCGGGCAGTGAAGATTATGCCCTTGGCAGCCCGGGCGTTAACCAGGCCACTATTAATCTCGAAAACGGAAATACCTTCAGGGTAATTGCCGAAAATCAAAGTGAAGAAAATGTATTCGTAGAGAAGGTTGAACTTAACGGAAAGAAACTGGAAAGTCCTTTTATCAACCACCACGATGTTATGAAAGGGGGAGAATTAAAATTCTATATGGCAAGTACTCCAAACCGGGAGCTGTATAATTAGAATTCCGGCTATTCTTTTGTTGCTCTGTTGAGTAGAAATATCTGTTCAGTAGAAATATGAGTGAATAAAAGTAGTCTTACCTTATCTACTACGCATAGAATTGAATACTTTTCAAAAAAAAGCAGATTTTTTCGCTTTCGTTAGAGAAAGTTCTTACATATTATGTTAAATACAGGTTAAACCGTATAAAAACATATTTTTCTATAGAAAGAAATGACTTATTTTGATATTAATATTCGCCTGTAAAGGCACTACAAGTGAGAAGTGTACCCCCCTACAATACTCTTCTCACTTTTTTATTTTCTTTATTCTTTGCTTTTATTTTCAAGGAAGAACCTAATCACATCTGTAGTCGTAACAATTCCGGTTAGACAATCATCATCTACCACCGGTAAGGCGTGAAACTCGTGCTCCAAAAATAATTTGGCTACATCTGTGACTGTATGGCTGGAAGTGATATATTCTACCTTCTGTGTCATCACCTGCTCTACTGTGAACATTTCATACACAGTGGCTTCAACATCATCTCCACCGCCATCGGTCGCATCGGCAAAAGAGATCCTAAGCAGGTCGTTGAGGCTTATCATGCCTACAATATGCTCATTTTCTACTACCGGAAGATGCCTTATGTGGTTCTTCTTCATAAGAGATTCGGCTGTCGAAAGACTATCAGACAGCGAAAGACGCAAAATGTTTTTGGTCATTATCTGGGAAACGGAAATATCATTTTTCATCGGAGTTCTTTTTATCAGGAGCTATCTAAAAATACAACAATTCTGTCTCATTTTAAATTCAGAATAAGGAAATATTCTTCAGAAAATGCGCCGGAAATAACTTGAAAATGTAAGAATTCTTTTAAATCTCTTATATTGCCGTCTTTATTTTAATCCCTAACATTTAACATGAAAAAAGTTTTATTGTTTTCTCTTGCCGTCAGCCTTCTAGGCTGTAAAGCGCAGCAACCACGAGACATCTCGGAAGCCAACCCAATGGAGTATGCCAGTACAATTACTGCTAAAGAATTAAAAGATCATTTGTACATCTTCGCCAGTGACGAATTTGAAGGAAGAGAAACAGGAGAACCTGGCCAGAAAATGGCGGCAGATTATCTTAAAAAAGAATATCAAAGTCTCAACATTGCCTCGCCTTTAGGTGGTGATGATTATTTCCAGGAAGTTCCCGGCAGTTACTTCACACGCGGTACTGTGAATGATACTGAAAATGTTTTGGCCTTTATTAAAGGTAGTAGCAAACCTGAAGAGGTGCTTGTAATATCTTCTCACTACGACCACGTGGGTATTGATGACGAAGGAAGGATATACAATGGTGCCGATGACGATGGTTCGGGTACTGTTGCAGTACTTGAAATTGCTGAAGCTTTCAAAAAAGCGCAGGAAGATGGCTTTGGCCCCGAGCGTTCTATTCTTTTCCTTAATGTTACCGGAGAAGAAAAAGGACTGGTAGGTTCAAAATTTTATTCTGAAAATCCTGTATTTCCCCTCGCTAATACTGTAGCCAACCTTAATATTGATATGATTGGCCGTATTGGAACCGATATGGAAAGTGCGGGAGATTACGTCTATCTCATAGGAAGTGACAAATTAAGTACAGAACTTCATGAAATAAGTGAGGCAGTCAATGAAAAGTACCTGAACATCAACCTGGATTATACTTACAACGACGAAAACGATCCAAACAGGTTCTATTACAGAAGCGACCACTACAATTTTGCAAAACATGATATTCCAATCATATTTTACTTTAATGGAGTGCATGAAGATTACCACCGTCACACAGACACGCCAGATAAGATAGAATACGATTTGCTGGAGAAGAGAGCTAAGCTGGTATTCCTTACCGCCTGGGAAATAGCAAATCGCGACACCCGACCTTACGTTGATAAACCTACCCTGACTGAAGCTGGAGAGTAGTTTTTTACGAGAAATATTATTACCCAATCCTCACAGGTTTTTAAAACCTGTGAGGATTTTTTTATTCTGTCTCCTCCCCACCCCGACCTGCGGCCACCCCTAAAAAAGCGGGACAGGCTCCCTCCGAAGGAGGGGATTAAATAATTCCATAAAAAAGAACAGCTCCGGAGGAGCGACAGATCTTAAATGAGGTCCAAAAAATAGCTCCTTTATTTCCAAAGGAGCCTTTAAAACGGGTGGAAGACTGGGTTCCCTTCGATGAAGTTTATCCTGAGCGAAGTCAAAGGGCTCAGGACAGGCTTCTCACCCTTACTTTCTCATCGATAAAGTTCCCAAAACAAAAAAAGCTCCTTGTTTTCACAAGAAGCTTTATGGGTGGAAGACCGGGTTCGAACCGGCGACCTCTGGAACCACAATCCAGCGCTCTAACCAGCTGAGCTACAACCACCATTTTAATCGGATGCAAATGTAATATAATTCCTCTCTTCTACAAAAGAAAAAAATTGAATTTTTTACAGGAGATCAAACAAAGAATCTACCGCCACATGTCGGCTCACGTTATATCCTTCGGCATATTCTACGCTAACGAGCCTACCTAAATCCCTGGCCCTGTAGGTGATGCTGTCAAAAAAATTACTGCTTGAGATAGGAGTTTCGGGCTCCTCACTATTTTCGTCCCAAAACTGCGATCTATAGGCTTTAACAGACGCTAATTTCTTGTCCATGAAGCCCGTAACATCTACCACAACATCGGGGGTAAGATTTTTCCATTGTATGTAATGAAAAACACTTTTTGGGCGCCATGCCTCCTGGGAATTTCCGTTGTAAATGGTCTCAATCTTACGCAAGCCACTCAAAAAACAGGCATCAGCTACCAGCTTTGCCCCTTTTCCATGATCTATATGCCGGTCGTCTATCGCATTGCACAACACCAAATCTGGCTTGTACTTCCGCAGCACTTTTATGATCTCAAGCTGGTGGGCTACATTATTCACAAAAAAACCATCACTGAATTCGAGATTTTCGCGCATTGACAGCCCCAGGATCTTTGCCGCATCGGCAGATTCCTGGTCCCTGATCTCTGCGGTACCACGAGTTCCCAGCTCCCCGCGGGTAAGGTCTAACACCCCCACTTTTTTACCCCGCGAAATTTCTTTGGCCAGGGTAGCCGAGCAACTCAATTCAACATCATCGGGGTGCGCCCCAATGGCAAGTATATCTAATTTCATTTTTGTAATCTTTCTTGTCTTGTTCGTGAAAATTTAGCCACGAATACACGTATATTTTTTATTTACTCTTCTATATATTGATCCACTGGAGCTTTTTCAGCAAACCTTCTGAACACCCCTTGATACTGCTTCCTCTAGTAGCCACGAATACACGAATATTTTATTTGCTCTTCTCTATATTGATCCACTGGAGCTTTTAAAACAAACTTTCTGAATACTGGCCACTGACCACTGAAAACTGATCACTGAACACTAAATCCTCACGTCCAGCATATCCTTCTTCGTCTCTTCCAGTGCCTGTTCTATATCGGCAATAAGATCTTCGGCTTCTTCAATACCTACCGAAAACCTCATGAGCTTATCACTTATTCCCTGCGCTGCACGATCTTCGGGAGTTAAAAGGGCGTGAGAGGTCTTGGCAGGTGACAGAATGGTCGATTCCACCCCGGCAAGGCTCATAGAGGGTTTGATAAGCTTCAGGTATTTCATAAACGCCTGCGAATCGAGATCTTTCAGTTCAAAAGACATCATTCCGCCAAACCCGTGCATTTGTTTCTTTGCCAGTTCATGTCCCTCATGAGAAGCCAGTCCGGGATAATACACCTTCTTTACCAACTCATTTTTTTCGAGATATTCGGCCAGTTTTTGTGCATTTTCATTCTGTGCTTTTACTCTAAGTCCCATAGTCTTCAGGCTGCGTTCCAGGAGCCAAACGGTATAATCGCTAAGGCTTCCGCCGAAATTCTTGGCCAGCTGAAAGATCCTGTCTATTTTTTCTTCCGAAGAGATCACGGCCCCGGCAAGAATATCGCTGTGCCCGCCCATGTATTTTGTAGCCGAATGTATCACCACATCAATCCCAAAATCGATGGGATTCTGGTTTACCGGCGAAGCAAACGTATTATCGATCATACTCACCAGCCCCCGCTTTTTTGCTAGCTTTGCCACAGCTTCAATATCAGTCACTGTTAACAATGGGTTTGACGGAGTTTCAATGTAGATCACTTTCGTATTTTCCAGGATCTCGTGCTCAAAAGCTTCCGCAGAAAGATCTTTTGCAAAGGAATATTCAATGCCGAATTTTTCAAATTCCTCCACCACAAGATTACTGGTACCGCCATAAAGCGTTTTTTGCAACACCACGTGATCTCCCTTCTGCAAAAAGGCAAAAAGCGAAGTACTTACCGCAGCCATTCCGCTACCAAAAATAAGAGCAGCTTCGCCATGCTCGAGCGCGGCCATTTTTTGTGCC
The DNA here is from genome assembly GCF_050750585.1 of Salinimicrobium sp. WS361. Taxonomy (NCBI): domain Bacteria; kingdom Pseudomonadati; phylum Bacteroidota; class Flavobacteriia; order Flavobacteriales; family Flavobacteriaceae; genus Salinimicrobium; species Salinimicrobium sp. WS361. The sequence continues at coordinate 29,043 of NZ_JBOJLM010000005.1, forward strand.
AGCGCCTGTTGATTTGGCGTATTAAAGTAGCGGGGATAGCGTTTCACTTCCACATCTTCGTATGCATAAGAAGTTGACATGTACAACGGGGACACTGCGCCCTTAAACTGTTCATCTTTCAGCTCGCCCACATGGGTGCAAATGGTATTGAGACCGGGTTTTTTATGAGTCATAATTGTCAGAAAAAAATTCTTTTCCAAGATAAAAATAATTAATGAAAAAGAAGGGGGTTCCAAAAATGCCATTTTTGAGACTCCTCCTGGACAGGCCTGTAATTTCTCAGCACTTTTTTATCTTTACGATATGAAAACCATCTTTAAGAACATCAAACAGCTCGTACAGGTAAGAGAGGAAACCCTTAAACCTTTAAGAGGCAGCGAAATGAAAGAACTTCCCGTTATAGACAACGCCTGGTTGCTGGTGGAGGACGGTAAAATTGCCGACTTCGGAAAAATGCAGGATCTTCCCTCTTTTGAAGGAATTTCTGAAGTAGATGCCTCCGGAAAGTTTCTGCTGCCGGGCTGGATCGATTCCCACACACACCTGGTTTACGCCGGAAATAGAGAACAGGAATTCATAGATCGCATTAACGGCCTCACTTATGAAGAAATTGCCGAAAAAGGCGGCGGGATAGTGAATTCGGCCATAAAACTGCAGGAAACTTCTGAAGAGGAACTCTACTTGCAATCGGCCAGGCGGCTGGAAGAAGTGATGAAGATGGGTACCACAGCCATTGAGATCAAATCGGGTTACGGTTTAACCACAGATGCCGAACTCAAAATGCTGCGGGTGATCAAAAAGCTGACAGAAAATTATAAATTACCTGTAAAAGCGACCTTTTTGGGCGCTCATGCAATTCCGCCAGAATACAAGAACGACAAAGACGGCTATCTCGACCTGCTCGTTAATGAAATGATCCCAAAAGTAGCTGAAGAAGGGCTGGCCGAATTTGTAGATATTTTTTGCGAAAAAGGCTATTTTTCAGTAGAAGATACACACCGGGTTTTGGAGGCCGGGAGAAAACATGGTCTCAGGCCCAAGATACATGTCAATCAGTTCAATGCCATTGGCGGTATCAAAGCCGCAGTAGCGCACAGCGCACTTTCTGTAGACCACCTGGAAGTGATGGAGCCCGATGATCTTGATGCCTTAGAAGATAGCGACACCATGCCGGTGGCACTGCCCTCCTGCTCTCTTTTCCTCGGAATTCCCTACTCCCCGGCACGACAAATCCTTGATGCCGGACTGCCCATAGCACTGGCGACCGATTACAACCCCGGAAGTACTCCCAACGGAAACATGAACCTGGTGATCTCCCTGGCTTGTATTAAAATGAAAATGAATCCCGAAGAAGCCATTAATGCTGCCACAATTAATGCGGCTTATGCAATGGATATTCTCGACACCCACGGCAGCATCACCAAAGGCAAAGCCGCAAACCTCATCCTTACCGAGGAGATCCCTTCTTACGGATTTATGCCTTACTCCTTTGGCGCCAACCACATAAATTCGGTTTATATAAACGGAAAAAAGGTATAAATGAATCAGTTGAAGTTTTATTCTGAAAAACAGGTTTCAAAGCTGATCTCAACCCGGCAGGGGGAAACCAAGCTGGCAGAAAAGATTAAGGTTGCCACGAGTTTTGAGGATGTTCAAAAATCGGAAGCCAAAATTGTCATTTTTGGGATCCCTGAAGACATTGGCGTGCGGGCCAACTTCGGAAAACCCGGAACTTCAAATGCATGGCAGGCATTTTTAGAAGCTTTTCTCAATGTTCAGGAAAACCAGTTTAATTCAGGAGAAAATGTACTGCTTTTGGGAGAGATCAATACTTCCGAAGCAATGGAAAAGGCCGGAAATATTGATGTTTCAGATCCAAATTACGTTCAGAAGCTGGGAGATCTTGTGGAGCAACTGGATGCTGCAGTTAGTGAGGTTGTCAAAAATGTCATTTTAGCAGGGAAATTTCCGGTGATCATTGGCGGCGGCCATAACAATGCCTACGGAAACATCAAAGGTGCCGCCGAAGCTTTGGGACACGCTATTAATGTGCTGAACATAGATGCGCATACCGATTTGCGAAGGCTGGAACATCGTCACAGCGGGAACGGCTTCAGCTATGCCTTCAAAAATGGCTTTTTAGAGAAGTATTCTGTTTTTGGGCTCCATCAGAATTACACACCTCAATATATTTATGATGAGATGAATGCTTCCGAAGCATATCAATATAGCCTGCTTGAAGAGCTTCCGAAGCATCAAAGAACACAGGAATTTAGTCAGAATCTTGCATTTATAAAAGCAAATAAATTTGGCCTGGAGCTGGATTGTGATGCCATTGCAAATTTTCCCAGCAGCGCTATTTCACCGGCGGGCATTGACCTGGACGAGGCAAGAACACTGTTAAGAGAGGCTGCAAAAGAAAAAAATTGTTGTTATCTTCACATTTGTGAAGCTGTAGCAACCAATAATTTTCCTACCGGGAAGGCTTTGAGCTATTTGGTAACCGATTTTCTAAAAGAGAAGAAGCATGCATGAAAAAGTACAATATTACGTTGAGTGGGCGGCCCTGGCAATTGAAGTTGCCGGCGTCCTGGTGATGATCATTGGGCCACTTTTTGCTCTTTACAGGTATTTTTTTGACAGGCATGAAGACGGCAGTAGTTACAGGACCTTTAGACACGACCTGGGAAAGGCAATTTTACTGGGACTTGAGTTTTTAGTGGCAGGCGATATTATTGCTACGGTAAGCACAGACCCTACCATGAATAATGTACTTGTGCTGGGTGTAATTGTTTTAATACGAACTTTTTTAAGTCTTTCTTTGCAAGTGGAGCTGGAGGGAAAATGGCCCTGGCAAAAGCGAGAAATTGGAGAATAAATGGAGATCATATCATTTGACCAAAAATATGCCGAAGACTTTCGGCAACTGAATATTGAATGGCTGGAAAAATACTTTTGGGTAGAACCTCATGATGAAGAGGTTTTGGGAAAGCCCGAAAAATACATTATTGAACCGGGAGGCAACATCTTCTTTGTCTTGGAAGATGATAGGGTTCTTGGGACGGTGGCCCTGATGAAAATTGACGAGGGAATCTTTGAGCTCACAAAAATGGCTGTAGCCCCTGCGGCACAGGGAAATAATATTGGCCAGAAGCTAATGCAGCACACCCTCGATTTTGCCAAAAGCAGAGGCTGGGAAAAACTCATTATCTACTCAAACCGAAAGCTGGAGAACGCCATTCACATCTACAAAAAATACGGTTTCAAGGAAATTCCCATTGGGGAGAACAATCCTTATGCCCGTGGCGATATCAAAATGGAACTTCCTCTTTCTTAAAGTACTATTAAACTTGAGGTGAAAAGCCACAATTTTCATTAGTTTTATTGGAAACTGATTTTACATGAAACGTATTTTACTATTTGCCATGGTGGCCGGTTCGCTCTTATCCTGCAAAAATGAAAACCGCGAAATTCCTGATGTTACAGGAGAAGACGTGCTGGAAGGAGAAACAGCTGCCGCTACAGATACTGCTGAAATAGACATCAATCCCATTTCACACGCCACCGCTGTAATCAATTGGGGAGATACGACCATTTACCTCGATCCCGTGGGAGGCGCCGAAGCTTTTACAGGTATGCAAGAAGCTGATTTGGTGCTGGTGACCGACATTCACGGAGATCACATGAGCGCCGAGACCCTGGCTGCCTTGAACCTTGGCGACACGCCCATTATTGCGCCGCAGGCCGTGAAAGATGAGCTGCCAGATTCCCTTGCTACAAAAATTACCGTGATGAACAACGGAGAAAATTTAAGTCAAAGCGGGATTGCTATTGAAGCTATCCCCATGTACAACCTGCGCGAAGAGGCAAAACAGTTCCATCCCAAAGGCCGTGGCAACGGGTATGTTCTTGAAAAAGACGGACAAAGGCTTTACATAGCCGGAGACACCGAAGACATCCCCGAAATGAGAAACCTTGAGAATATTGATATTGCGCTGGTGCCAATGAACCTGCCTTACACCATGCCGGTTGATGCGGCTGCAGATGCAGTGATCGAGTTTGCACCCGAAAAAGTATATCCGTACCACTTCCGCGGACAGGATGGAAAAGCCGATGTTGACAAATTCAAACAACTGGTAAACGAAGGGAACAGCGAGGTAGAAGTGGTACTGGCCAACTGGTACCCCGAAGATGAATCATAATCGTAGACCTACACCCTATACTTTGAACCCGCTTTTACAGCGGGTTTTTTGTTTCCGGAACTTAAAAAACGTAATGCAAAAATCCCCTTTTTGACACCTATGCTACCTCAACAATAATATCAAAAGACAACTTTTACTATCAGTTATTGATCGTGAATCCAGAAAAATGTTAAAAATTTTATGAATTAAATTAAAAAATAATTAGTTTTAAATCAGAAGTAAAAAGTATGGGAAAAACTTTACATGTTCTAATTACTGTATTCTTCACCTCTTTTGGCTGGTCTCAAAATTTAAAACTACCCACGGGTGACACGCTTAGGGTTTCGCAGATCGCCCAGAAGCAGAACCTTTCCCAACTGAATGTTTTACAATTTGATTTTGATGAAAATGGCTACATGTGGGCCGGAACAGAAGACGGGCTCAACAGGTTCAACGGCTATAATATGTACACCTATTCCCAGGGGACCGACGAAGCTTCAGGTCTCACCGATGATCATATTCGGGGGTTGCTTTACAGGAATGATACGCTTTGGCTGGGCACCAATACGCATGCTGTACAGGCATATATTCCGTCGCAGAACAGGTTTATCCATTTTAGGGAGCACGAAAAAATTGCTTCCGATGCTTCCCTGAGTTTTACACACGGCATATATGAAGTTAGCAGCAGGTACCTTCTGGCGGCCACTCTTAAAAATTGCACCCTTATAGACAGAAAATCTGGCGAGATCACTACCCTTCCCCTGCCCAAACCCGCTGCCAATGACTACGTGCTGGGCATGATCAACCATTCCGAAGAGAACATCTGGCTGGGCACCTACTTCAACGGTATTTTGAAACTAAATCTTCAAAAAATGACCATTGAAGATATGCCGCAGTTCAATACGCTGGACAATAATCCGGTGCATGCTTTTCAGAAAAGTGCAGCTAATGAAGTTTTGATAGGTACTCAAAAAGGGCTTTTTAAATACTCTTTTTCTTCGGAAGAATTACAGCTCATTGGGCAGCCCGAACAGGAATCGGGCATACGTTGTTTCTTTGACTGGAATAAAGATTACTACCTCCTTGGAGGCACCAAGGGCATCAAATTTCTCAACAAACAAACTTACAAGGTCAAACCTGTAGTGCTGGGCGGTTTTGAGAAGGAAGTATTTTCTCCTGTAGAGATCCTTCAGGTTAAACAGGATGCCGGCGGGGGCGTTTGGATGGGATCACAGGGAAAAGGCATGTTCTACTATCACCCGGACCGGCAAAAGTTTACCCCACAGCGTATAGAACTTAAAAACGAACCCGAAAAAGACTTTATAAGCATTTTTAATTTTCTGAGAGAAGGTCAAACGCTGTGGATGGCCACCGCTATTGGCTATGTGAAGCACGATTTGAGTTCGGATACCTATGACCTGTACCGCACCAACAAATTGGGTTACACGCTGGTCAAAGATTCGCAGGGACAAATTTGGGGTGGCGGATTTGACCTGGGCCTTGAGAAATACAACCGCCAAAAAGACCATTTTAGAGACCTCACCCCCCTTACAGGTATCCCTGACCGCGATGTGGCCGAGATTATTCCTTTATCACAAGACAGCATGTGGGTGAGCACCTGGGCTTCGGGAATATATTCGGTCAACCCGCAAACTTTGGAGGCACAGCCGGTAAAGGTCAACGGCAAGGATCTTCACAGATCGCGCGCCTCGTTCATTGGCAAAGACGGGACCATCTGGCTGGGTGCCGACGACGGACTTTATAGAATTTCCGGCAGTGAAACCCGGCAGTATACGCACAAATCGGGTTCCGAAGGTTCTCTTAGCAACGACCGGGTTTTTAGTATTACCCAGGATGAGAACAATAACCTTTGGATAGGAACGGCGCAGGGGCTTAACAAACTCGACCTGCAAACCGATGAAATCACCTCCTACCTCGAACAACCGGGGCTGCCAAATGATTTTATTTATGGAGTGCTTGCCGATAATAACAACGACATTTGGGTGAGCACCAACAGAGGCCTATCCAAACTGGATCCCACTACCGAAACCTTTACCAATTTCACTGAACAGGACGGGCTGCAGAATAACGAATTTAATGGCAAGGCGGCTTACAAAGACAGCCTGGGCTACCTGTACTTTGGAGGCATGAACGGGTACAATAAATTCCACGCCGACAGTATTCCCGTGAATACCTACGCCGGAAAAACAATTATTGAGGAAGTAGAGCTCTTCGGAAACCCTATAGACCAAAATGTAATTTATACCGATACACTTTCTTTTGACCATGACGAGAACGTAATTACTTTTAAATTCACGGCACTTAATTTTTTGCTTCCGCAGAAGAACACCTACCAGTTTAAGATGCTGGGTTTTGATAAAGACTGGCGCCCTGTAACAAAAGAACGCACCACAACTTATACTAACCTCAACCCGGGAACCTACACCTTCCTGGTAAAAGGCAGTAACAACGATCTCAAATGGGGCAATCCTGATGCCCTGGTGCTTACCATAAGAGCCCCATGGTATGCCACAGCCTGGTTTAAAGCCTTTGCCATCCTGTTACTGTTACTCCTTATTACAGGTATTTATTTTTATAGATACAACCTGAAAAAGGCAGAAAATGTACGCCTTCACAAAATGGTGGAAGGCAGAACGGCCGAGCTTAGAAAAACCAACAACGACCTTGGTGAGGCTATGCTTCTAGCCAATAAGCAAAAAGATAATATTGCCTTTCTCATGCAGGAACTAAATCACCGGGTGAAGAACAACTTGCAGCTTATTGCAAGCCTGCTCGATATTCAGAAAGAAAGCATTTTTGATGAATCTGCCAGGGATCATCTTCAGGCAGCTCAAAACAGGCTGTTTACCATTGCAGCAATCCACGACCTGTTGAGTGCAAAGAATCCGAGAGGTCATTTCAGGCTTAATGACTTTATTTCATCATTAACCAGTGAACTGGTGAACTTCATGGATGAGGGTGTGGATCTCGACTTTAAATTAGAGCCGTTTGAAGTCCACAAAAAATGTATCACTCCGCTGGGGATCATCATTAACGAACTGGTTACCAATTCTCTGAAACATGCCTTTCCAAACGAGCAGGAAAAGAAAGAGATCCACATCTCCCTCTCTGCGGAAGAGGAAACGATAAGAATGGATTATAAAGATAATGGAACAGGAATTCCAAAAGACATAAGAAACGACAGTAACTCCCTGGGATTTAACCTAGTTGAAAACCTGGCACAACAACTAAAGGGTAACCTGGAGATCATAGAAGCGCCGGAAGGCACTCATATAGTTATCCGCTTTAAATGTTAAGACTTACAAGCTCACCAGATGTAAACTTTGAATATGAATAGAATTCTGATCATAGAAGACGAAATTATTATTGCAGAAAGTCTCAGGATCTTTCTAAAGAAGAATTCCTACGAGATCACTATTTCTTCAAACGTTGAGAAGGCAATCTACAACCTGGAGAACGGAAGCTTTGATGCGGTGATCTGCGATATAAATCTTCAGGAAAAAATGAATGGTATTGAGCTCATTCAGAAATTTCATCAACTCGATCAACACGGGCCAGTGATCTTTCTTACAGCCTACTCTAACCCACAGGTTATGGATAATGCCGAAGCGGTCACTCCCTATGCCTATATTTTAAAGCCTTTCAATAATCAGCAGTTACTTATCACCTTAAACCTCGCTCTCAAAAACCGCGAGAATTTTGTACCGCCCTCACCCGACACTTCGCTGACCGAAAAACTGAGCAAACGGGAGATAGAGATCCTGCAATCTCTGGCTACCGGAAAGACAAACAAGGTGATTGGAAAAGAGTTGTGCATATCTAAACTTACTGTAGACACCCACGTGAAGAACATTAAAGAAAAACTTCAGCTCAATAAAAAAGGGGAATTGATAAGATTTGTGCTATCTAATCGGCTGTAACTAACCTTCACCAAAAAAATATCCATTATCAGCTGAAGTTTTCAGCCAATAATGGATAGACTTAAAAGGAGCTAATACTTAGCGTACCAGCTTCTTGTATTTAATTCTCTTTGGAGCCACATCGCCAAGACGTTTCTTCCTGTTCTCTTCATATTCAGAGAAACTGCCTTCAAAGAAATATACTTCTGAGTTTCCTTCAAATGCGAGGATATGGGTACAAACCCTATCCATAAACCACCTGTCGTGAGAGATGATCACCGCACAGCCTGCAAAATTCTCAAGACCTTCTTCAAGAGCTCTCAAGGTGTTCACGTCAAGATCGTTGGTAGGCTCATCCAGAAGCAAAACGTTCCCTTCTTCCTTTAGGGTCATGGCCAGGTGAAGACGGTTTCTTTCCCCTCCCGATAATTTATTTACCGTTTTGTTCTGTTCGCTTCCGCTGAAGTTAAACCTGCTCAAATATGCTCTAGAATTCACCTGTCTTCCTCCCATTAGCACCAACTCCTGCTCATTGCTGAAGTTTTGCCAAATGGTTTTTTCAGGATCTATATTTGTGTGACTTTGATCTACATAGGCAATCTTTGCAGTATCACCTACTTCAAAAGTACCTTTATCGGGTTGTTCTTCTCCCATGATCATCTTAAAAATCGTGGTTTTACCGGCACCGTTTGGCCCAATAATTCCCACAATCCCGGCCTGCGGCAACTTGAAGTTGAGATCGTCATATAACAATTTGTCATCAAAAGCCTTGCTCACACCTTTAGCCTCAATCACATTGGTTCCCAAACGAGGACCATTGGGAATATAGATCTCCAGTTGTTCATCCATTTGTTTTTGATCCTGGCTAAGCAACTTATCGTAATTGTTCAAACGGGCCTTTTGTTTGGCCTGTCTTCCTTTAGGTGCCATTCTTGACCATTCCAGCTCACGTTCAAGCGTTTTTTGGCGCTTGCTTGCCTGCTTTTGCTCCTGCGCAAGGCGTTTGGCTTTTTGATCGAGCCATGAGGAATAATTTCCTTTCCACGGAATTCCTTCTCCCCTGTCAAGTTCCAGGATCCAGCCAGCTACATTATCGAGGAAATAACGGTCGTGCGTTACGGCAATCACTGTTCCTTTATATTGCTGAAGGTGTTGTTCCAGCCATAAGACAGATTCTGCATCAAGGTGGTTGGTAGGCTCATCCAGAAGTAATACATCCGGCTCCTGAAGCAGTAGTCGGCACAGCGCTACCCTTCTTCGTTCCCCACCCGAAAGTACTCCGATTTTCTTATCGGGATCGGGGGTTCTTAGCGCATCCATGGCTATCTCCAGCTTGGTATCCAGTTCCCACGCATTGCTCGCATCAATTTGATCCTGTAGTGCAGCCTGCTTATCCATAAGCTTCTGCATCTTATCTGGATCTTCGTAGACTTCAGGCAGACCAAACATGTCGTTGATCTTATTGTACTCCTCCAGAATAGCCACTGTCTCGGCTGCTCCTTCCTTTACAATTTCCAGTACAGTCTTATCGTCATCGAGTTTTGGCTCCTGTTCAAGATATCCTACTGAATAGCCTGGTGCAAAGACCACATCTCCCTGGTAATTCTTTTCTTCCCCTGCAATAATTCTGAGCAAGGTCGATTTTCCGGAACCGTTAAGACCAAGAATCCCAATTTTTGCCCCGTAAAAAAAGCTGAGGTAAATATTCTTGAGTACCGGCGTGTTTGCTGACTGGTAGGTCTTTGTAACTCCCGACATCGAGAAAATTACTTTCTTATCATCTGCCATAAAATGCTGTTTTCAGTTTGTTATTTTGAAGTTCTTAATAAGAACTCCCAGTTTATTCTAACAGACAAATATCATAATTTTAGAATTGATTTTAAGGCTGCTTCGGAATAATTTCAGGAGGAATGAAGTCCCAGGTGCCTTAAGAGAATTAAAAGCTGGCCGCTGTGATAAGCAGAATGTTCAATGACCAGCAGAATCTCCCTGAAAATCGTGTGGTCACCGCCGGAAGGTACTGTATCCATAAGATCTTTTTCTTCGGAAAGTATAAGCTCCCCTAGCTCATCCCTCTCCTTAAAATAAGCGTCTACCAGCTCCTTCCAGGTATTTTCATCATCGGGAGAAGATTTCTCTGGCCAGTAATCTTTAGGCCATTCGGGTGCCATATAATCAGTTTGTGTACAATAGTCGAGAATATCTTTCTGCGTAAAACGAATATGAGAGAAGATCTCAAAAAATGAATAGGGAAGATCTGCAGGCCTTTTCCCCAGTTCCAAAAAAGGTATTTTTTCGATCATCTTATCTACCGGCATAAAGGCTTCGCCACCTCTTAAATGCTTTACCAAACTTTCTTTCATATTCTCCATAGACTTAACTGAATTTCAATCCCCTTAAAATTACTCATTTATGGGTATTGCAGCCTCATTTTTAATAAGATATCTTTCGGTTATAACATAATCTTGCTGTCATGAAAGTATTCACAACCACCCCGCTCTTCTTTTTAGTTTTGGCTATTTTGCTGTTAAACACCGGTTTTACACAGGCACAGGAGCAGCTTCCGGAACAAAGGGATTACAAGGTAAGACCCATACGCCTGGGTGTGAAAATAGGATTTCCGAACATGGTGGGCGGAAATGCAGAATACGTGACCCCGCTTCTCAATGACAGGCTATCGGTAAGTGTAGATTATTCCACTATTGAATCTGACTGGTTTTTATCTGAAGAAGAATCTGGTGACACCGAAACTACCGATCTTAGTTACTCCTATATTGAAGGCGGAATAAATTATTATATTTTTAAAGCGGGCAAAGGCCTTTATGCCGGGGTGAGCTATGGCAGAATGAAGTTTGAAGGACAAACAGATGTAAATAATGATGGTATGGAAGGAACGGGAAATATAGACTACAACCACAGTTCTTTCAACATTAAACTGGGTGCCAAACTGGGCGGCCTGTTCTACTTTAGGCCTGAAATTGGCTATGCCTTCTCCTCTCTTCCCAAAACCATAGATTACCAGGTGAGATATCCCGATGGCACTACCGAAACGGATATTTATGACTTTGAAGATCAATTAGCCTCTGCCGATATACTTTTCAAAGGATTAATAGCCAACATTGGTTTCGGCTTTTCCTTTTAATTACGGCACAAAGCACTGCAACGCCAAAATAATTGCTTCTGAAGTTCCAAAAGGATAGGATGAGTCTTCAGTATAAAAAGTTGTGGCCTGATCAATTATGTTTTTTGTTCCCGGATTTCTTCAGAAAAAATGCCGGACATAAATGCTATTTTTAAACCCTTCCTTTTAAAGCATTAAAAGCCCAGGACATTACGAAGAAGCCAATCCCTACTGTAGAAAAACCTATAGCCTGATCTTGGTACTTAAGCACCCCCAGTAAAACCAAAGCAATACCTATAAGGAGCATACAAAATGATGCCCATCCAAAAATCGTGTTCTTATTCATTCCCATCTTGTGCAGCGAGTAATTAGTTTTATGGCAGTCTTTGCCAAAAGACCGTAAAAGTAGTATTGTGTTTCGACCTCTTCTATGACAAAGATCGCATTTTTATATGTTTTTATAAGGATTTTTAGTTGCAGGGTTTTTGTATTTTAGCGACCATTGATAAATCTACGCCGCTTTCAAGACGGGTAGATGGTTAACCACAACGACTTTTAGATCTTATAAATGGATATTGAATTCAACAAGAACGAAGACCACAACAAATTATTAGTATCAGAGCTTAAGCGACGCCTCAAAGAGGTAAAGCTGGGAGGCGGGGAAAAACGTATAGCAAAACATCACGCCAAGGGTAAAATGACTGCCCGTGAGCGAATAGACTATTTGCTTGACAATACCCAGGAAGCTGTTGAAATAGGTGCATTTGCAGGAGACGGGATGTACAGGGAACACGGTGGCTGCCCAAGTGGCGGCGTGGTGGTGAAGATTGGGAAGATCTCGGGCAAACAATGTATCGTGGTGGCCAACGATGCCACGGTAAAAGCGGGAGCCTGGTTTCCCATTACCGCAAAAAAGAACCTGCGAGCCCAGGAAATATCTATGGAAAACCGACTGCCCATCATTTACCTTGTAGATTCGGCCGGGGTTTACCTCCCTATGCAGGATGAGATCTTTCCCGATAAAGAACACTTCGGAAGGGTCTTTAGAAACAATGCCATAATGAGCAGCATGGGCATCACGCAAATCTCTGCCGTGATGGGAAGTTGCGTTGCCGGAGGTGCTTACCTGCCAATTATGAGTGATGAAGCCCTTATTGTTGACAAAACCGGAAGTATTTTCCTGGCCGGTAGTTACCTCGTTAAAGCCGCTATTGGCGAATCTATCGACAACGAAACCCTGGGCGGTGCCACTACCCACAGTGAAATTAGCGGCGTTACAGATTACAAGTCTAAAGATGATAAAGATGCCCTCGATACTATTAAAGGGCTTATAGATAAGATAGGGGATAATGACAAGGCCGGGTACAACCGCAAGGATCCGGTAAAGCCGGCAAAAGATCCGCAGGATATCTACGGAATCCTTCCCAAGCAGCGCAACGAACAGTACGACATGCGGGAGATTATTGCCAGGCTGGTAGACAATTCCCAAATCCAGGAGTACAAGGAAGGCTACGGGCAAACCATCATTACCGCCTACGCCCGAATTGATGGTTGGGCCGTTGGTATCGTGGCCAACCAGCGCAAGATTGTCAAAAGTGCCAAAAAAGAAATGCAGTTTGGCGGGGTGATCTACTCAGATTCGGCCGATAAAGCCACCCGATTCATAGCCAATTGTAATCAGAAGAAAATTCCTTTGGTCTTTCTTCAGGATGTGACCGGCTTTATGGTGGGCAGCAAGAGTGAACACGGCGGTATTATTAAAGACGGTGCAAAAATGGTAAATGCCGTGAGTAATTCGGTAGTCCCAAAGTTTACAGTGATCATTGGAAACTCCTACGGGGCCGGTAACTACGCCATGTGTGGCAAGGCCTATGACCCACGCCTCATTTTCGCCTGGCCCAGCGCCGAACTCGCTGTTATGGGCGGCACCCAGGCTGCAAAAGTACTGGCACAGATAGAAACTGCGGCCCTCGAGAAAAAAGGGGAAAAAGTAGACGCCGAAAAAGAGAAAAAAGTGTTCGACGAGATCAAGACCAGGTACGACAGGCAGACTTCAGCATATTACGCTGCCGCCCATTTATGGACTGATGCTGTGATAGATCCTCTCGAAACCAGGAAATGGCTCTCTACAGGAATTGAAGCAGCCAATAATGCTCCTATCGAAAAAGATTTTAACCTGGGTGTGATCCAGACTTAATACCTCTCAAAAATGCGATTTTTCACCTCCATTATTTTTGTTTTAATTCTTGCAGCTACTCCTCTACAGGGCCAGGTGCTCACCAATAAATCTCAATTCACCGAAGCCGATACGCTGCGTGGTTCTTTGAGGGCCGAGAGAGAGTACAATGTACTCAAGTACAACCTGCAGGTAAAGGTGGTGCCCGAAGAAAAGTTCATTTCGGGTTATAACGGCATCAGCTTTAAGGCCGAAGAAGACCTGCCCGTAATGCAGGTAGACCTCTTCAGGAATATGAGGGTTGATTCTATTGTCTTCCGCGGAAAAAGAATGGATTTTAAACGGCGCCACAATGCCGTGTTTATCGATTTGGTGCCACAGGTAGAAAAAAATGCGATAGACTCTGTTCTTTTTTACTACTCCGGAAATCCAATAGTTGCCAAAAATGCCCCGTGGGACGGCGGATTTGTATTTGAAAAAGACCAACAGGGCAATCCATGGATCGCTGTGGCTGTTCAGGGGACGGGAGCAAGCCTCTGGTATCCAAATAAAGATCACCAAAGCGACGAACCTGAAGAAGCCCTTATTGGAATCGCTGTTCCTAATGACCTTATGAACGTTTCTAACGGTCGCTTCCTCGGAAAAGAAATCCTGGGTGACGGCTATACCCGCTGGAACTGGAAGGTGAATAACCCCATCAACAATTACAATATTGTAGTGAACATTGGTAATTATGTTCATTTTAAAGATAGATTCCGTCATCTGGACCTGGATTATTACGTCTTGCCCTACAACCTGGAAAAAGCCAAAAAGCAGTTTGAAGAAGTGAAGTTTATGATGAACTGCTTCTATGAAAAATTTGGAGCTTATCCTTTTGAAGAAGACGGGTTTAAACTGGTGGAAACGCCTTACCTGGGCATGGAGCATCAAAGCGCGGTTGCTTACGGCAACGAGTACAAAATGGGCTACCTGGGCAATGACCTGAGTGGTACCGGCGTGGGCTTAAAATGGGATTTTATTATCATTCATGAATCTGGTCACGAGTGGTTTGGAAACAGCATTACAGCCAAAGATATCGCCGATATGTGGATACACGAAGGCTTCACCACTTATTCTGAAGCGGTTTACATTGAGTGCCGCTGGGGAAAACAGGAAGCCCTCGACTATCTTAAAGGCATAAGAAGCAACATTGCCAACAGCAAAAAGATCATTGGCACGTATGGCGTGAACAGTGAAGGCTCTGGCGACATGTACTACAAAGGCGCTAACCTGCTAAACACCATTAGAAGCATCTACAATGATGACGACTTGTGGTGGAAAACCTTAAAAGATTATACCGAAACCAATCGCCATAAGATCATTACTACCCAAACCACCGAAGATTTCTTTAATGCTGCCATAAAGTATGACCTGCAGCCGGTATTCGATCAATACCTGAGGCACTCTGCTTTACCCGAACTGCAGTTTAAGCAGGAAAAAGGTAATATCCTTTACAAATGGAAAGCCGATGTTGAAGGATTTGATATGCCTGTAGATGTAACTATTGAAGGAAAAGAGCTTCGCCTCTATCCTACGGAAAAATGGCAAAAGCTCGAACAGCAAGTGAATTCTCCTGAAGCAGTACAGGTGCAGGAAGATGAGTTCTACATTAAACGTCAAAACCTGAAGCAGGCTTAAAAATGCCATTTTTGACATTTCAGTAAAAATAAAAAAGTCGGGATCAAAACATTGATCCCGACTTTTTTATTTTAAACCTTGCTCTTTCCTCTATGCTAAAGCTTCAGAGAAAATTGAAAATCTTTATTACTTCCGAAGTAAAACTAGTTCATCCGGCTCTTAAGTGTGTTGGCCCTGTGGATCTTTCCGTTTGCAGTTTCTTCGAATTTTTCGACGAAATAGATCTTTTTGGGTATTTCATACTTCCCTAACTTCCTGCAGGCTTTGATCTCTCTTTCAAGATTGTTTAAAGCCACTTCTGAAAACTGACTTTCCACCATCAAAACCAGCTTCTCACCAAGTGCCGCATCGGGCAGGGAGGTGATAAAAAACCTGTGGGCAATGATTGGCGCCAGCTTAACTTCTATCTCTTCAGGATGTAGCTTCACACCCCCCGAATTGATCAGGTTGTCTATTCTGCCTTTCCAAATAAAACTGTCTTCAGAAACAAGTTCCACCACGTCATTAGTAACAAGTGTATCGTCGTTCAATTGTGGGGCTTCAATAACCAGGCAGCTCCTGTCATCAACATCAATTTTTACATTGGGCAACGTAGAAAAAGGCAGCGGATCTTCCATCTTTTTCTCCTTTACATTGATGTGCCGGGCTGCAATATGAGAAACTGTTTCGGTCATGCCATAAGTTTCATAAACATCGGTATTGATTCCCTGCACAAGGTTTCGCAGGTTCCCCGATACAGCACCGCCACCCACGATAAGTTTTTTGATGAGGTGTAACCGGCTAAGAGAATTATCAAGCTGGAAGGGCGTCATGGCACAAAAATCATAGGTCTTAAAAATGCGGTCCAGAGGGTTTGCTTTTGGCAGCTCAAGATCAAGCTTCCACCCCAGCAGCATGGCCCTTACCAGCATCATTTTTCCGGCAATGAAATTCACCGGAAGACAATGCAATGCAGTAGTGCGCGGCCCCAGCTCAAAATATTTTCCCGTGGCCCGGGCACTGTTGATCATTTGCTGTTTTTTAATAGGAATTCTCTTAGGAGGCCCTGTAGAACCTGAGGTTTTCACCTCGATATATTCCTTATCATTAACCCAGTCTAGCAGAAAATTTCCTGCCTGGCCCTCATAGGGCTCCCCTTCCTTGATAAGACTGTAGGCTACCGCAGCCAGTTCTTCATTGTTGTAGTGAAGCCCGTTAAGCCTGAATTCGGGATGAGTTTCGGGTAAGCTGAATTTTGTTTGCATCATTTCGTCATATTTAACGATCAAATGCTAAAGTTAACGAATTGTTCAGAAATACTAAATTTCTTCCGGGAACTTTATAGGTTCCGGCCGATTTACTTTTCCGAAGAGGCGTTCTTTCCAGTTGGTCCAGCGATAGGTCCGCGCCATTAAAAACAGGAAAATTGGATACACAATAAGGATTGGCAGAAGAATATCAAGCCCTGCCTCAGGATTGGAAACATCCTTTAAAACCGAATTGGTTTCAAATGCCGTCCAGTCGGCCGTTACCAGCAATGCACCTACCAGGTTGTTCCCGGCATGAAAGCCCAGCGCCAGCTCCATCCCTTCATCCATAAGGGTCATCATACCGAGTAGAAATCCGGTGCCAATGTAGTATACCATAATAATGTAACCGAGCTTCTCCACTTCGGGGTTGAACAGGTGAAGGCTTCCGAAGACCACAGAAGTAATAACCAGAGGCACCCATCTGTTTCCCGCGAGCACCCCAATTCCCTGCATAAGATATCCCCTAAACAGGTATTCTTCAAAGCTGGTTTGCAACGGCACCATGATAAGGGCAATGGCTGCGAGTATGAGGAAAGGCACCGTTTTAAAATTCCACAGGTAATCTTCGGGCTGCATGTTATAGTCGATAAGCGTGGTAACAACTGTGAAAATAGCCACAATGCTAAATCCAAAGAAAAACCTGCCCCAGTCCACTTTTTTACGAGAAGTAGTAGCGTCTTTAATACTTTGGCCATGCAGGTATTTCACCACAAAAAGCAGGGCAGCGAGGCCCACGGCAAAAGAAAGAAGCAACAAAAAGAAATTGAGATTTGAATCGAGTACCCTCATCCACTCTTCCTGCGAGAGCGTAAGCACATCTGGGCCTGCCTCCAAAATCACGGCACCAAACCAGGGTAGAGCCCCAAAAAGCTGCCAGCCCAAAAAGATGATCACTAACCCTATTACATAGCGCCACCATTCAGTTTTGCCCTTATATGCCTGTTGTATAAACATTTTTTCTTTTATAGATTAAAATTCCAGCTTTTGTTGGGGCGATACCATAATTTTCCATTCTCAACTTCAAGAGGAGCTTCAAAATTATTGGTGTACAAACCTCCTGTGCCAAGCCCCTGCGGCATAGGATTGTTAAGATTGTAAGTATATTGTGCAATAGCATTAAGCCCTACATTACTTTCAAGAGCACTGGTGACCCACCAGCCAATACCGAGTTCCCGGCTAAGCTCAATCCACTCATTTGTTCCCCGAATCCCACCAATAAGACTGGGCTTAAAAATGACATATTGAGGTCGGATTTTTTCCAGCAGTTCCCACTTTTGCGAAAGACCTGTTACCCCGATCAATTCTTCATCAAGGGCAATAGGCAAAGGTGTTTTCTCACAAAGTGAGGCCATTTCTTCCGGCTGACCTTGTTTTATGGGCTGTTCTATACTGTGAAGTTCAAGATCGCTGAGACGCTTCAGTTTTTCTAATGCTTCGGAAGGTTTAAAAGCTCCATTCGCATCTACTCTTACTTCCATTTCTTCCGAAGTAAATTCACGCCTGATGAAGCTGAGCAATTTCATTTCAGTTTCAAAATCTATAGCACCTATCTTCAGCTTAATGCATTTGAAGCCGCCCCTGATCTTTTCAATTATTTGCTCTTTCATATACTGCTCCTCCCCCATCCAAACGAGTCCGTTGATAGAAATGGGCGCCTGGCCAGCAGTAAATTCTGAAGGAAACAATAGAAAAGGATCTTGCGCCGCTAACGACCTGAAGGCCATTTCTACCCCAAACTGTATGCTTGGAAATTCCCGAAGTTCTTCCCATAGCCTGTTCTCACCGAGCTGGATGTTTTCGCACACCCACTTCAGCTTTTCTTCATAACCCGGACGATCGTCGTAACTAAGACTTCTTAAAATGCCGCACTCTCCAATTCCGGTCTTTCCGTTTTGCTTCAGAATAATAAACCAGGTTTCCTTTTGTGTAAGAACGCCCCGCGAAGTACCGCTGGGGCGTTTAAAATTCAGGATGTACTTATAATAATTTGCCTGCACTTATATTGTTTAAAGTTCTATACTTTCCCCGGTTTCAAGCAACATAAGGTCTTTTCCTTTTTCATAGAATTTCCTTTTTGCCTCTTCATGATCAATTTCAATATATCCAAAAGTGTCATAGTGACAACCCAGCACTTTATCACACTGCACTAAATCACTGGCTATTATGGCATCATCTACACCCATGGTAAAATTATCGCCAATAGGCAAAATTGCCAGGTCTAGCCTGGTGTGTATGGGGATAAGTTTCATATCCATAGTAAGGGCAGTGTCGCCCGCGATGTAAATATTCTTGTGTTCCCCTTCTATGACAAATCCGCCGGGCTGGCCGCCGTAACTACCATCGGGAAAGGAGCTGGTATGAATGGCGTTCACGTATTTCACCGTTCCAAATTCAAAGTTCCATTTACCACCATGGTTAAGCGGGTGTACTTCCAGACCTTTATTTTCGTAATGAGTGGCTATCTCAAAATTACTAATGATCACCGCGCCGGTGCGTTTGGCAATGGCTTCAGCATCTAGTGTATGATCCTGATGGGCATGGGTTAACAGGATATAATCTGCCTTTAGATCATCAATATTCACCATTCCCTTCACCTTCTCATTACCCGAGATAAAAGGATCTATTAAAAGGTGAACACCTTTAACTTCTATTGCAAATGTGCTGTGTGCGTAGTGAGTAATTTTCATAATATCATATTTTAATATACAATTCATTATTATCAGGGAGACAAGAGTCAAGATCGCTTCGCTGCAAGCGCCAAGACTTTATCTAACCACTTGATTAACAACGATATTTAATTCTATTTCCATAAATAAAGTTCAATATAAATTCAGAAACTGGAAACCATCTTTCTATACCTTAAATGAACAGTATAATTAGTGAATTCGTGACTTAGCTCCTGATTAATTTATTTAATTGGACAACACTGATACAAAATACAAAATCCTACCCGAAAGACCTTCCAAAAATGGCATTTTTGAGACCTATAATATTTGTCCCAGCCCAAAAAGAACAGCCAGTAAGAAGGTGCCTAAGGCGAGTTTCTTAAGTTCAGGATCGAGGAGGACGGGATTCTTGTTCTCCATGATCCTTTTTAAGTGGAACAAAAGTGGCACAAACGCAAAGAGATACAGGAGATCATCTATTCCTGTAAACGAGAAAGCCGAGTAGAGGATCATAGAGGAAAATGCCGCCAGCAGGAGAAAATAATGGTACTGTTTTGCCTGGGCTTCCCCCAGTTTAACTACTAAAGTGTTCTTTCCTGCTTTAGCATCGGCAGCGCGATCGCGCATATTGTTAAGGTTGAGCACCCCGGCACTTAAGAATCCAATAGTGGCAGCCGGTAAGAATACCCGCCAGTCCCATTCCATAGTATAAAGAAAATAGCTGCCATAAACCGCAACAAGTCCGAAGAACACGAACACAAACACGTCTCCCAAACCCCTGTAGCCATAAGCCGAGTCTCCCACGGTATACTTCACTGCTGCAGCTATAGCGCCTATTCCCAGGACCAAAAACACCAGTCCGTAGAACAGGCTACGGGTGCCAAAGGCCAGATAAATAAGCGTAACGGCAAACAGGAAGGTGATGATGCCGGTAACGATCATTCCCCAAAACATCTCCTTTCTGGTCATCATTCCGCTTTGAAGTGCACGTAGAGGACCTACCCTGTCTTCATTGTCTGTTCCTTTTACAAAATCTCCATAATCATTGGCGAAGTTGGAGAGAATTTGGAGGCCCAGCGTAGTGGCCAGGGCCAGCGCAAAGATCACACTATTGAACTCATTTTGCGCTACAGCTATAGAACTTCCCACCAGAATTCCTGAAATTGAAAGCGGTAGCGTTCTGAGCCTCGCTGCACTTAACCAGGTATCTAAATTCGCCATATTAATTGATAATTTTGAAAAGTAGTTCTTTTAAAAGATCACCCTGTGGCACATTGGCAGCTCCTACCCCCTTGCCCTTTACATCGGCTTCCCTTAAATATGAAATAATACTGCTCACTTTTTTCATGTTGTAATTACGGGCAGCGGTAATATAGTCTTTCACAAAAAAACGATTGACCTTTAATGCTCTTGCCACATTGTTCTCAGACTGGTCATTGAGGGCATGGTACTGCTGCAGTTGCACAAAGAAACTGAACAACATTCCCACCGTCATTACCATAGGATGGTCTTTCTCGTTCTGCGAAAAGTAATTAATGATGCGATGCGCCTTCAGGTTGTCTTTACTACCAATAGCTTTTCGCAACTCAAAAATATTGAAATCTTTACTTATCCCTATATTCTCCTCGATAAGTTCGGGAGTTATTGTGGTTCCTTTTGGCGAAATAAGCTGAAGTTTCTTTAGCTCATTGTCAATCTTATCGAGCTGGTTCCCCAAAAACTCGAGGAGCATTTGCGCTGCCTTTGGCGCCATTTGGTAACCGCGGGTATGCATTTCTTTTTGTATCCAGTCTACAACCTGGTTTTCATACAACCTCTTGTTTTCATAGATCACGCCGGTTTTAGCAATAGCCTTGTGCAGCTTTTTGCGCTTATCAAGCTTCTTATACTTGTAATTGAATACCAGCACAGTTGTGGGTTGTGGGTTTTCGGCATATGGCAGGAGTTGCTCAATGGTGCGTGAAAGATCCTGGGCTTCTTTTACGATAATTACCTGCCGTTCGGCCATCATGGGATAACGTTTGGCGTTGCCAATAATGTCATCTACAGTCACATCGCGCCCGTAAAGTACCATCTGGTTAAAGCCCTTTTCTTCTTCGGGCAAAACATGATCTTCAATATAATCTGAAATCTTATCAATAAAATACGGCTCTTCTCCCGTTAAAAAATAGATAGGTTTAATATCCCCTTTTTTAATGGCAGTCACTATATTTTTTACGTCATCCATAAAGCTGGTTTTGGGGAGGGACTAAAAGAAGTTTCTTCTGAAAAAATCCTACTTTTGAGCATGCATACACTTAACTTCCCCCGGTACTCATTTCGGCTCAAAAATAGCGAAAATAAAATAGCTGTTTTTGATGAGCTTCGGAAAAAATTTGTTTTGCTTACGCCCGAAGAATGGGTGCGCCAACACGTGGTGCAATTTCTTCTTCAGGAAAAGAAATTTCCAAAGAGCCTGCTCAATGTAGAAAAGCAAGTGAAGCTCCACGATCTTATAAAAAGGTATGATGTACTGGCCTATAAACCCAACGGAGATATTCACCTGGTGGTAGAATGCAAGGCAGCCTCTGTTCCTATCACACAAGACACTTTTGACCAGATTGCGCGTTACAACCTGGCCCTGCAGGCAGATTACCTGATGGTGACCAACGGACTTCAGCATTATTTTTGTCAGCTTGATTATGTAGCCGAGCAATACCACTTTCTTCCAGACCTCCCGGAATGGGGCTAGAAAATGCCATTTTTGACACCCTATAATGCATCAACCTCATAATTTACTTTAATTTGCACCTGTGAAAGTAGCAGTGGTCATTCTTAACTGGAACGGAAAAGCTTTATTGCAGCAGTTCTTACCTTCGGTGGTTCAACATTCTCCTGAAGCTATCATTTATGTAGCCGACAATGCCTCTACCGATGATTCGGTGCCATTTCTTCGGAAGAATTTTCCGCAGGTAAAGATCATTCAGAATAAAATAAACGGCGGATTTGCTAAAGGCTATAACGATGCCCTTCAAGACCTGGAAGAAGACATTTTTGTGCTTTTGAACAGTGATGTAGAGGTGACTGAAGGATGGTTACAGCCATTAATACAAGAAATGGAGCAGGACAAGAAGGTTGCAGCACTCCAGCCGAAGATCCTCAATTACCGAAAAAAGAACCATTTTGAATATGCCGGGGCTGCAGGCGGCTATATTGATGCCATGGGTTATCCCTACTGCCGGGGCCGGATTTTTGAAACCCTTGAAGAAGATCATGGGCAGTACGATGATACCAAAGAGATCTTTTGGGCTACAGGGGCCTGTATGATGATACGCAAAATTGCCTTTTTTGAGGCGGGAGGTTTTGACGAAGATTTCTTTGCACACCAGGAAGAAATAGATCTTTGCTGGCGGCTTCACAACAGCGGGCTAAAGGTAAAAGCTGTGGGCGCATCTAAGGTTTATCATTTAGGAGGCGGAACTTTAAATGCCATGCACCCGCGCAAGACCTTTTTAAATTTCAGGAACAGCCTCTTCACAGTGGTAAAAAATGCCCCCGTAGACAAAGTATTTATCATCATTTTTCTCCGGTTACTTTTGGATGGGCTGGCAGGTGTAAAATTCCTAATCGAGCTAAAACCCTCGCATTCAGCAGCCATTGTAAAAGCCCATTTTCAGTTTTATCGGCATGCAAGAAAAATGTGGAAAAAAAGGAAACCTTCTCCAAAAAAGACAAAATATTATAACAATATCTCCGTTGTATTCGCATATTACCTACAGGGAAGGAAGGAATTTAAGAGAGTTTAAATTATTTTAATTATGTTCTGTTTAAATTTCGGAATGACCTTAGATTTTGTATTTTTGAAACGTTAACATTTAATCACACAATTAAGAATTATGAAAAAATTCATGCTTTTATCGGCAACTGCTGCGCTCCTTTTTTCTTCATGCGTTTCACAGAAGAAATATGCCGAGCTTGAAGCTCAACAAAAGGAGACTCAGGACAAGTTGAACACAGCCACGGTTAAACTTAACTCCTGTTTGGATGAAAAAGATCGATTGAACCAACAAATTAGTCAGTTGAGCAACCAAAATACTGCTTTATTGAACAACGTTGGAGATCTTGCCACCTTATCAAAGAAAGAAGCCGAAAATCTTGAACGCTCTTTAGAAAGTATCAAAGAAAAAGATATGAAGATTCAGCGTATGCAGGATGCGATCACTAAAAAAGATTCTGTAACACTTGCTTTGGTTACCAGCCTTAAAGGTGTTCTTGGAAACATGAGTGATGACGATATCCAGATCAATGTTGAAAAAGGAGTAGTTTATGTTTCTATTTCTGACAAACTTCTTTTTGAAAGCGGAAAATACAATGTATCTGACCGTGCTAAAGAAGTACTTGGAAAAGTAGCCACTGTTGTGAAAAACCGTCCAGAAATTGAATTTATGGTTGAAGGTCACACAGATGACAAGTCAATTAGAAATGCAGTACTTCAGGACAACTGGGATCTTTCTGTAAAAAGAGCTACTTCTGTAGTACGTGTACTACAGGAAGAGTTTGGTGTTCAGCCACAAAGAATGACCGCTGCGGGTAGAAGTTACTACGTTCCTGTAGCTTCAAACGAAACTGCTGAAGGTAGAGCCAAGAACAGAAGAACCCGTATCGTGATTCTTCCAAAACTTGATCAATTCTACAACCTTATTGAAGAAGGAATGCAGACTGCTAAATAAGCAAGCTCAAATATTCTTTAAAACCCGGCCTATAGCCGGGTTTTTTATTTTTAACAAATTAATCTTCAGTAAATTACACTTATAATAATATTTTTTTATTAGCTTCAGCATCTAATAAAAATCAAACTAAACTAAAATTATGCTGAAAAATTTTAACAAGATTGCCATGCTTACCCTGTGCGCCGGGCTTATTAGTATTTCGTGTGAAAAAGAAAACGAAGTAGAAGAAATTATAGATGCTCATTCTGCATCTATGAATGCAAGTCAATCGGCCAGAACGGTAAATGCCAATGCTGCATTAAATCCCGAATTTAATGTAGAGCCTGTTGCTTATGCCGGTCACAACTTACGGAATGAAGTCTTTAAAATGGATGCTGTAGCGCCATCTGAATGTGCACCTACAGCGTTTAATCAGGAAATCAACAAAGTGATCGAACCCTTCTTTTCAGATCCGCTGGCGTTGACCTACTACTCCCTCTACCTTGATCTGAACTTTTACATGGCGTACCTCGATACTTCTGAACAATATTTTGGAGATGAAGGTCAATACACCAACTTCGTAAGAAAAAGAGTCCGTGAGCTTGAAAAATTCTGGGGAATGCCAGATGAAATCAGGGTGAACGGGCAACATACCGCCAGCTTGAACGATCGTGAAAAACTGGCCGATTTATATATGATTGTT
Source organism: Salinimicrobium sp. WS361 (assembly GCF_050750585.1). Taxonomy (NCBI): domain Bacteria; kingdom Pseudomonadati; phylum Bacteroidota; class Flavobacteriia; order Flavobacteriales; family Flavobacteriaceae; genus Salinimicrobium; species Salinimicrobium sp. WS361. The sequence continues at coordinate 53,464 of NZ_JBOJLM010000005.1, forward strand.
GGCGTTGACGTTGAAACAAGAGAAGATGCTTACGCAATAGCTGATCAACTCCTGGCTATTAATGAAGCTTCCCCTGTTCTTCCTGAAAGCCCATATTTTGCCATGGACGGTTTCGCCACAACAGGAAACCTTATTGTGATTGGAGATGGGATAACTTCAGTTCTTGCTAATACAGGTATTGCAGAAGATATTGTATGGACCGGAATTTTAGCACATGAATGGGCTCACCAGATTCAGTTTGATAATTTTACTGAATGGTACCCTAACGGTGCAGACGAAGATCCGGCAGCAGCTACCCGTCTTACCGAACTGGAAGCCGACTTTTTAGCTGCATACTACATGACGCATAAAAGAGGAGCTACCTACAACTGGAAAAGAGTAGAACAGTTCTTTGAGCTCTTCTTCAACATTGGAGATTGCAGCTTTGCCAGCAGCGGGCACCACGGTACGCCACTTCAAAGAATGGAAGCAGCCCGCCTGGGGTATGAATTAGCAAGTAGTGCACAAAAGAAAGGGCATATCCTTTCGCAGCAAGAAGCCCACGAAGCTTTTATGGCCGAATTTGGTAATATCTTTGAATAAGAAAAGACAAAGCTATTTGGTATTAAAAATGCCCGGCCATTACAGGCCGGGCACTTTTAGTTTATTCTGGTACGTTACGCAATAAGCCTTAGAAAACGGGGACTTATAGTATTTCGAGACTTCCCTTGCCTTCCCTAATCACTTCCGGTTCGGGGGTAGTGAGATCAATCACTGTAGAGGGTATGTTATCTCCGTAACCGCCATCTACCACTATTTCTACATGTTTATCCCATTTTTCAAGGATGAGTTCAGGGTCTGTGGTGTACTCCAGCACCTCGTCATCGTCACGAATGGATGTAGACACAATCGGGTTACCAAGACCTCCCACAAGCGCTCTACAGATGTTATTATCGGGAATACGGATACCTACAGTCTTCTTCTTTCTAAAGACCGAGGGTAAATTATTGTTCCCGGGCAGAATAAAAGTATAAGGCCCGGGCAGGTTTCTCTTGAGTATTTTAAAGGTTTGGTTATCTATTTGTCTCACATAATCAGAAAGGTTGCTCAAATTTTCACAGATAAAAGAAAAATTGGCCTTTTCAAGTTTTACGCCCCTAAGCTGGGCTATGCGTTCAAGGGCTGCATTATTGGTGATATCACATCCCAAACCGTATACCGTATCTGTAGGATAAATGATTAAAGCACCGTCTCTTAAAGCTTCTACTACTCTCTTTACTTCTTTTGGATTGGGGTTCTCTTCGTAGATCCTGATTAATTCTGCCATAGTTCTTCTGATTTAAATGCTTCAAAAAATACAAAAAATCAGCGCCTTTTAATAAGAGTTTTAGAGAAATTTAGTCATTTCTTTCTACCTCACTTTCAAGTTTGAGAACTTCATTCCCATTTTCCTGCTGAATATACAAGGCTTTATTTTCGGGGCTTCCTTTGCGGGTTACCTTTGTTCCTTTAATAGTGTGTGTAACTTCATGATCAAAAGTATTCTTCACTTTTCCCTGGGCGGTTCCTTTACCCCACTTCCACTTTACTGCTGTACCTTCTCTTATCATTTTTTATTTAAAAATAAGAACAAGAACACACCTAAACCAAAGAATAACAATTACTTAACCTTGATTAAGTAATTTGAGCTTGGCAAACTTTAGGAGTAGTTTTTTTATCCCCCCTGTTTCAAAGTCGATTTCTGCTTTTTTATCCTGCCCTGCCCCTTCTATGCTCAACACTTTTCCTTTACCAAAACGCATATGCTCTACTTCGTCACCCGCCATAAGTTTGATCACTTCTCCTGCAGAAGCCGTATTGCCGGGCGAAGTTGCAGGTCGCAGTTTCCTCAGTTTTTGAAGTTGTTCTTCTGTAGGTTTATGTGATGGTGGCGGAGTGCCGCTTGAAGGTTTGGTTTGACGGAATTTACTTTTATCTACTTCCCCAAAAATGTCGGTATCAATAAGAGGTTTGTATTTGTAATCGTCCTGCGGAATCATAAAATCCAGGTACTTATCATCTATTTCTTCAATGAACCTGCTGGGCTCGGCATCTACGAGTTTTCCCCAGCGGTACCTCGATTGGGTGTAAGTAAGAAAAGCTTTTTTCTCGGCCCTGGTAAGAGCCACATAGAAAAGCCGGCGTTCTTCTTCCAGTTCGCTACGGGTACTCATACTCATAGCCGAAGGGAATAGATCTTCTTCCATCCCTACAATGTACACAAAAGGGAATTCCAGGCCTTTAGCCAAATGTATAGTCATAAGGGCGACACGATCGTCATCACCCGAGTCTTTATCCATATCGGTAGCCAGTGCAACATCTTCAAGAAATTCGGTAAGGGAACCGGTGACATCGGCCAGTTCTTTTTGCTCTTCAACAAAATCCCTTATCCCGTTAAGCAATTCCTCGATGTTCTCAATTTTCGCAATACCTTCGGGCGTACCATCTTTCTTCAACTCCTGTAAAAGTCCCGTCTTTTTTGCAACAGTTTCAGCAATGGTGAAAGCATCGGCAGTTTCATTCATGATCTGGAAGCTTTTGACCATGTTGATGAAATTCTCCAGCTTATTTTTGGTGCCTCTGTTGATCTTCAGGTCAATTCTGTCCAGGTTTTCAACGATCTCGTAGATCGATCTTTTGTAGTGATTGGCAGCAATGGTAAGCCTGTCTATAGTAGTTTGCCCAATTCCCCTTGCCGGGTAATTGATCACCCGTTTTAGCGCTTCCTCATCTTTAGGATTGATCACCAGCCTGAGATATGACAGCACATCTTTAATTTCTTTTCGCTGGTAAAAAGATAATCCGCCATAAATACGGTAAGGAATATCCTTTTTCCGAAGGGCATCTTCCATGGCCCGGCTTTGTGCATTTGTTCGGTAAAGAATCGCGAAATCACCATTTTTCATTTGGTGCTCCATCCGGTTCTCAAAAATAGATCCTGCCACAAACCTTCCTTCTTCGCCATCGGTAAGCAGGCGGTTTACAACGATCCTTGGCCCGTCTTCATTAGCCGTCCACACCACTTTCTCAAGTCGGGTCTTATTTTTTTCAATGATAGAATTGGCCGCTTCAACTATGTTCTTGGAAGAACGGTAATTCTGTTCCAGACGGTACATTTGTACATTGTCATAATCCTTCTGAAAGTTGAGAATATTGTTGATGTTTGCGCCACGGAAGGCATAGATACTTTGCGCATCATCACCTACCACGCATATATTCTGAAATTTATCTGAAAGTGCTTTAACAATAAGGTACTGGGAGTGGTTGGTATCCTGGTACTCATCTACCAGAATATACCTGAAGCGATTCTGGTACTTCTGAAGCACCTCGGGGAAACGATTGAGCAGCTCATTTGTTTTAAGCAACAAATCATCAAAATCCATCGCTCCTGCCTTAAAGCAGCGGTCTACATATTCCCTGTAAATTTCACCCAGCCTTGGTTTTTTCGACATGGCATCGGCTTCCATTAATTCAGGATTCTGAAAATATGCCTTTACGGTAATGAGACTGTTTTTATAAGACGAGATACGGGAATAGACCTGCTTGTACTTGTACACATCTTTATCGAGCCCCATCTCCTTAATAATAGCCGATATGAGACGTTGGGAATCCTGGGTGTCATAAATTGTAAAATTGGAAGGGTATCCCAGTTTATCGGCCTCAAACCTGAGCATTTTGGCAAAGATGGAGTGAAAAGTACCCATCCACAGATTTTTGGCCTCGCTGTTCCCAACAATTTTTGCAATTCGGGTTTTCATTTCCCGCGCTGCCTTATTGGTAAAAGTTAATGAAAGGATATTGAAGGCATCAACTCCTTTACTCATAAGATAAGCAATCCGATAGGTAAGTACCCGCGTCTTCCCAGACCCCGCACCTGCAATAACAATCATAGCTCCATCCTTCTGTAATACAGGAGCTCGCTGGGCATCATTTAATTCGGCTAAATAAGATTCCAATAGTAACTTCTTTTAAGGGGTGAAAATAGCTAAAATGAGGCAAAATAAGAACCCTCCTACTATATCTTTTTGGGTTTAACTGAAAGGTCCCAAAAAGTATTTTACGAATATTTTAAAACAATATATTTTGGAGGAGCATCTATATAAGCTAACTTTTATTTTTTATTAGGAATTAAAGCGGTTTGTATGGATAATATTTTCGAATTTCTGGGAAATATCTCCTGGTGGATGTGGCTCCTCATTTTTATTGTTCTGGTAATAATTTATGACGTTTTCATAAATAAGAAGCATATCATTCTCCACAATTTCCCATTGGTAGGACATTTCAGGTACATGCTCGAAAGCATTGGCCCCGAATTGCGGCAGTACATTGTGGCGGGGAACAGGGAAGAACTCCCATTTAACCGCATAGAGCGCGGCTGGGTTTATGCATCTTCCAAAAATGTCAATAATTACGAAGGTTTTGGGACAGATCAGGACATCAATGAAGTGAATTACATCTTTATCAACAATGCCGTAATTCCATACTACATGCCCCATAAGCACATTAACCGGGAAGACCCTTATTTTGTTGCCTGTGCAAAAGTAATGGGAGAATTTCACAAACGACGTCGACCTTTTCGGCCTGCTTCGGTCATTAATGTCTCGGCAGTGAGTTTCGGCTCCCTTTCTGCCAAAGCAATAGAGTCTTTGAATCTTGGATGCAAAAAAGCTTACGCTTATCACAACACCGGCGAAGGAGGTTTGTCTCCTTACCACAAAAAAGGGGCAGATATTGTTTTCCAGGTAGGAACAGGATATTTTGGAATAAGAAATGAAGACGGCGGTTTTTCGATGGAAAAACTGGTAAAGCTTGTTAAAGAATATCCCAGTATAAGAGCTATAGAAATCAAACTCTCCCAGGGTGCCAAACCCGGGAAAGGAGGAGTGCTGCCCGCATCCAAAATTACCAGGGAGATATCCGAAATTAGGCACGTGCCCATGGGCAAAGATGTACTCTCACCGCCGGCTCACAGCACTTTTAGCAACATGCAGGAGCTGGTAGACTGGATAGAAGAAATTGCGGAAGAAACAGGCCTGCCGGTGGGAATAAAAGCCGCCATTGGGAAACTTGATGAATGGCGGGAGCTGGCGAGTATCATGGCCGAAACCAACCGCGGACCCGACTTTATTTCCATTGATGGCGGTGAGGGCGGAACCGGAGCTGCCCCTCCAAGTTTTGCCGATCATGTGGCCCTGCCGTGGATCTACGGTTTTACCGATGTTTATAAGATCTTCCAGGCACGAGATCTCGCCAACCAGATTATATTTATTGGCAGTGGTAAACTTGGTTTTCCTGCTAAAGCAGCCATGGCTTTTGCTATGGGCGTAGATTGTATTAATGTTGCCCGCGAAGCGATGCTAAGCGTGGGCTGCATACAGGCCCAATCCTGCCATACCAACACCTGCCCTACAGGTGTGGCCACGCAAAACCGCTGGTTACAGGCAGGAATCAATGTAAAAGACAAATCGGAAAGGGTGAATTATTATTTCAACAATTTCAGGAAGGAACTTCTGGAGATCACCCATGCCTGCGGATATGAACACCCCTGCCAGTTCACTATGGATGATGTGGAAATTAACCTGGGAGACAGGTTTATCGCAAAAACTTTAGCCGAAACTTTCATGTACAACAAGACAAAAGTTCCATTTGATTCTGTTGCTACTTTGGCAGGATGTCCTAACTTAGGCGGCTCGTACAGAAAAGGTAAAGAAACCGATGTGAAAGAGGTAGAAACTGAAGACACCTCGGTAGCCGATCAATAGTTGACCAATGACAGAAGATTCCATTTTAGAACTGCTGTTCTACATTTTACCGGCAGTGGTTGTGGGCGTGATTGCCTTCTATTTTTTTAACCTGCACACCCGCAATGAAGAGCGGCGGCGGCGGTTTTTACTTCACAAAGAAGCACAAAAACAGGCGCTGCCTTTACGGCTACAGGCCTACGAAAGGATGGCCCTTTTCCTGGAACGTATTGCCCCGGGCAATCTTCTTGTAAGAATCAAACCTTCAGGAGATGACAAAGAAGATTATTTGACCCTTCTTATAAGGGCTATTGAACAGGAATTTGAGCATAACCTGGCACAACAAATCTATATTTCTGACGAATGCTGGAATGTCATTAAAGCGTCTAAAAATGCTACGATAAACAACATCAGAAAAGTTGCAGGCCGGGAAGAGATCACCACCGCAAATGAACTGCGCCAGCAAGTTGTAAATTCACTTATCGATCAACAACCACCAAGCGAAACAGGGCTGGCCTACATCAAAAATGAAGTAAAGAACCTGTGGTAATCATCTGCAGATTTTCATTTTCAAAATAAAGGCCTAACATTGTCGCTCAAAACCCAAACGCCCCGAGTAAACTTTCTATAAATTCTGATATCATTTTTCTTCGGATACAAAAAAACATGATCAACAAATACTTCTATTTCGCCATTTGCCTGATTACCTTATTTACTTCAGCCTGTAAAAACGAAAATCAAGAATCTGCAGTTGCAGATAATGAGGTTGTGGAAAAACATGCTGAAGAAGCAAAACCTGAAATTCAGCAGGAACCCTGGTCTCAGCAGCAACTTCTGGAACCTTCAGATCTCGTGCAACTCCTAGAAAATTCCGAAGATAGCCTGGTCATTTTTAGCCTTGGTGCCGGTGGAATAATTCCCGGGTCTAAAGACACAGGACCTTCCGGAGAAAAAGAAAGCCTCAACAACCTGAGGCAGGAACTGGAAACATTACAAAAAGACAGCAATATCCTTATCTACTGTGGTTGCTGCCCTTTTGATATTTGTCCCAACGTTCGGCCTGCATTTGCACTGCTCAACGAAATGGATTTCACCAATCACCAACTGCTCAACCTGCGCGAGAATATTAAAGTAGACTGGATAGACAAAGGCTACCCGGTAGGAAATTAACTATTTAAGCTCAGCCAGCAAATGGTCAAGGTGCAACGCCCTGGTGTACATTTCTAGAGAGCCGTCTTTTGTATGCGGCCACTGCTCCTTTGGGCGATCGTAATAAAGTTCAACGCCGTTACCATCGGGATCATTGAGGTACAGAGCTTCAGACACGCCGTGATCGGCCGCCCCCGTTAAAGGATAATCGGCGTCAAGAAGCCTTTGCAGTACCTGCGCCAGCTCTTTTCTATGCTCATAAACTATAGCCGTATGATACAGGCCCACTCCCCTTTTTGAGGCTTGGGGTGCAGCTTTACTGTGCCAGGTATTGAGGCCAATATGGTGATGGTAACCGCCAGCCGACAAAAATGCGGCTGCATCGCCCATACGTTGTGTCACTTCAAATCCCAACAGCCCGTTATAAAATAACAGAGACCGTTCAAGATCTGAAACCTTGAGATGAACGTGGCCTATTCGGGTTGAAGCAGGCACTTTATAGTCTTCATTGTTTGCCATCTTTTCTTATTTTTCTACAGCCGAATAAAATATATTCAATTCTTCGTCCCGTTCCATACTTCATCTTAAAAGCTTGCGTGAATATTTTCTGAAATCAAGATAAGATACAAAAGCTAGGAATAACGTCTTTCTAAAAGAATCATAAAACGCTCACCTCTCAAAAATGGCAAATAAATGAAACGCTTCTGAAAATCAATATTTTATCACACCTGCTCTTCCTGTTTTAACCTGAAGAAAAGCTGAGACACGGGAATGAATAGAAGTCCGGCGAAAAGGAACAGCAGAAAAGAGATTTTAAGGTTAAAAAGATGGGCAATGTAACCAACCAGTGGCGGCCCTAATAGCATCCCAACAATTCCATAAGTAGTGATGATCGAAATAGCCATTCCTGCCGAATATTTTTTAGAAGTACCTGCCAGGCTAAAGATCATGGGGATAATAGCCGCAACCCCAATACCAACAAGGCTAAAGCCTGCTAGTGCCGGCCAAAAACTCGGCCACAGGACCATTAAAAGTACTCCCGAAGAAATTAGGGAAGAACTCACCACAAACATTCGGGCCATTCCTAATTTCTCGATAAGCCTGTCAGAAAAGAACCTTGAAAGTGCCATAAAGGTCATAAAAATAAGATAGCCTAGTGTGAATACCTCTTCCTTAACAACTTCTCTAAAGTACACTCCGCTCCAGTCAAACATACCACCTTCGCACAGCGATGCAAAAAAGATGAGTAACCCAAGGTAAAGAATGAATTTATCGGGTTTACCAAGCCTTAATTTATTACCGCCCGTGGCACGATCTTTCCGCAGTAAAAAGGAGTAAGAACATAATCCAAGTAAAATTCCGAGACTTGCAACCATCCAAAAATGGATCTGCATGGAAACATTCAGCTTAATAAGTAAGGTAGAAAAAAGCACCCCTACCAATCCGCCTGTACTCCAAAGGCCATGAAAGGAGCCCAAAATCTTCCGCGGAAATAACTTTTGAAGCGTGAGAGACTGCGTATTCATGGAGATATTGAGTATTCGCATGCTAAAGGCAAAAACACTGATGCCTGCCACCAAAAACACCATGTTTGATGCACTTCCTATAAGCACCAGCCCTACAGCAAAAAAGAAATAAGCCGCAATTAAAGGATTGCGACTGTCAAATTTTGACACCAGCCATCCCGAAATTGGCAATCCTATGAGAGAACTCACCGGCATGGCTAGCAGGAGATTTCCCAGTTGTGCCTCGTTTAGATCAAAATGGGTTTTGATAGTGGGAATGCGGGATGCCCATGTAGAAAAAGCAAAACCCGACATAAAGAAGAAAGTGCTAAGAGCAATACGTTGCTTTTTACGGGATTCCATACCTCTTAAAAAAGTCAAAGATGGCAGGAATTTTTGAATGCTGAAAGCCTTGAACTCTTAGTTTTTCAGAAAAAAGTGCTTAACATTCCTTAGGTATAGATTAACAAGAGCTTAACTCTACTCCCATGCGATCGTGTTGCCAAAATCCACTTTTCTTTGGAAATTGTAGCAAAACTACATTATGATTTCTATCCAGGTTGAACATAACGTTATTTACACCGTCGCCGAAGAAAAACTCACCAATGAAGATTATGACAGACTTATCCCCCTGCTACAGGAGAAAGTAAGGAGTTTTGGCACCATAAGATGGTACTTTGAGATGAAAGAATTTGAAGGCTGGAACTTAAGTGCCATGTGGCGCGATATCAAATTCGACTTCAAAAATAAAGAAAACCTGGAACGTATTGCCATGGTGGGGAATAAGGACTGGGAGAAAGAACTCACCCAACTTATGAAACCCTTTACCGGAGCCACGATCAAGTATTTTGATTTAACCGAAAAAGACGAAGCTAAAAATTGGATCAAGAAGATAGAAATATGAACACCGGCGACTCCTATAATGCATGGGCAGCCTCTTACGATGCCATGGAGAACAGAACCCGTGACCTCGAAGCCCAGGTGCTTAGGGACACCTTTTTGAACCCACACTACGGGAATATCCTGGAACTGGGCTGCGGCACAGGAAAAAACACCGAATGGCTCTCGCAAAAAGCCGATTTTGTTACCGCTATTGATATTTCTTCAAAAATGATGGCTAAAGCGCAGGAAAAAACACAGGCCGAAAATGTTAGCTTTATCGAAGCTGATATTACTAAAGAGTGGCCTGTAAAGCCGGGCTGGGCTAATCTTGTCACCTGTAGCCTCGTGCTCGAACATATTCAGGATCTCAGCTTTATCTTTGCTGAAGGAGCCCGCAGCCTTAAAAGAAACGGAAAGTTCTATATTTGTGAACTTCATCCGGGAAGACAATATGCAGGCAGTAGAGCAAAATTTGAAACCGAAAGCGGCTACCAAATGCCTCCCGCCTTTACTCATCATCTTTCAGATTTTCTTGACATGGCCAAAGAGCACAAGTTTGAACTCTTAGACCTCAACGAACATTTTGATAATAATGACAGGTCTAAAGTGCCAAGGCTGTTATCCCTGGTGTTTGAAAGTGGTGTCTAGATCCAAATTGAAATCCCTGCTAAAAATGCTTTCAAAGAACCGGAAGGTATCTTTAGCCTTTTCTACAGCCATTTTTTCTTCGGAAGGGGTAAAAGGGTATTTTTCGAGCTCTTCTTTGAATGCTTTCCAGTCCTGAAGGTTATTTTTATCGCCATTAAAGAAGAAATGATGCTGAATTTCATCTAAAGCATCACATTTCTGAAGGTTTTTAGCCAAAACCATTCCGCCCAAGGCCGATCCTTCAACCACGTAGGCCGCTCCCAGGGCTTCGGCTTTAGAATGACATTCAAAAATGCCATTTTTGGAAGGTATTTCACCTGTAACGCCCAGCTGTTCCAAATCCTGTTTTAACTGCTGGTGTTTTTTGCCTTCATAGTGTGGCAAATACTTCTGTATTTCTGTTTCAGTTTCGCGATACGCCAGGTAATTCTGTAGCAGCAGGAGTTTATAGGTGGTGAGGTCAATACTGTGGTCCATAATTTTCCGGGCCAGGTTCTTATCCTCTATTTGTTCATGCAGTTCGCGGGTTTCCTCCTTAAGCTTCTCTACTATCTTCATCCCTACTGGCTTTAAAATCTTTGATGGCATTCTTGATCTTGCTGATGTTCTCCTTCTGTTCGCGGTTATCGGACTTGAGGTTGTCGAGATAATCATTGATTTGATTAATAGCAACCTTGTTCTCCCTAAGCCGCTCTCTAATTTCCTCATTCTCGCTCATTCGAAACACTACTTTTTTAAGCAGAGGTTTTAGCTTCTCTTCCAGGTTGTTCATATGCTTTTTCAAAATGAACCCCGAAGCCCCGGCCAAAATAGTGTTGGCTGCCAGTTCCTCATCATGCACCGTCCCGGTAAGGAAGATAAAAGGCAGTTTTGCATCTTTTTGCTGTACCAGTTGCAGTACCTCCAGCCCCGTGCAGGTAGGAAGGTTATAATCGGAAATTACAACATCAGGAATGAAATTGATAAGCTTGTTCCTGCAGGAAGAAAGATCTTCAACTACCTCCACATGCGGTTCTTCTACAAGTTTTTTTATAGTGCGCAGGGTTATCAAGACATCAGCTTCATTATCCTCCACCAGTAATATTCTCAACGGGATCTTAATCATTTACGTATGCTCCTACTTTTGGGGTTCAAGATAAAAATAAAATAAAGAACCTTCACCGGGTTCACTTTCTACCCAAATTTCGCCGTCATGTTTTTCTATAATTCTTTTCACAATAGCAAGGCCTATGCCGGTACCTTTAAACCTGCTGCCTACGCCGCGTTGAAAAGTTTCAAATATCTTTTCGCTCAATACCGGGTCTACCCCTATTCCATTATCTTTTACATAAAATGTACCGTGCCCATTTATGCGGGTTGAACCTACTTCTATAACTGGTGCTTCTTTTTCTGAAGAATATTTTAAAGCATTGTTAAGCAGGTTAGACCACAACTGGAACAGCATTCTACGGTTACCCCACATAGCCGGAAGATCTTCCTGAATATCTATACGTGCCTTAGGGAAATTTGCAGAAAGATTAAAGAGCTCGAGTATTTCTTTGAGCATTGCGGTAGTATCAACCTCATGCTTCTCTACTTTCTCTATGTGCCCCAACCTCGAATATTCCAGAATATCGTCAATAAGATCATTCATTTTTTCGGTGAGGCCCATGCTCATATCAAGGTAACTCACTCCTTCACTTCCAAGGGGCTCACTAAAATCTTCCCGCAGTATTTGAAGAAAGCCTTCCATACCTCTTACCGGTGCCCGTAGATCATGTGAAAGTCCGTAACTAAATAGTTCCAGCTCCCGGTTGGCTTCTATGAGCTTGTCGTTTAGGGCTTCAATTTCCCTGCGCTGGCGGGTGAGCAGCACGTGGCTAATGTTTTCCCTTAAAGCCCGGGCCGTGTTACGGTCCAGCTCATGCCATGGTTCAGAAAAGCCGGTGAGTTTCTCACTCCACTTTTCAAAAGATTTACGCGGACTAAGTCTTTGTTCCTTTTCGTTATAAAATACCTTATTCTGCGGATTCCCTCCCCATGTTACCACCTGCACCACTTCAGGTTTAAACCATAAGATATATTTGTTATCAGATATTTTTAAACTAAAAAGCCCCGAAGCTTTCTCCTTGTAACTTTCGGCTTCAGGAAATAGCGCTGAAAGGTTACGGGTCCAAAAAAGGCTTTTTGACTGCTTTTTTATAAAGTCATTGAGCAGGCTGTCCAGTTGTTCTTTCCCAGGCGTTTGCCCATTTAGTTCCCATTCATTAATGTGAAAAATTGCACCACCCCCACAATTTAAGAGTTCTACAAATTGTACGGTATCCCTGCTTAGCGCCTCAGCAAAATTGTTGTGATATTTCATTTGAGCCACCAGCTGGCGGCGGATACTTTCGGTTTGTTCCGAATGATTTAAAAGGCTGCTGGTTTCGTGCAGCGTAATTTCGGTAGAGAGCATTTGAGCCAGAAAACGACAACTCTCACGCTGATAAAAATCCAGGTGCTTCGCTGTTTGGTGATGGCAGGCAATAAGACCCCATAATTTTCCCTTTACCACAATAGCTGCCGAAAGGGATGCCCCCACGCCCATGTTTTTCAAATATTCAATGTGAATAGGAGAAACGGCCCTAAGCGAAGATCTTGAAATATCAAGAGGTTTCCCGGTAACGGGTGAAATTTCGGGCTTTAGAGGTACCGGCGTATAATGTACATTGGCAATGACCCTTACCCGGTGTTTGAGAAACATTTTGCGGGACTGCTGCGGAATATCGGTAGCCGGATATCGCAGCCCCAGCCACGATTCCATATCGTCATTCTTTGTTTCGGCAATCACTTCGCCATTCCACTCCTCATCAAAGCGGTAGATCATCACCCTGTCATAGCCAAACATTTTGCGGGTAAGATGAGCAGCTTCCGAAGAAAGCTCCTCAAGAGACCGTGCTGCCTGGAACTTATTCAGGATGCCCGTTAACTGCTTCTGAAAGAAAAATGGATCCTGCATCTCTGCGAGTAGCTCAAAATCGAGCACCAGGCTCTCTTCTGAAATATTAGCAAGTACAAGGAATTTCTTTCGGTCTATTTCCACTTCCTGCGGAAGACTATCTTCATCAAAATCGGGTGCCAAAAATGGCTTTTTCAGAAGGTAAGACAGCGGTTTTCCCAGCAGCTCATCTACAGTAATTCCTAAGTATTCCGAAGCATTTTCGCCGGCCTGGGTGATGTTCAAATTTGTGCGATCACAAACCACCAGCACGCCATGCGCCTGAGATTTCCCAATGATGTGGATTGGTTCTTTGGCACAGTTCTCCAAATCAACCTGAACCGGGTATTTTAGGGACGATGTATCCATATTATTAAGCCTGAAGCTTGAAGTAGAAAGTACTTCCCACCCCTTCTTGCGAGTCTACCCAAATGGTACCATTGTGTAAGTGAACTATCTTCTCTACGTGTGCCAGCCCCACACCTGTACCATCATTGCTGTCGTGTTTCTTGACACGGTTGAATATTGTAAAAATTTTATCCTGGTCTTCTTTTGCAATCCCCACGCCATTGTCAACAACGGTGAAGGTCCAGAAATCGCCTTCTCTATATGCCGAAATACGCACCTCAGGATTTCGTTCTTTCGGGGTATATTTTATGGCATTACTAATAAGGTTCTGGAAAAGCAGTCTTAGCTCTACTTCATAGCCTTCCAGGCGCGGTAAATCTCCAATATGGATCTTGGCCTTTGTGTCTTTTATCCTTTTACCTAGATCATATTTTACAACTTCTACCAGCTCGCGGGTGTTTACGAGTTTCTTAACGCCTTCGCGACCTATGCGCGAATGCTCCAGCAAGGCCCTTATTTGTTCTGAAAGTCTTGTGGATGCCTGTTTTATATAAGAAACATAATTTTGCCCTTTTTCATCAAGCTTTGAAGCGTAGATCTTGCCTAAGATATCTATCCCGAATTTGATCGTAGAAAGCGGCTCCTGTAAATCGTGCGAACAAATGGAAACAAATTGCTCCAGGTCACGGTTTGCCCTTTCAAGATCGGCTTTTTGTTCCCGCAGTTGATCTTCGGCCTTTTTTAAAGCTTCAATTTCTACAAAGGTGTAGCGTATGGTGAGGATATTATCCTCTTCATCCCTCTCGGCAGTGGCGTTTAGAATTACAGGCAAGATATCTCCGGTCTTGCTGAGGATGTTCTGCTCGAGATTAACAAGCACGCCATTTTCAGCAAAGTCTTTATTGGATTTTAAAGCCTCAACCTGAGAATCTTCGTTGTACAGGTCGTAAATAGATTTCCCTATAAGTTCTTCTTTCGAGTCATACTTCAGCTGCTTTATGGCCATTTTGTTGCAATGCACAATCTTATAGTTTTGCGGGTTAACGCTTATGTGCATTACAGGGTCCTCTTCATAGAAACTCTTAAACCTGCGTTCACTCGCCTGCAGCTTCTCTTTTGACTTTTGCAGGTTTTCAATTTCAATGAAAGTGATCACTACCCCATCAATCTTCTCGTTGGAATCTACGTAGGGTGATATTCTTCGCAGGTAATGCAGCCCGTCTTTTGAAACTACGGCCTTCTCTAAAGTCTTACCGGTTTTAAGTACCCTCTTACAACGCTGAAGCAAATTGCTCCTTCCAATACTCCCGGTAAAATGGCTTATTGGCCGTCCCATATCAGAATTAAGAAAACTGAAATGATCCTTTATGGCCGGGGTGAATTTGCGTATGCACAGCGAGCCATCGAGAAAGATGGTGCCAATTTGCGTACTTTCCAGCAGGTTGTTAATATCGGCATTAAGTGCAGCAAGATCATCCATTTTCTGAATGTTCTCGGCATTTACGGTGTTGATCTCCTCGTTTACGCTTTGCAGTTCTTCGTTGGTGCTTTGCAGCTCTTCGTTTGAAGCCAAAAGTTCTTCATTGGCCGCCTGCAACTCTTCGTTGCTGGTCTCAATCTCTTCCAGTGAAGTCTGCAACTCCTCTTTTGTTTGCTTTAACTCCTCTTCAAGATTGGAAACATATTCTTTGGTGCGGGTGGTAAGCGTAATATTATCTACACTTTCTACCCCGTCAAGATTGAGCTCCTTCTCAAGGAAGGTGATCATAAAGGTGGTTTCGGAATCTACATGGTTCCGCAGGAAAGGCTTTACTAAAATATCTACTGCTTTCTTCTCCCCGTGGTGCTCAAAAATGGCATCTTTATAATAAACTTTTTGCTGAAGTTTCTCAGCTCTTTTAAGGCTATTCTGGATCAAATATTTCAAATCTGTTCCCAACATGTCCAGCAAATTGGTAGAGAAACCACTCACCGGAAGGTTGGCATATTTCCTGAATTCTCCAATGGCCTCCAGTATATTATAATCTAAATCTACATAAACACTCGCCGCTTTAAAATGATCGAGTACGGTCTCGTTGAAATCACTTGTAAGCTTATTAAAGTTTGAATTGGCAGGAGCCTTATAGCTGGCACTATTATTTGACGGCTTGTTATTAATAAATTTAGCCGTAGAATTTGGCGTGTGGGAAAGACCTGCTTCGAGCCTGTTATTGGGATGTATATTCCTGAATATCTTCCATTTGCGATCAATTTCTGAAAAATTCTTTTGCTCTGTATGTACGCTTTCACTGGTTCCCAACACGAGTATCCCGTCCTGTTTAAGGCTGTAATGCAGCACACTCAAGGCCTTGGTTTGTATTGCAGGCTGAAAATATATCAGGAGGTTGCGGCAGGAAACCAGATCCATATTACTAAACGGCGGATTCTTGATCACGTTATGGCGTGAGAAGATTACGGCCCGCCTCAACTTATCAACAACCTCATATTTGTTTGGCTTGCTTTTAAAGTATTTAGCAAGAAAATCGGCTGGCACATCGGCCGCTATACTTTCGGGGTATAAGCCTTTGCTGCCTATCTCAAGATGCTTTTCGGCAATATCGGTTGCGAAGATCTTAAGCTCAATATTTTTACCCTGGTTTTCTATTTCTTCGATAAAGCACATGGCAAAAGAATAAGCTTCTTCTCCCGTACTACAGGCAACATCCCAAATCTTTAAAACTTCCCCATCAGCTTTTGAACTCACCATTTGGGGGATGACCCTTTGGCGTAGAACGTCCCAAACTTTACTGTCTCTAAAGAACTTGGTGACCCCAATAAGAAATTCCCTGTAAAGGATATCAACTTCTCCTTCGGTATTGGTGAGATAAGTACAATATTCGGCTAAAGATCTGCATTTGCACACACTCACTCTTCGGGCTACCCTTCGGGCAAGAGTAGATCTTTTGTACTCTCTAAAATCAAGTCCTGTTTTCTCATCTATGAAATTTAAGATCTTGATAAGCTCTGTCTGGTCATAGGCCACATCTCCATCTTTGAAATGGAATATAGAAGGTGCCGTAAGATAGTTGTCCAGTTCATTTCCCATCTGTTTAACAGGCAGAACATAATCTACCAGGCCGGTATTTATCGCACTGCGGGGCATACCGTCAAACTGGGCTTCTTCGGGCTCCTGCACCATGATCATTCCGTCGCTCTCCTTAATGGCGCGTGAGCCGCGGGTCCCGTCACTACCGGTACCGCTTAGAATAACACCTATAGCCTTTTCCCGCTGTTCTCTTGCCAGCGACTCAAAGAACATATCTATAGGTAAATTGAGAGTAGGGTTTTTAGGCTTCTCCAGAAGATTAAGCCTGTTGTTTTTGATAACCAGGTTATTGGCCGGCGGTATAAGGTAAATATGCCCCGGTTTTACTTCCATACCCTCCTCTACTTCCATTATGGGCAAGCCCGTACTGCGGGACAGGAGTTCTCCCATCATGCTTTTATAATCTGAAGATAAGTGCTGAATGATGATGTAAGCACTTTTGGTGGCTTGAGGAATATGTTCAAAAAAAGCTTTAAGAGCTTCAAGGCCACCAGCACTGGCTCCTACGGCCACAATTCTGGTGTTGGACGAAGAAGGGGTTGTTTCTGATTGTAAAGTCGGGGAATTCTTGATTTTCTTACTCATAACGAAAAAAGAGCCATCAAAGAATCCTTACTATTTTAAACAAATCGCAGGTTACCCACAAATCATCTCAAGCAGGAAATTCAATAGCATGTATTGGAAAAATTATTCGCCGTGAAATTACTTCTATACAACAATTTTTACTGTTAACAATGTGTTAAGTAACTATGCCCGGGTAGAATTAAAACTGCTTAGCAGCCAGATATTGTCATGATTTTGCAGTTTTTCTGCATTTGTTAAAGTAAAGATGAAGAATTAAGAACCAGAAAATCGGCATTATCCCGGAATATTAATAATTGGAAGAGAGGGCAAAGTATCAGCCTTATTCCCCTATTTAAAACCAATTCTTCTACCTGCTCCCTTCCTTACTTAACAGCTTTAAGAAATAATGTAATCTATTTACATACAGCAAGATAAGAAAAACACAAGGAACAAAAGCAATAATCTGGTCACTAGAGATTTTCACCTCCTCGCACCCTTAAAATCCTGAAGTAAAATATTAATAATCAGTTAAATTTCAGTATCTTGTAAAGCGTATCCCTATAATATTAACGCCATGAGAAATCCGATTTCACTTTTCGCAAGGCCCATTGTTATCCTGTTCTTATTTTTTGTTTTGTCTCCAGAAGCTGTGACTGCTTTTCAGCAACCTTCACAAGAGTATACAGAATATAAAGGACAGGTTGTTAACAGTCAAAACAACAATGCGTTGGCCGGTGCCTACCTTTCTGTTCAAAACACCAACATTTCTACAGTGACCAACAATGACGGGGAATTCTCCCTAAAGATCCCTCAAAACCTGGAAGATGTAAATGTGCAGGTTTCCTTTTTGGGTTTCCAAAGCCGCACAATACCTTTGCAATTTTTTCAGCAGGATAATGTTGTCATACCACTGCAAGAATCTCTGGAAGAGCTCAATGAGGTCAGTATCTTCACCTATACCGATCCCGCTGCTTTGGTACACAATATGCTGGAAACCCGCGGAAACAACTATTTTACCGACCGTACAACCATGACTGCCTTTTACCGGGAAGCTATAAAAAGAGGCCGAAAAAATGTCTCTCTTTCTGAAGCCGTTGTAAAAATTCACAAACAACCTTATGATTCTAATAGTGATGACGATATTTCCCTGGTGAAGGCACGAAAAACAGCCGATTATGACCGGCTGGATACGGTTGCTCTTAAACTGCGGGGTGGGCCTTACAATCCTTTGAGCATAGACCTCATGAAAAATCCCACCCATATCTTCAACCAGCGGGATCTTTCTAATTTCAAATTCAGCTTTGACAATCCTACCAAAATTGACGAACAGTACCTCTACGTTGTGAATTTTGAGGAACTGGATAAGAGGATGCCCTGGTATTATGGCAAACTATTCATTGATGCCAACACTTTTTCCCTGATCAAAGCTTCTTTTAATCTTAACGTAGATAACCGCTCGGCTGCGACAGATCTGTTTGTTCAGAAAAAACCTGGCGGAACAAAGGTCTATCCCGTAGAAGTGAAATACGACATTACCTACAGGCAAAAAGACGGCCGCTGGTATTTTGGCTATGGCAATACCCAACTGGAGTTTGTGGTAAACTGGAAACGCAAACTCTTCAACTCCCGTTACAAGGTAAACAGCGAACTCGCCGTGACCAACTGGGAGGTGAATACCGAAAAAGTTAAAAGAGACAATAGTTTTTTAAGCCGAAAGGTGATCATGAATGACGATATTTCGGGCTTTGCAGATCTTTCTTTCTGGGGTGAGAATAACATAATTGAACCCGATGAATCTATTGAAAGCGCGATAGATAAAATACGTGACAAGTTAGAAAACAACTAGATCTGTTTGATGAAATACCTCTCAAAAATGGCATTTTAAAAGCACATTTTTGAGAGGACATATTTTGTCGTATAAGTCATTAACTTTGCAGGGCACCAAGCTTTCCTTTAACTTCGGAAGCTAAAAGTTAAACCCAATGAAGATCCTGCATACGGCCGATTGGCATATTGGAAAAAAACTTCACAAATCTGAACTGGCCGAAGATTTCGACCTCTTTATCAACTGGCTGTGCAAGACCATTGAAGAAGAAAAAATTGATGTTCTGCTGGTTTCGGGAGATATTTTTGATCTTGCCAATCCATCTTCCGAAGCAAGGCGCCAGTACTACCGCGCGCTGGTAAAGATGAACCAGTTTGACTGCAAGATCATTCTTACCGGCGGGAATCACGATTCTCCTGCCATGCTCGAGGCGCCAAAAGAGATCCTTAAAGAGCTGGATATCGAAATTATTGGCGGAATGCCCTCAAACCTGGAAGAACTAATCATTCCCATCAAAAATAAGGAAGGAAATGTAGAGCTGGTAATTGCTGCCATTCCGTTTCTGCGCGATGCCGATCTTCGGAAATCAGCAGAATCCGAAACTCATGAAGACCGTCTTGAAGCTCTCAAAAATGGCATTCAGAATACCTTTTTTGAAGCCGCACAAATTTGTGAACGGCAGTTTCCGGCTGTACCTGCACTGGCCATGGGCCACCTCTTCACCGCAGGTATTGAAACTTCAGAAAGTGAAAGAGAAATTCAGATAGGGAATCTCGCAGCTTTTGAAGCCTCCAGGTTTGGTAGCTATTTCAATTACATTGCCCTGGGCCATATCCATAAACCTCAACGAGTAGCCGCTGCTGTACCTGCATTTTACAGCGGTTCTCCCCTGCCCCTGTCCTTCAGCGAACGGCGGGATGAAAAAAGAGTACTTATCATTGATTCTGAAGAAGGTTGGGAACCAAAAAGTGTTCCTGTTCCGGGGTTTCGCGCACTTTTAAAGATAAGTGGTGACCTTGAACAAATCAGCTTAAAACTGGATCAGTTAGAGGAGAAAAAAGATCTTGAGAGCCTCATCGAAGTAGAGCTTAAAGAGGAGCAGTATGATGCCTTAAAGATCTATGACCTCGATGCACTGGTTTCGGGTTTTCAAAAGGAAGGTTACCGGATTGTAAAACACAGGGCAGGTTTTAAAAATCAGTTAAAAGGTGCAGGCCAGGCTTTTAGTGCCGATAAACAATTACAGGATTTGAAGCCCAAAGATGTTTTCCTGGAGCTCATTGCAAAGCACGAATACGATACCGAAACAAAACAGGAAATCCTTTCGGCTTTTGACGAAATACTTGAAGAGTTGCACCGGGAGGAAAATGCAGAAATATGAAGATCTTAAAAATAGAATTTGAGAACATCAATTCCCTCAAGGGAAAGCATGAGATAGACTTCACCAAAGTGCCTTTTACGGTAAGTTCGCTCTTTGCAATTACTGGGCCCACCGGTAGCGGAAAAAGCACAATTCTTGACGTGATTTCCCTTGCCCTTTTCAACATGGTGCCGCGCCTGGGAAAGATTAGTAAGAACGACATTATTAATAAAGGTGCTCTGCTTACCCGCAATCAAAAAGAGGCTTTTGCAAAGGTTACTTACGAGGCAAAAAAAGGAATTTACGCTTCAGAATGGAGCATTTCAACCAATCGCAACAACAACCTGCGCGATTATGAAATGTTCCTGTACGATCTGGCTACCGGCAAACCGCTGGACTATAAAAAGTCTGATGTTCCTTCAAAGAACGAAGAGCTCATAGGCTTAAGTTACAACCAGTTCATAAAATCGGTGCTGCTGGCACAGGGAGATTTTGCCCAGTTCTTAAAGGCAAAAAAAGATGAACGCGGGGAGCTTCTTGAAAAGATCACGGGGACAGGAATTTACAGGCAGGTAGGCGTCAAAGTCTACCAGAAATTTAAAACAGTTAATGCCGAAATTGAAGACAGGCAGCGGGAAATAAATGTGCTTCAAAAAGACCTTTTAGAGAAGGAAGTTTTGCAGAAGCTCACTAAAGCTCTTACTCAAAAATCGGGCATGTGTGAGCCGCTGGAGAAGGAAACCCGCGAACTGGAAAGACTAAAAGAACTCAAGAAGAATATTTCTTCACAGCAGGAGCAAATTGCAGCACAGGAGAAACTACAGCTCAATGCCACCCAAAACCTTATTAATTTTGAAAAAGAAAAGGGAGAAAAGCTAAAGCAACACGAGCAGGTACAAGGCTTTGCCGGAGATTTGCGCAAGTGGCAAAATCTCGATGCCCGCTGCAGGGAAATAAAGGAAGAACTTGCCAGGCATGCTGGTGGCGTAGAAAAAAACAGGAAAGGCATTAGCCAGTGCCTTGAGAACATCTCCAGCTTTTTGAAAAATGAACCTGCTACAGAAGAGATTGAGAGCAGCCTGCAAGCTTTTTCCCGCAATGTGAGAAAACTTCAGCAGCAACGGGATGAAAAACTGAGCCATTATCGCAACCTGCAGGATCGCTTTGACCTCGAATTAAGAGAAGTTCCGTTTAAGCTGAATGGCGATCTTAAAAGCGAAGAACTCAAGCTGCAAGAAATGAAAGCTGCGGGCGAAAACAGGCTTCAGGAGCTTCAAGATCAGCTGAAAGAGATTGATTTGCAAAAAATAGAAACCGAAAAAATCAGGTTAAGGGAACTCCTTCAGCAGGGAAGAAAAGCACAACAGGAATGGGTGGCGATAGAAAATCTTTCCGCAGAAATTGAAAGGGCAACAAAAGAGGAAAAAGAACTGCTGAAGCAGGTTGAAAATCTTCCGCAGGAGGTGGCTTCAGTAAAAAAAGAGATGCAAATCCTTCAAAAAGATGTGGAGAATCTGCAACTAAAAAAAGAAAATGAGATGCTCAAGGCGAGCCTGGAAGAACACAGGCATAACCTGAAGAACGGCGAACCCTGCCCACTTTGCGGCAGCACCGAACATCCTTACGCGACACACTTACCTGCCAAAAATGACACTTTACAGGAGGAACTTTTAAAGCTGAAAAAAGAGCTTTCGGCAATGGAAAGGCAGGTGACCAGCCGTGAGACCAGCCTGTCGCACCATCAAAAGAGAATTGGCGAACTTCAACTGCTCATCCAGGGAAACCGAAGCAAACTGGAGGCTCAAAAAAGGCATTTTGAAGAGGTATTTTTGAAGATCAATCCGGCAGGGAAAGGCTGGGAAGAATTCTGCAACAGCAGTGAAGAAAAGATTAGCCTGCTTGATGAATTTGAAAGACAAAACAGGAAACTGAATGCTATTAAAACCGGGCTCCCCATACTTACCGAAATTCAAAACGTACTGGTAGAGGGAAAAAAGATCAAAAGAGAGCTTGACGACCTGTACAGCGGGAAAGATATTGATACCGACTGCCTGGAGCTGCAAAATTCGTGGACTTCGCTGCAACACCAACAAAATTCGCTTGCCAGCCAGGGAAAAGACCTCAACCAAAAACTGACTAATAAATCTGCCGAGCTAGAAACTTTGGAAAAACTTCTGCACCCCAGTATTTCTGAAGCCGGTTGCAAAGATATTTCTGAAGCCCTTCAAAGACTTCTACCCGAAACAGAATATTCACAGCTCAACAGAAAGCGGGAAGAACTTACCTCTCAAAAAGGGCAAATTGAAGCCTCGTTAAAAACGCTTAAAACGCAACTCGAAGAGCTACAACAAAAGGATGTGCCACAAAGCGAGGAAAATCTTTTAAAGCAGCTTCAGGAGACAAAAACACGACTAACTTCTTTAAATGAGGAGTGTGAAGAATTGAGGCGCAAATTGCGAAACGACAAAGAGCGACGAGCTCAAATTGCTGCTATTGAGGAAGATCTTAAAGAAGTAAAGGGCAAAATAAAACGTTGGGAACTGCTCAACCAGCTCGTGGGAGACGCCACGGGGAAGAAATTTAACGACTTTGCACAGGATCTCAGTCTCTCACAGCTCCTCATTTTGGCAAACCGCAGGCTTCAGGATCTAAGCGACCGTTACAGGATAGATAAACCTTTAGAAGACGAAGATGACAGCCTGGTAGCCATAGACGAGCATATGGGAGGCCAAAGACGCTCGGTAAAGACACTTTCGGGAGGTGAAACTTTTCTGTTAAGCCTCTCTATGGCGCTTGCTTTAAGCGACCTGGCTTCCAGAAATGTTGAGATCAACTCCTTGTTCATCGATGAAGGTTTTGGCACCCTTGATCCTGAAACTCTCGACCAAACTTTGGATACGCTGGAAAAGCTGCAGGCAGAATCATCTAAGACCATTGGAATTATTAGCCACGTAGACTCGTTAAAAGAACGAATTGCCACGCAGATAAGACTTAGCAGAAATGGCCAGGGCTATAGTTCACTGGAGGTAATAGGATAAATTATGACTTATGACAGTAGAAGAAAAAATTTCTACATTTTCAGAAGAATTTGAAAAGCTCCCGGGAATTACCGTGATTAATGAAATAGATGGTTTCAAACCTCTTTTTATGACCTCAAACGGCCTGGAACTGCTGGGTTTGACTCTTGATGAACTGGTGGCCACAAGGGAGAATTACCAAAATCTCTTTTTTAAATCAAACTACATAAGTGATTACCTGGAATCGCTGGAGTCGTTGATTGAATTGGAAGGACTTGATGAAACCTATACTTTCTTTCACCAGGTCAAAATTCAGGGAAGCTTTCAATGGTATGCGGCTTCAATAAAAGTTTTTCATACCGAAGCTCATTTTCAACCTACTCACACTATCACCTGCGCTGTGCCGCTTAAAGATTATGAGTGGACGATAAAAAGGGCTGAGCGCTTAATGGAAGAAACAGATTTTGCCCGGAAGAACCTTGAAAAATACGTAAAGTTGAGTCCGCGGGAAGTCGAAACCCTTGGTTTGGCAGGAAAGGGAATTAGAACTAATGTAATTGCAGAGCGATTAAACATTTCTTCAGATACGGTGAATTCTCATCTAAAATCTCTTCGGAAAAAACTGGAGGTTTCCAACTCATTTGAACTCCTGGAATATGCCAGGGCATATGACCTATTGTGATAGATATCGAAAAAAGGGCTCCCTTTATCGATTTTCCTTAAGCTTTTTTTAAAGAACCTGTGTTTTGTGCTACTTTTAAATAGCAAACACCCGGAAACTTGCAGCCAACCTTTGAACAAAAACTGAATATCTTCTCTGAATGTGCAGAAGCTATGCCCGGTGTGGTCATAGTCCATGAATTAAGGGAAAAAGACTTCAAGACTGTTTACATGAGCTCCCGCGGGCTATATCAACTGGGAGTTTCTTTAGAGGAGCTTTCTAAAATGGGCCCTAAATACCATGACCGTTTCTTCAATAATGAAGATATGGAAGATTTCATAGTGAAACTGCGAAAGCTGCTTCAAAAAAAGGATCCAGAAGAAACCTTTACTTTTTTTCAGCAGGTGAAATTTAAAGACCGCCAGGAATGGGTATGGCACATTGGGTCTATAAGGATCTTTCATCAGGCTGATGATGGCTCAGCCACTCATTTGGTCACTGTCGCATTTCCCGTTGACCGCATGAAGCATATTGAAAATAAAGCAGAGCGGCTTTTAAAGGAAAATATGTTCTTCAAAGAAAACCTGAGTAAATTTCTTAGCCTTGGAAAAAGGGCAAAGGAAGTTTTAAAACTGGTGGCTCTGGGAAAGAGCTCGGCAGATATTGCAAAAGAACTGCACATTTCTATAGACACCGTGCACACTCACCGCAAGAATATAAAAAAGAAACTGAATATTTCTACCAGTTTTGAATTTACGGAATACGCCCGGGCCTACGATCTTATTTAAGCACAAAAAAAAATCGGGGCCCCTACACCCCCGATTTTTCACTCCGTCGCACCGGACTCATTTCTGAAATATCCGGTACAATTTCACGTGATAAAAGTAGTATTTCACACCGCCTCCACCAATACCCACTTTTGGGGATTTTCTCCCTTTTTCTGTTAAAATTCAAAGACCAAAGTCTTATTTTTGCCTACGAACAACAAAAAGATATTGTTGTGGTACTATTTTATGCACAGACACTTTAAAGTATATAAACCCTACGGCTTTTTAAGCCAGTTCGTGAGCAACCAGCGCACGCGCCGCAAGAAGAAAATGCTGGGAGAACTATGGGATTTCCCCGAAGGCACTATGTCGATAGGCAGGTTGGATGAAGATTCGGAAGGCCTGCTCTTGCTTACCACCAATGGTAAGGTGAGTGCAGAGATTACAGGAGGGAATGTAGAAAAAGAATATTACGTGCAGGTAGATGGCCTCATTAAAGAAAAGGACATTGAAAAATTAAGTAACGGAGTTGAGATAGGGATCAATGGAAAAAAATATCTTACCAAACCCTGCGAAGCCAGGATGCTGGAATCTCTTCCTGATTTTCCTCCCAGGGCAAAACCAATTAGGGATGAAAGGCACGGCCCTACCAGCTGGATTTCAATTACACTCACTGAAGGCAAGTTTAGACAGGTAAAAAAAATGACTGCAGCAGCCGGTTTTCCCACTCTTAGGCTGGTAAGGGTACGTATAGGCCAGGAGAAACTTGACAGCTTAAATTCGGGAGAAGTTATTGAAGTTAAGAATTTTACCTATTAATAATCTGATAAAAATCATGTAAACTATCTGGAATTTTCAGTAAATTATTGTTCTAATTTTTTCGGCTATGAACAATATTCTGATCTCTTCAGATGTGTCGTCGCTTCCCCGAAGTGGCTTGCTCTACGCCCTTCATCTCATGAGAGGCCGAAAAACTCATTTTTATTTCGAGACCTTTTCTATGAAACAAAGATTGGCTTGCGGGCCGTCTTACAATGAATCCCAGTTAAGTTGTCTCGAGTTCGTCATCAAACAGGAATTAGATGCCATTCAGAAAAAGATCAGGAGCTTTTTCCCGGCTGAAAATTATAACCTGCACCTCCTGAATTCTCCCGAAGACCTTGAGAAAAGAAAAGCACACTTCTCATTGGCCATACTGGATGCGAAAGATAGATCTTTAAAGAATTTACGGGCTTTAGTTAAATTATATGCAGAGTTAAAAATACCATTTTTGACACTCCCGGACATCACAAAGCCCAGGCTTCCCAAAAAGCTGTTACTTATAGCTGAACCGGGAATTCCAGTTTCATCTACTACTCTTGCCCCTGTGAGAAAGATCTTCGGAAACTTCAGTTTTTCACTTGAAATTCATAAGCTTTATTTAGGAGATGTGAATGTTCAACAGGCAAAAATTGATAGCTTCAGGCTTAAAAAATTGTTGCATATATATCATCCTATAGTAAAGGTGTTCTCTCAGCAAGAATATTATAATTCAGATATAAAAGATGAACAAAAAGTAGATTTACAATTGCTGCCCCAAAATGTACCGGGTCTAAAAAGAAAAACAGATAGCTTAGATTTTTTGAGTTTAATTTCGAATCCTAAAATTCCGTTTCTAATCATCCCGAAACCGGAAAACGAGTATGTAACTCCCTTGAAAAGAATCCGTAAAACCATTAAAACATCTTCTTTACGCCATGAAAGTTTTAATTTCTATCCTCCTGCTTTTACATGCAATTTTACATCTCATGGGGCTTGTTAAAGCTTTTCATGATGATTTTTTACCAACACTTTCAAGAAACATCAATAAATTTGAGGGAGTACTGTGGTTAGCCAGTGCAGCCCTTATTTTTATGGCAGATGTATATTTTCTAATGAATCTCGACTACTGGCCGGTCCTGGCCATTATTGGAGCGATACTTTCGCAATTCCTTATCACATTGAACTGGCAGGACGCGAAATATGGAACTATTCTTAACCTGTTGATCCTGGGGATCAGCTTTCCGGCACTAACTTAATGCTGGATCCTATTCTCTCCCGAAGTTTGGTTAAGGAGCTGTTCATAAAGCATCTCTACATCTTCTTTTTTAAGCAGCTCAGTCCCAGGAGACTTTATAGTCGCACTACCACAGGCCAGGCCATATAAAATGGCATTTTTGAGAGGTTGCCCGGTAGAAAGGGCATGAACCAGACCGGCAACCATGCTATCACCTGCCCCTATTGAACTAACGTGCTCCACCTGCGGAGCAGGATAGTGTTCTACTCCCCCTTTTGTGGCCAGTAAAGCACCTTCGCCACCCAAAGAAAGTACAATGATCTCTACAGGATACCTGTTGAGCACCTTCAGCAAAGCGCTTTTTTGCTCCTCCAGATTTTCTGCCGATTGCCCGGTAAGATCGCTGAGTTCCCTTTTATTCGGTTTTAATAGATAAGCTCCTTCCTCCAGTACTCCCTGATAAGATTTTCCTGAAGTATCAAGCACAAATTTTAATCCGCAGGTTTTTGCTTTTGCAGCTACGCGGGCATAAAAATTGGAAGGTGCACCAGGGGGAAGGCTCCCGCTTGCCACGAGAAAATCACCTTTCTCACAATTGCTTACTTTTTCAAGTAAAGCCACATATTCCGATTCCTGCAATTGAGCCCCAGGAAAACCGAAACGGTAGAGATTTCCAGTGGCAGTTTCGGTAACTGCAAAATTCTGCCGCAAATCATTTTCCACCTCTACAGGATTTTGTGTCACCCCTTCCTTTTTCAGAAGATCATAGAAAAGTTTTCCTGTGTGACCACCTTTAGCATAAACGGCGGTAGATTGGCCACCCAGCCTTTTGATCACCCGGGATACATTTACTCCCCCTCCTCCCGCATCAATAAGCGGTGCCTCACATCTCAATTTTTCATTGGGTTCGAGCCTTTCGGTTTTTGAATAAATATCCAGGGCAGGATTGGCAGTTAAGGTAATTATCATTGCCTATATTTTTTTATTTAGTCTACTCTCCAATTTACAGATTAGTTTTTTAACCCTAAAACTGCAATGTTAAATTCTGAAAAAGCTTTTGATATTTTCTGAAGCCTGACGTAAACCTGAGAGATATCATACTTATTTCGAGATTTATAAAGTAGTTTTAAGTTAGAAACTGAAGGGAATGGCTGAAAGTTTTCCATTGAAAAAAAACCTGTACTCCTTTTTTGCTGAAATTGGAGGGCTGTCAAGATTTGCCACACGATTTTTTAAAGAATTGTTCAGCCGGCCTTTTGAATTCAAAGAGTTTTTACGGCAATGTTACCAAATGGGGAATAAATCTTTGTTACTCGTAGGGGTAACAGGTTTTATTCTTGGCCTGGTCTTCACACTCCAATCCAGGCCAACCTTAGAGGAGTTTGGTGCCTCATCGTGGATCCCGAATATGATTAGTATTTCTATAGTCAGAGAAATTGGCCCGGTGATCATCGCCCTTATTTGTGCCGGACGAATTGGATCAAGCATAGGTGCCGAACTGGGTTCTATGAAAGTGACCGAACAAATAGACGCCATGGAAGTCTCGGGCACCAACCCTTTCAAGTATCTTGTTGTCACCCGAATTCTTGCTGCGAGCCTTATGCTTCCGCTGCTTATAATCTTTGGTGACTTTGTTGCACTTATTGGTTCGGCCCTGGTAGAGAACATTAAAGGGCAGGTTTCTTTTATGCTGTACTTTAATCAGGTTTTTAGTGCCCTTGGTTTCAGGGACCTCCTGCCTGCTACGGGAAAATCCTTTTTCTTCGGATTTGCTATTGGGCTGGTGGGGTGTTTCAAGGGTTACAATAGCAGTAAAGGAACAGCCGGTGTGGGTCGGGCTTCAAATTCCGCAGTAGTATATACGAGCATGTTGCTTTTCATTATAGATTTTATAGCAGTTTTTCTAACCCAATTAATATATGGATAGCATGACGGCCGAACCTACATCTTCTTCCACACCAAAAGGGAAACCGGTGATACGAATCCAAAACCTGCACAAGCAGTTTGGAGACCAGGTGGTGTTGAAGGATTTTAACCTGGAAATGTACGAGAACGAAAATCTGGTACTCATGGGGAAATCGGGCTCGGGCAAGTCGGTAATGATCAAGTGTCTTGTAGGTCTCATGGAACCGGATAGCGGGACGATTGAAGTATTAGGTCAGGACATCACTAAACTTGACCGCACTCAAATGGATGAACTTAGAGCAGAGATTGGGTTCCTGTTTCAGGGTAGTGCTCTTTACGATTCAATGACGGTGAGAGAAAATCTTGAGTTTCCATTGAGGCGGCACACCAAAAGAATGAACATCAAAGATACCGATGAACTTGTACTTGAAGCACTTGAAAATGTAGGGCTGGCCAGGACCATTGATCTTATGCCCAATGAACTTTCGGGCGGGATGCAGCGAAGGATAGCCCTTGCACGGGCACTCATTCTTAAACCCAAGATAATTATTTATGACGAGCCCACTACCGGCCTTGATCCCATTACAGCCAAAGAGATCATTGAATTAATGTCCAGCGTTCAAAAAAGGTATAAAACTTCTTCAATGATCATTACCCATGATGTTGACTGTGCCAGAGTGATCTCCCACCGGATGATCCTGTTACTTGACGGTACTAATTATGCACAGGGAACTTTTGAGGAACTATCAACTTCTGAAGACCCCAGAATAAGGGCCTTCTTTAAATAAAAGACATGAAAAATTCAAATTCACAGAACCTGAGATTAGGAATATTCGTGATTGTGGGAATTATAATTTTCATAACCGCAGTCTATTTCATAGGAAACCGGCAAAATCTGTTTGGGAATAACAGCGTCATTGTTTCTGTATTTAAAGATGTTAATGGTCTACAGCGCGGAAACAATGTTCGCTTTGCCGGAGTAAATGTGGGGACGGTGCAAAGCATTACCATAGTGAACGACACCAGTATTGCCGTAAACATGAGAATTGACCAGCGCACTATGGATCTTATCAGGAAGAACTCCCTCGCCACAATAAGTTCTGACGGGCTGGTAGGGAGTATGATCATAAACCTTCTTCCGGGAGAAAAGGCAGATGTGGCACCCGTTCCAGTGAGCTCGGGAGATACTATTAAATCTATTAGCAAGATTGCCACAGCCGATATGCTCACCACCCTTAACACAACTAATGAGAACGCTGCACTTTTAACCGCCGACCTGCTGAAAATAACCAACAGCATTAATAAAGGGGAAGGCACCCTGGGGGCTTTAATTAAAGACGAGGAAATGGCAGTTAATATTAAGGAGAGTATTAAAGACCTTAGAAAGGCCACAGGAGAAGTTTCAATTATGGTCAATAACCTCAACAAAATAACCACTCAGGTGAACTTTAAAGAAAGTGTTGCGGGAGTTTTACTAAGTGATACTACCGCGGCAAAGCAAATTGAAGGAATTATCTCAAATCTTGAAATTTCTGCTCTTGAAATTGGGGTAATGACTTCTAACCTGCAGCAGGTTTCTTTTGATCTAAAAAATGGGGAAGGCACGCTGGATTATCTGCTGAACGATGCCGGTGCTGTAGATAAACTAGATGCTACCCTACAGAATATTGAAGAAGCTACCAAAAAGTTTGACGAGAACATGAAAGCTTTGCAGCACAATATCCTCTTTAGGGGCTACTTTAAAAGACAGGCCAAATTACAGGCAGAAGAGGAAAAAAATAAAGAGCAGGAATAGAAAAAGGCTGCTTTAAAAATTAAAACAGCCTTTTTATCCGCCAGAATAAAAAATTACGCGCTTACTCTACGATAAATTTTCCGCGCATTTGAACGTAATGCCCCGGGAAACTACAAATAAAATCGTAAGTTCCTGCTTCAGAAACAGTAAACTCAATAGTTGTTTCCTCGCCACCGCCTATCATTTCGGTCTTGGCGATAACAGCGTCTGTTCCTTCAGGGATGTATTCATTACCTGTTGCAGTAGCTGCTTTTTGGGCAAAATCAACCACATCTGTTCCCTGCTTAAGCAGTACAAAGTTGTGGCCCATTGCATTTTCGGGTAATTCTCCCACATGGGTAAGGGTTAGTTTTACCTTGTCACCTGCTTTTACCTTAATCTCATTGAGGTTATACTGCATTAGATCATTCCCGGTAAGGTTAACCTGTACCACACCATCCTGCCGCTGTATAGCATCATTGGTCTGGGCTGTATCATCAGCAGCTGCATCTTCGGTGGTCTCCACTGTTTCAAGATTTCCTCCATCTCCAATAGTTATAGTTTCCTGTTCTTTTTTTTCATTTCCACAGCTCATTAGAACTGCAGCTAAAAAAACTGCAAAAAATCTGCTTAAGTTTTTCATGTTTTAGGTTTTAAATTATAGCTCTTTTAACTTTTGAACTTAGCTCAAAGGTAAAGAATTATAACAGGTTTTCTTAAAATCTGAAGTTAAGGAAAGTATAAACCTCTACCCTTTTTTAAAGGATGTGCGTCATCTTCCAGCGCTTTAAATCGGGTAATATTTTGATGGTTTGCTGGGCTTCTTCAAGTGTGAGGCCATCGTGGTGCCGGGCCATCTCCAGCAATTTTTTCTCCATGTCCTGAATGGTGAGCTGGTGGTTAGTGAAAGTTCCATCTTTAAAACAGTTCAAACAATAATCGGAGTTCTTGCTAAGATCCTTGTTGGTGCCTCTAAACTTTTTTGAAAAAGGCAATCCGCAGCTTTGACAGGTCAATGACTTCATAGCATATCATCTTAATCTTCAGAACAATAACCGATGTTCTAAAAAGGGTTTATCTAAAGATAAAAACAGAAGAGAAAAAAAAAGGCTTTCAGGTCTTAAATATTTCCTAAATATGGTTTTCTGACGTATCTTTATTTCACATTTTTAATTCGCTGATAATGAGAAGTGTTTTTTGTAACTTTTCAATATATCAGTTTAAATATCAAGCTCATGGAGAACTCAGTCCTCCTTATTGAAGATGACCTTGTTCTTGCAGAAAACACCCGGGAATTACTCGAACTTTCCGGTTACCGGACTTTCCTAGCCCATGAAGGCAAAACCGGACTAAAAAAGGCATACAAGGAACTACCCGATGTTATTATATCAGATATCATGATGCCCGAGCTGGACGGGTACGAGGTGTATACAGCGCTGCAGCAAAATCGTCATACCAGGAATATTCCGTTCATCTTTCTTTCAGCAAAATCAAACCCTGCCGATGTACGCCGGGGAATGAACCTGGGAGCCGATGATTATATCACCAAACCCTTTAGCGAAGAAGATCTTATTTTAACCATTGAAAAGCGTCTTACTAAACGGGCACAGCTGGAGGGAGAAAAAAGTCCCGGCCGTAAAAACCAGTTTCACCTCGAAGAGTTTAAAGAGTACGTGCGCACTTATGGCGAACAGATAGAGGCTGAAAAAAATGAAGAGATCTTTATGGAAAATCGTATGGCCTGCAGTGTCTACCTCCTTGAACACGGGATGGTGAAGACCTATAGACTTGACGAGTACGGGAAAGAACTTATCACGACTATTCCTCAAAAAGGGGATTTTTTGGGCTTCTATAGCTATAAAAAATCCAATCATTATCCCGAAAGTGCCCAGGCACTGGAAAGAAGTATTTTGTACAGGTTATCTCATGACGAATTTCTACAAATGCTGGAACAAAACCGGGATTTGATGCTGGAATTTGCTGAAGAAATAACACACAGCCTCGATGTACTTAGAACTCACCTGTTAGAAATGGCATATGGATCGGTCCTTAAAAAAACAGCCAGTACCTTACTGGAATTTGCTGAAAAGGTAAAAGACGATAATACTCCCGTTTTAAAGGTTTCGCGCAGCGATATGGCCAGTGTTGCCGGTATTTCTACAGAAAGTTTTATAAGAAGTCTTTCCTGTCTTAAAAAGGATGGTATTATTGATATTATTGGCCGTGACATAAAGATACTGCAGCTTGAAAAATTAACGGAAATACATTAGGAGTTTTCGCACACCTTTCTTTCGCTACATGACAATTGTCATGCTCTTCGGGGTTAATGTACTGTAAATTAGAAGAAAAAATTACTAACATTAAATTCCATGGTTATGTCATTAGCAACAACAAAAAAGCGCAGGGCTCCCGTATTGAGCAATGCCTTTATGAGTGATCCTTTCTTCTCAGACTTTTTTGACCGCCGCGGATTGATGAAAAATTTCTTCGCTCCTAATGGGGACGGTGATGTTAATCCAGCAATGAACATTAAAGAAAAAGAGAAAGAATTTGAAGTTGAGCTCGCCGTCCCCGGCCTCAAAAAAGAGGATTTCACCATCACTCTTGACAATGGTCTTCTCACTATCTCTGCTGAAAAAGAAGAAAAGAAAGAAGATGAAAAAGAAGGTTTTGTGAGTAGAGAATTTAGTTATAATTCCTTCTCAAGATCTGTAAGTATTCCCGAATCTATTGATGAAGACAAAGATGTCTCGGCCCGATATGAAGATGGAGTTCTAAAATTAAAATTACACAAGAAAGAAGGCATAGAAACTAAAAAACCAAAAACCATTAAAGTTTCCTGACCTTTAAGAAGAGACTGCCCTGCGATTCAAAGCGATTATTCCTAAAGTTGCAGGCAGGGAAGTAAAATGATTGGAACATTTGAAATTCACCCGCTGCATAAGTGGTAGTCTCTTCTCCTGCATGATCGCAGTCATACTTTTTTACTGAAACTTTCTCTAACTTTAATGAAAATGCAATAAAATGAGAAAGATTATTGTTCCCACAGATTTTTCGGAAAATGCGTTCCAGGCACTAAAGTATTCCGCAGAACTCTTCAAGTATGAAAGAAGTGAATTTTACGTGCTTCACGCATATGCCGATGAAGTTTACAGTTTTGAGGGCGTAATAACATCTAATCTTCTCGAAGAATATAAACAGAACATTAAAGAAAAAAGTGATAGAGAACTTGCAGTTATCCTGAAGCAGATAAAAGACCTTTACGCTAATCCTAAACACACATTCCATGCAATTTCAGCATTTGGACTGTTGATAGATGAGGTGAATGATTTAGCCGAAAAAGAAAACGCCGATCTTATTATTACTTCCACCCGGGGTGTTACCAATGACAGGCAACTGACTTTTGGAAGCAACACCCTTCAAATTATAAAATACGTGCAATGCCCGGTGTTGAGCATTCCTGAAGATTACGAATTTTCAGATCCCAAACGAATTCTTTTTCCTACCAACTACCTGCTTCCTTACCAACGCCGCGAATTAAAACTGGTTGGAGGAATCGCCCGCTCCTTCTGTTCAGAGATTCACATGTTGTATGCTTCAAAATTTTCAGAAATAACTTTGAGGCAGGAAGACAACAAACAGGCTATCCTGGAACATTTGTACGATGTGAATGTGCAGCAACACCAGGAAGAAGAGCTCGAAAAAACCGAAGCAATCAAAAAGATGATAGACGATCTCAACATTGATCTACTGGTGCTGGTCAACTCGCGTCACAGTTATCTGGAAAATATACTTTACAGTTCAACAATAGATAAAATAGGACTACATCCAAAAATACCATTTTTGGTACTCCAGAATTTCAACCGGTATTAAAAGTCAAAACCCTTAACTCATGAAAAATATCCTGCTACCTACCGACTTTTCCGAAAACGCATATAATGCTGCCAAATATGCTGTGCAGCTATTTAGTAGTGAAGAATGCACCTTTTTCCTGCTAAACACCTACACTCCTGTACTTTACGATAATGAATATCTGGTATACAACTCCAATTATCCTACCCTCACAGAAATTTACCAGGATAAATCAAAAAAAGGGCTTGAAAGGGTGCTAAGACGAATAAAACGAAATTTTAAAAATGAAAAACATCATTTTGAGAAGATCTCTTCATTCAATCTCCTGAATGATGAAATGAAAGATATAGTTGCCGAAAAAGAAATAGATCTCATTGTTATGGGTACAAAAGGTGCTACGGGCGCTGAAGAAATTCTTTTTGGCACCCATACCGTTCACGCCATAAAGAGAGCACGCTGCCCACTGCTGGCCATTCCGGCACATTATGAGTATAAGCCACCCAAAGAAATTCTTTTCCCTACAGATTATGAGGGAGAAATACCTGCACTTCTTAATATTATGAAAGAGCTGGCAACTGCTCATTCTTCTACAATACATATTCTCCATGTGTATTTTGGAGTAGATCTTACATCAAGCCAGGCCAGCAGGAAAAAGGCATTATCAATAACCTTTAAGGACCTTGCCCATCACTTTTACAATATTAACGGCAAAAGTGTTACCCGCGCCATATATGATTTTCAGGAAGAGAATGAAATAGATATGCTTACTATGGTTAACAACAAACATTCATTCTTTGAAAATTTACTCTTTACCCCTGTAGTCAACGAAATAGGTTTTAATGTGAAAGTGCCATTTTTGGTAATTCCTTCAAAAAAAAGAAAATAAAATGAAAACTGTACTCTTACCCACAGATTTTTCGGCAAATGCAAAAAATGCCTGTAGGTATGTAATTGATATGTACAGGAATGAAAAAGCACATTTTGTTTTACTGCACGCTTACAAAGTTTTCAATTATTACGAAAACAGTCACTTAGTGGCAAAACCCGGTGAAGCGGCCATTGCAAATGCGAAGGAAGAAGCTCTAAAGAAAATAGAAGAAGTAAGACAGGAACTGGAAAGCAACAAAGGCAAAGCTCATACTTTTGAATGCAAACTCCATAACCTCCCTCTACCTGATGCAGTAAAGAAAGAACTGCGCAAAAGAAGAACTGATGTGGTGGTGATAGGAAGCCAGGGCCATACCGAAAACAAAGAAGTGATGTACGGTAGCAACTCCCTGAATATTATTGAGGAAATTGAAAATTGCCCTGTATTAAGCGTACCTGCACATGTAGATTTTATTGTACCTAATGAAATTGTACTGGCCAACAGCTTTAAAGTAGGACTCACTCCTCAGGATCTTGATTATCTAATCTCTCTTGTGCACAAATTTAAAGCGGCTTTACGAATCTTACATATTTCAGAAGAAGGCGGACTCAACAAAACCCAGCACCAAAATAGAAAACAGCTGAAAGATTACCTCTCTGATGTGAAGCATTCGTTCCACTTCCTGGAATATTTAAGTGTACCCCTGGGAATATATTCGTTTACAGAAAGCCGTGGTAGTGGTATGATAGCCTTTGTCAACAAAAAGCACAGTTTTTTAGAAAACCTGCTCCTAAACCCGGTGTATAAGAATCTGGCGCATTTTTCAAAAGTTCCGGTATTGGTATTGCATCAGCCGGAAAAGAATTAGAACTAAATATTAAAAGATGAAGATCACCACAGCTTCTGGAGAAATATCTGAATATTCAGAAGCAAAAATTGCTTCCTCTCTTAGAAGATCTGGCGCGCAGGAGCATGTGATCGCTGATATTCTTCACAACCTTCGGGCTCATATTCACCCCAATATTTCTACAAAGAAAATTTACAAAATCGCCTTTGATCTTCTACAGCATCAGGACGGACTTACAGCTTCAAGGTATAAACTAAAAAAAGCAATTTATGAACTTGGCCCTACAGGTTTTCCTTTTGAAAAATTTATTGGAGCACTGTTCGAAAATAGCGGATATCATGTACAGGTAGGAAAGATTCTCCAGGGAACCTGTGTAAGCCATGAAGTAGATGTTATTGCTGAAACTGAAGGTTTAAAAATGTTCATGGAATGTAAATTTCATAGTGAACAAGGTAAGAAATGCGATGTAAAAATCCCTCTTTATATCAATTCAAGGTTTGTTGACCTTGAAAGCTTTCAGCTAAAGAACCATAATAAAGAAGAAGTAAGGCATGAAGGATGGGTAATAACCAATACACGATTCACAAAAGATGCTATTGCCTATGGGCAATGTGTAGGCCTAAAATTGTTGGGTTGGGATTTTCCAAAAGGTGAAGGTCTAAAAGAAAGAATAGATAATTTAGGACTATATCCTATCACCGTGTCTACCTTATTATCTACAAGGGAAAAGCAATTTCTTTTGAGCAGGGATAACGTATTGTGCCGGCAACTATTAAAGGACGATTTTCTTCTGGACCAACTTCAAATAAGCAAGAACAGAAAGAAAAGAATATTAAAAGAAATGCAGGAATTAATAGCATCTGCTAAAAAACATGGAAAACTTAGTTAATATTCATTTTTTAGGTGCTGCAGGCACTGTAACAGGATCAAAATTTCTCCTGGAGACTCCGTGGATGAATATACTTGTAGACTGCGGATTGTTTCAGGGGCTTAAAGAATTGAGAGAGCTTAACTGGAAAGCATTTCCCTTTCCCCCAGAAAAAATTGACCTCATACTGCTTACCCATGGACATTTAGATCATACCGGTTACCTGCCAAAGCTGATAAAAGAAGGCTTCAAAAATGACATTTTAGGAACCTCTCCTACCCTGGCTATTGCTGAAGTTATTCTTACCGACAGCGCTAAAATTCAGCAAGAAGACGCAGATAGGGCCAACGAAGAGCATTACTCTATACATGAGCCCGCACTACCCCTTTATAATGAAGAGGATGTTGCACAAACCATCAAATTGTTCAAATCTGTAAGAACAGAGGAATGGATAGAAATTTCAGAAAAAGTGAAGATCAGGTTTCGTAAAAACGGACATATTCTGGGATCTACCTTTATAGAATTAAATCTTAATGGTAAGATCTTTGTCTTTTCCGGAGATGTAGGAAGAAAGTCCGATTTACTTCTGGAACAGCCATTACAACCTCAATATGCCGATTATTTATTCCTGGAAAGCACTTATGGTGACAGGATCCATCCACAAGAAGATGTAAACGAGATACTTGCCAAAGCTATCAATAAAACTATTACAAACAGGGGTACACTTATTATTCCGAGTTTTGCAGTAGAGCGGTTGCAAACCCTTATGTATGCAATTTACAGGTGTTACCAGGAGAATAAGATTCCCAGAATCCCGGTTTACATAGATAGCCCCATGGGTAATGAGGTACTTAAGATCTTTGGCAGGTATATGTCCTGGCACAAATTAAATACTGAAGAATTCAAAAAAATGAAGAAGTTCTTCAGAATCATTACCCGGTATAAAGATACCTGGAAAACCATTGAAGATCCTCAACCCAAAGTGGTGATTGCCGGTAGCGGAATGGTGACAGGCGGAAGAGTGCTCACCTACTTAAGGTTTTATCTCGAAAAACCCGAAACTACTGTTATACTAGTAGGTTTTCAGGCAGAAGGCACAAGAGGCAGGCAATTACAGGAAGGTGTGCCCGATGTAAAGATCTTTGGAAAATACTACCCCGTCAAAGCAGAAATTAAAACCATTAACAGCCTCTCTGCACATGCAGACCAGCCTGGGTTACTTCAGTGGTTAAATGAACTGCAAAACATGCCACAGCAAATATTCCTGGTTCATGGAGAAAAAAAAGCTGCAGATGTACTAAGGGTAAAAATAAAAGACCAGTACAGATGGCTTGCCAAAACCCCTCATCTGGGAGATGTAATTAAAGTAAAAGTATGAACAAAAAAAATCCGTAGCTCTCGCCACGGATTGTGTTTAGACATAATAAAATGCCGGGATCTGAAAAATAATAAATTATTCTACAGAGTTAGTATCTGTAATGTCTTCTACTACGTCACCGCCAGTGCTGGTAGTATCAACAACTTCTTCAGTCTCAACAGCCTCAACCTCAACAGAAGTCTCAGGAGTTTCGATCACTTCTACTGCACTTTCTTCAGTAGTTTCAGTAGCTGTTTCTTTACAAGAAGTAAAAGAGAATACTAATGCGATAGCAGCAAAAGTCAAAAAGGATTTTTTCATTTTAAATGAATTATTAATTGTTTGAGGCGCCAAATGTATATTATTTTTTGACACTCAAAACATACTGATGGAAAAATATTTTAGTTAAAGTTTTTGATGCTTTTTGCCGGGATTTCAGCCGCTATTTTCTTCTTCATAATTCATTTTATATGACATATATCATCTTGACCAATGGTTTTTATGCTTACCTTAATAACTTAAATACAGCAGATTATGAACCGGAACACATCCAAAACTTTCTCTGCCAACGAAAAAGAAATAGAACGCCTGCTCAAAGAAAACAGGAGGTGGAAAGAAAGACTCACTTTTTTTAAAGGGGAAATAACATTTTTGAACCTCTATCTTAGTGCAGAGATTTTTCAAAAAGATGTACCCAACCTGTACGAAAGGCTTCAACTATTCTACGATGACCTGCAAAACTTCAAACTGGAATGTCTGGATCTCACCACCGAAGTTCATAATCATCGCTATGATATTGAAGGAATTCTGGAATGTGAAGATATAAGCTGTGAGGTCTTCTACCACCAGGAGCATTTAAAATTGAAACAGAAAGTACTGGATTTTGCTAAAAAATTCAGAAAATTTAAGTCCGAAATTTACTCCTACACCGGCCCTCTGCTAAGACGCACAAGTAACGAGCCTTAATAAGTCTAAATCTTTTTGACATGGAAAAAAAGACACACAACTACCGGTACATTGAGTGGAAAACACCCGATGAAATGCATTTCTCCTCCCTACAGTGGAAATCTGAACTAAACTTCATTAAAGATGAACACCGTTTTTTTGAAGATATGCTTAAAGAATACACTTTACCCATTCTTGAATCTCAGCTGTTTTCTCGCGTAAAAGAGCTCATTGAACAGTTAAACCTCTCCAGAAAAGACTTAAAACTGCTGGAAAACCGGGTTGCCCAGCACATAAATAAGTTGCGAGAACTTCTTGAAAATCTCGATGAACAAAGAGAAGGACGGGAATACCGCAAAGAGCACAAGGAGATCCTCAATGATTTTATTCATTATTCAAGACAGTACAAACGGCTTAAACGGGATATTTTTGAAGTTGTAGGCAAAGCTATTAAGCAACAAAAACAAAAAAGGTTACTGGCCTAATCTCTGGTCATAACCGCTGAAAAATCTTATAAGTCTGCATCACCATCTGGTGCAGACTTTCCTTTTTTATAGAGGTAGCAATTATTTCCGGCTCATCTAAATTACTTCGGAAATTGTGGTATGCCTGTTGATGATTCTTCACATCATCCATATTATTTAGTACCTAACGTTAAAACCTTCAGCAAAAATTATAGCCTGAAGATGTTATCTTCTGAAGTTTTTATCTCTATGCTGAAGTTCAACCTGAAGTGTCAAAAATGGCAAAATCAGGTCAAATTTTTAGAAATATGCGGGAGCTACATGCAGGAAGCATAAGTTTGCTTCAGAAATGCTATTTTTGAAACTTCTATGGGAGACATAAAAGATATACGTACTGTAACTGTTTGCCGTTACATTGCTCCGCTGCGGGAAGGTGGCTCCCTCCCTGCATTGGCCGAGGCAGATGACGATTTTAAGTACGTTCTAAAATTTAGAGGGGCCGGTCACGGTGTGAAAGCACTAATTTCTGAATTTTTAGGAGGTGAGATTGCCCGAACAATAGGTTTAAAAGTACCCGAGCTGGTCTTCGCCAATCTCGATGAAGCCTTTGGACGAACCGAAGGAGATGAAGAAATACAGGATCTATTGCGGGGCAGCCAGGGCCTTAACCTCGCCCTACATTTTCTCTCGGGCGCTATAAATTTTGATCCTGCAGTAACTACTGTAGATGAAGCTATGGCCTCCAAAATTGTATGGCTGGATGCTTTTATCACCAATGTAGATCGCACCTTCCGAAATACGAATATGCTCATTTGGCACCGGGAGCTTTGGCTTATTGATCATGGTGCCTCCTTTTACTTTCACCATTCCTGGAATAACCTTGAGAAGCATGCCCTAAGCCCCTTCAGTTTAATTAAAGATCACGTATTACTACCACAGGCAACCCAGCTTTGGGAAGCTGACCAACAGATAAAACAACTGCTCACCAAAGAAAAAATCAAGGAAATAGTTGAAGGATTACCACAGGATTGGCTGGAATGGAGAGACAGCGAACTTTCTGCTGAAGAGCTGAGAGAAGCCTACATAAACTTTCTGGAGATTCGCCTCCAGAATTCAGATACATTTATAAAAGAAGCACAAAATGCCAGACAAGCACTTGTATGAATATGCCACTTTACGGGTAGTACCACGGGTAGAACGCGAAGAGTTTCTCAATGTGGGGGTCGTGGTGTTTTGCAAAAATCAAAAATACCTGCAGGTGAGGTATAAGCTGGACAGTACAAAATTGCTTTGCCTGTGCCCAGACCTTGACCTTGAACAGCTTGAGAAGAACCTAAAGTCATTTGGACTGATATGTGAAGGTTCAAAGAATGGCGGGCCTATAGCCGTGATGGACATTCCCTCGCGCTTTAGATGG
Organism: Salinimicrobium sp. WS361; assembly: GCF_050750585.1. Classification (NCBI taxonomy): domain Bacteria; kingdom Pseudomonadati; phylum Bacteroidota; class Flavobacteriia; order Flavobacteriales; family Flavobacteriaceae; genus Salinimicrobium; species Salinimicrobium sp. WS361. The sequence continues at coordinate 94,325 of NZ_JBOJLM010000005.1, forward strand.
CTCACCGCAGTGCGGAGTTCGGTAATCCAGACTTCCCGGCCACATCCCGGCTTGTCTTCTGATCTCGATCTAACCCTGCAGCGCCTCTTCGCCGAACTCGTACTTTAATTTTGTGAGGGAGTTAATTTACAGGGCTTCCAAAAAAGGCATTTATTGGCTTCCTTTTTTAACCCACTGCCCCATGGTCATCGTTCTCTTTACCTGGTGCGCTACGGCTTTTTTCACTTTTTCTCCCAGCTCCTCTTTCCCTGCTGTGATACTCACTCCATAAGGATTACCGCCGGCATTAAAGATGGCTTCATCGGTATAGCCGGGTGCAGCCACTATGGCGCCCCAGTGAAACATGGTCTTATATAGAGAAAGCAAGGTTGACTCCTGCCCGCCGTGCACATTACTTGCACTGGTCATACCACTCACTACTTTATTGGCGAGTTTACCATTAAACCACAATCCACCGGTAGTATCAAGAAATTGTTTTAGCTGGGAAGGAAGATTTCCATAACGGGTTGGTGCACTAAAAATGTAGCAATCGGCCCACTCCAAATCATCCATTGAAGCTTCCTTTACATCTTGCGTGGCCTCCAGGTGCTTCTTCCAGTCTTCATTGGCCTCAATAGCTTCTTTTGGGGCCAGTTCCTTCACTTTTCTTAGCCTTACCTCGGCACCACCTTCTCTTGCGGTTTCTTCTGCCCATTTTGCCAGTTGATAATTCGTTCCGGTGGAACTGTAATAGATCACGGCTAGCTTCATATCTTTCATAATCTTCTATTATTTTATAATTTTTAAATCACTTCTGAAGAATATAAGTCTAAATTCATGATCTATCTGCTAAACAAATTATAAAACTGAAATAAGGGCATAAAAAAATCCCCTTTTTGAGGGGATTCTTTTTAAGATATTTTGGAGAAATTACTTTTCCATTGTGGCAGCAACACCTGCCGACAATCTTCTGTAAGTTCCATTTTCCAGACGTTCTCTAATTGCAGAGAAGGCGGTAAGCGTAGCTTCTACATCTTCTAAAGTGTGCGCTGCTGTAGGAATTAATCTTAGCAGGATAAGACCTTTCGGAATTACCGGGTACACTACAATAGAACAGAAGATTCCATGGTTTTCCCTAAGGTCATTCACCAAAGCCATTGCTTCGGGGATACTCCCCTGTAGATACACAGGTGTAACACAACTTTGCGTAGTTCCTATGTCAAATCCACGGCTTTTTAAACCATTTTGAAGAGCGTTCACGTTCTCCCAAAGCTTTTCTTTTAGTTCGGGCATGGTCTTTAGCATTTCAAGACGCTTAAGAGCACCAATTACCAACTGCATTTGCAGGGATTTGGCAAACATTTGAGAACGAAGATTATACTTCAGGTAGTCTATAATTTCACGATCGGCTGCTATAAAAGCACCTGTACTGGCAAGGGCCTTGGCAAAGGTGGCAAAATATACATCTATACCATCCTGTACTCCCTGCTCTTCACCTGCTCCTGCTCCTGTCTTCCCAAGAGTTCCGAAGCCATGTGCATCATCAACAAGTAATCTGAAATTATATTTTTCTTTAAGGGCTATAATTTCCTTAAGTTTCCCCTGCTCTCCTCTCATTCCGAAGACACCTTCAGAAATAACAAGAATTCCGCCGCCAGTTTGTTCGGTGATCTTTTCGGCACGTTGCAGGTTCTTTTCAATGCTCTCCAGGTCGTTGTGCTTATAAGTAAAGCGCTGACCCAGGTGCAAGCGCACCCCGTCAATAATACAGGCATGAGCATCAACGTCATAAACAATAACGTCTTTTTTAGAAACAAGGGCATCAATGGTAGAAACCATACCCTGATAACCAAAATTTAGCAGGTATGCAGCTTCTTTATCTACAAAAGAGGCCAGTTCATCCTGCAACTTTTCATGTAAGGACGTGTGACCACTCATCATCCTGGCTCCCATGGGATACGCAGAACCCCATTCGGCAGCCGCTTCTGCATCTACCTTTCGCACTTCGGGATGGTTTGCAAGCCCCAGATAGTCATTCACACTCCAGGTAATCACATCTTTCCCCTGGAATTTCATCCTGTTGGATATAGGCCCTTCCAGTTTTGGAAAAACAAAGTAACCTTCGGCCACTTCACTCCACTTTCCTAAAGGTCCTTTATCCTTATATATTTTATTAAATAAATCTGCCATTTTGTGTATTTTTCACTTCTGCAAAAGTAACAAATAAATAGCAACTTCAGAATTTCAGTCGCTCAAATGCACTGAAAAACATGCACCTTACAACGCAAATTCTTCGGCAGCACCTGCTCCTTCTGCCGCTATTTAAAAAATAAGAGAGAGGTTATATATACTACAGAACAAAAATATGCTGTAGTTATTTTATGAATTCTATCTGATTTTCAGCTTTTTCGTTCTTGCTGTCGAAGAAACCCTGTTCGTTCATCCAGTCGTCGCTATAGACTTTGCTCATATAGCGAGAACCGTGATCGGGAAAAATTATAACGACCTTACTGGACTCATCAAACTCTCCTTCTTCGGCAAGCTGGCGCACTCCCTGCAAGGCTGCACCACTGGTATAACCAACGAAAAGCCCTTCGGTACGGGCAAGTTCCCGTGCGGTATGGGCACTGTCTTCATCGCTTACTTTCATGAATTTGTCAATAATCTCAAAATCTGTAGCTGTAGGAATCAGGTTTTTCCCCAATCCTTCGATGCGATACGGATAGATTTCAGAAGAGTCAAATTCTTTGGTCTCGTGATATTTTTTAAGCACCGAACCATAAGCATCAATTCCCATGATCCTGATGCCCGGATTTTGTTCTTTCAGGAACCTGGCTGTTCCAGAGATCGTTCCGCCTGTACCACTACAAGCCACCAAATGGGTGATCTTTCCTTCAGTTTGTTTCCAGATTTCGGGACCGGTAGTGAGGTAATGAGCTTCTATATTGAGTTCATTGAAATACTGGTTAATATACACCGAACCCTTTATCTCATCGTGCATTCTCTTAGCCACCTGATAATAAGACCTCGGATCATCGGCAGTTACGTTTGCCGGACAAACATATACCTTAGCGCCCATAGAGCGCAGCATATCGATCTTATCTCTGGAAGACTTCGAGCTTACCGCCAGTATACATTCATAGCCTTTGATCACACTAACCATGGCAATACTAAACCCGGTATTCCCTGAAGTAGTCTCAATAATGGTATCTCCCGGTTTGAGGATACCTTTTCTTTCGGCTTCTTCTATTATATGTAATGCTATTCTATCCTTGGTTGAGTGGCCCGGGTTAAAAGCTTCTACTTTTGCAAAAAAGTCACCTTTAAGGTCCTGGGTAACGCGGTTTAAGTGAATTAGAGGGGTATTACCTACTAGTTGTAATACATTATCGAAAACCTGTAAATCTTCTCTCATAAATTGAAGTTATTTACAATAATCGTCTTTGGAAATTAGTATCCTTAGAACGATCACAAACGAAGCAAATTTAAGTCAAATATTTTAATTATTGGTCCATTCCCTCTAAATCGAGAAGAAAAGCGTATTCTTCAGCGACTTCCCGCAAGGCTTCAAATCGGCCTGATGCTCCTCCATGCCCGGCTTCCATGTTTGTATGGAAAAGCAACTTGTTGGTGTCAGTTTTGAGTTCTCTCAATTTTGCCACCCACTTCGCCGGCTCCCAATACTGCACCTGTGAATCATGAAGACCCGTGGTGACGAGCATGTTCGGGTAATTTTGTGCCGTAACATTGTCGTATGGGGAATATGATTTCATATAGGTGTAGTATTCAGCATCATTAGGATTTCCCCACTCATCATACTCACCCGTGGTCAAAGGAATACTTTCATCTAGCATGGTAGTCACTACATCAACAAAAGGCACCGAGGCAATAATGCCTTTATAAAGTTGTGGTGCCATGTTGGCTACTGCCCCCATAAGTAATCCCCCTGCAGAACCTCCACTGGCGTACATATGTTCCGCAGAAGTATAATTTTCATTTATAAGGTGCCTGGTACAGTCAATAAAATCGGTAAAAGTATTTTTCTTTTTTAGCAGCTTTCCATCTTCATACCACTGTCTCCCCAGGTACTCCCCTCCTCTTACGTGTGCAATAACAAAGATAAAACCCCTGTCAAGCAGGCTGAGCCGCACATTGGAGAAATATGGATCTATGGTTGAACCGTACGAGCCGTAAGCATACTGCAGCACCGGATTTTTCCCGTCTCTCTTCAACTCCTTCCGGTGTACCAGTGTCATTGGGATTTTAGCACCATCTCGCGCTGTAGCCCAAATACGATCAGACACATAATTTTCTTTCTGAAATTTCCCTCCCAGTACTTCCAGTTCCTTTTTCACATCCTTTTCCCTGGTGCGCATGTTGAAATCTACCACCTGGGTTGGAGTAGTAAGGGAGTTGTATGTATACCTTAATATTTCGGTATCAAAATCGGGGTTGGTACCCGTAAAAGCGGTGTAAGTTTCATTGTCGAACGGCAAGAAATAAGAATCGGTGCCGTCCCACCTGCGAATATGGATCTTATTAAGACCGTCACTCCTTTCACTTACTACCAGGTAATCTCTAAATAAGTCAATATCTTCAAGCAACACATGCTCGCGGTGCGGAATTACTTCTTCCCAGTTTTCTATCCCCGGATTGTGTACCGGTGCTTTCATCAGCTTGAAATTGGTAGCTCCGTCTTTATTTGTGAGGATATAAAAACTGTCACGGTAGTGGGCAATTCCATACTCCACACCCCTAATTCTGGGCTGTACAATTTGTAATTCCCCATGAGGATCATCGGCGGCAATAAACCTGTATTCTGAAGTTAAAGTACTGTCTGATCCTATTATTATATAACGCTGAGATTTAGATTTATAAACATAAGTATGAAAGGTCTCGTCTTCCTCAAAGAAAACAAGCTCATCCTCTTTGGCCTTTGTTCCCAGCCGATGCTTGAAAATCTTGTTGCTACGCAAGGTTTCCTCGTCCTTTCGGGCATAGAAAAGCGTTTTATTATCATTTGCCCAGGTAGCGCCACCCGTAGTATTCTTGATCTTTTCAGGATATACTTCGCCCGTCTCCAGGTTTTTAATGTAGAGCGTATATTTTCTACGGCTCACCGTATCTACCGCATAAGAAATAAGCTTATTGTTTGGGCTCACACTTAAGCCGCTAAGCCTGTAGTAGTCGTGTCCTTTAGCCATCTCGTTCACGTCGAAAAGGATTTCTTCAGGCGCATCGAGCGTTTCTTTTTTCCGGGAATAGATTGGATAATCCTTGCCTTTTTCAAAGCGGGTAACATACCAGTAACCATTCAGTTTATAAGGAACAGAAGAATCATCTTCCTTGATCCTTTTCTTCACCTCCTGAAAAAGGTCTTCCTGCAGCTGTTTTGTATGAGCCGTCATTTGCTCATTATAGTCATTTTCTCGGGTGAGGTAATCAAGTACTTCAGGGTTTTCGCGCTCTCGCAGCCAGAAGTAATCATCTATACGAACATCTCCGTGTTTTTCAAGTTGTACGGGAATCTTTTTCGCCCGCGGAGTCTTAATTTCTTGAGCAACCACTTTCATCTTTCCATTTTATTTTTACCGGCTGCAAAGTTAAGCTTTCTAATAAAGAAAACTTAAAACTGTGTCTATTAGTTCTCTTATTAGACTTTTTAGGTAATTTTGTATTAACAGAAAAAATGAAACTATGTTTGGAGATATGATGGGCATGATGAATAAAATCAAAGAGACCCAAAAAAAAGTTGAAGAAACAAAAGAAAGGCTTAAAACTGTTTTGCTCGATGAACAATCGGCCGACGGACTTTTAAAAGTTACTATTACTGCAAGCCGCGAGATCAAAAACATCGAAATTGCCGATGAACTTCTTGAAGACAAAGAACAGCTGGAAGATTACCTGGTGCTTACCATCAATAAAGCTGTTGCCCGTGCAACCGAAGTAAACGAAGCCGAACTTGCCGCCGTTGCCAAAGAAGGTATGCCCGATATTCCCGGAATGAATGATATGCTGGGCAAATAGATATGAGATATTAGACTTGAGATATGAGACGGGAGATTTGAGATAATCTTTAATTCTACCGTCTCCCCACTACAGTCTAACGACTAAAAAAAAGATACCCGTCAAATATGGCATTTTTGACGGGTATCTTTTTTTTACAGCTTTATTTTTTCCAGCACTTTCAGAAACCTTTGATGCTTTTCTTCGGAATAATCGTGGTGGGTAACGATCCTTAGCTTCCCCTGCCCCATATTACTTATCCTGATGTTCTCCTGCTGAAGGGATTTCATAAAAGCTGCTTCATCTGAAGCATTTTTGAGATAGAAGATCACAATATTTGTTTCTACTGGCTCAACTTCGCCAACATAACTTTGGGAGTTTAAGGTTTTACCAATTTCTGAAGCTCTTCTATGGTCTTCAGCCAGGCGTTCCACCTGGTTATCGAGGGCATATATACCCGCGGCGGCCATAAATCCTACCTGGCGCATGCCGCCACCCAGAACTTTTCTCAGGCGCATGGCATTTTTCATCACCTTCTTATTTCCTATAAGCACAGTGCCCATTGGCGTACCCAAACCTTTAGAAAGACATACAGAAATAGTATCAAAGATCTTCCCATAGTCTTTCGGGTCTTCATTTTTAGCTACCAGGGCATTGAAGAGTCGGGCGCCGTCAAGGTGCAGGCCGAGATTATGTTCATCGCACACCTTTCTTATCTTTTTTATCTCTTCAAGGTCGTAACAGGCTCCGCCCCCTTTGTTAGTGGTGTTTTCCAGACAAACAAGTGTGGTAAGTGGACTGTGATAAAAGTCGGGCGGATTAATATTCTCCTCTACCTGGGCTGCAGTGATCATCCCGCGGTCACCATCAACCAATTTACAGGACACTCCGCTGTTAAAGGACGCTCCGCCGCCTTCGTAGTTGTACACATGAGCCCACTTGTCGCAAATCAATTGATCGGCCGGCTGGGTGTGTAATTTAATTGCTGCCTGGTTGGCCATACTTCCGGTAGGAAAAAACAGGGCTTCATCCATTCCAAACATATCAGCGAGCTTCCTCTCGAGTTTGTTCACCGTGGGATCTTCCTTATAAACATCATCTCCCACTTCGGCGTTAATAATAGCCTGCATCATACCTTCGGTAGGTTTTGTGACCGTATCACTTCTAAGATCTATTTCTTTCATCATAAAATATTAAACGTTTGACCTTCAGAAATGATCTTTAAAAATGACATTTTTGAAGGTGTATAAAACTATAAAATATTGGTAAAATAGTTTTCCGGAAACCTCATTAATTCTATTTTTGTTCAAAATTCAAGTATGCTTACAATAGAGACAATAAAAGATCTCAAAGATCGCCTGGTTGCGTTAAGGAGGTATCTTTGACGTTGATGCCAAAAACATAGAAATATCCAATCTCCAGGAAAAAACCCTGGCTCCCGATTTCTGGAATGATCCCAAAAAAGCGGAACTTCTTGTAAAAGAGCTCAATTCTCAAAAGAAATGGGTAGACGATTACGAAGAGGCTGTCACTCTTGTGGACGATCTCGAAGTGATCTATGAATTCTACAAAGAAGGAGAAGCTACAGCTGAAGATGTTGAAGAAAGGCATGAAAAATCCAAAAGTCTTATTGAAGACCTGGAGTTTAAAAATATGCTTTCTGAAGAGGGAGATAATTTAAGTGCAGTACTGCAGGTAACTGCCGGTGCCGGTGGTACCGAAAGTTGTGACTGGGCCGAAATGTTGATGCGCATGTATTTGCGCTGGGCCGAAGACAGGGGCTACTCTGTACGGGAACTCAACTACCAGGCCGGCGAGGTTGCAGGAGTGAAAACAGTGACCATAGAAATAGAAGGTGAGTTTGCCTTTGGCTGGCTAAAAGGAGAAAATGGAGTGCACCGCCTGGTGAGAATCTCCCCTTTTGACAGTAACGCGAAAAGGCATACCTCGTTTGCCAGTATTTATGTTTATCCTCTGGCCGATGAAACTATTGAAATTGATATCAATCCTTCAGATATTTCGTGGGAAACCATGAGGTCATCGGGTGCAGGAGGTCAAAATGTGAACAAGGTGGAAACTGCCGTAAGGCTGCGCCACGCACCTTCGGGCATTGTGATAGAGAATTCTGAAACCCGTTCCCAGCTTGACAACAAGACCAAAGCCATGCAGTTACTGAAGAGTCAGCTTTATGAAATTGAACTTCAGAAGCAACAGGCGCAGCGCAGGGAAATTGAAGATTCCAAAATGAAGATTGAATGGGGATCACAAATAAGGAATTATGTGATGCACCCCTACAAGCTTGTAAAAGACGTTCGCACCGGCGAAGAAACAGGAAATGTTGACTCGGTGATGGATGGAGATATTGACCAGTTCCTAAAAGCCTTTCTCATGATGATGGGACAGAAGGCGGAATAAGGTTTAAGGTTTAAGGTTTAAGGTTTAAGGTTTAAGGTTTAAGGTTTAAAATTAAGAAACCTGCAACTCGCAACCAGCTCAAATAAATTGAATTCATAACTCTTAACTACTTACTATTAACTATTGACTACTAACTCTTAACTATGCTAAAGATCTACCACAATACCCGATGCAAAAAATCTCGCGAAGGATTACAGGTTCTGGAAGAATCGGGCAAAGATTTTGAAGTGCGCGAATATTTGAAGGACACCCTGAGCGAAAAAGAAATTGCAGATCTACTTCAGAAATTAAATATGGCGCCTATTGAACTGGTGCGTACAGAAGAAAAAATCTGGAAAGAAGATTATCGGGACCGCGATTTAAGCGATAAAGAACTCATTAGAGTGATGGCTGAAAACCCAAAACTCATTCAGCGACCTATTGTTGAGACAGAACATCAAGCGGTAATAGGAAGACCGGCTTCCAATATTGAAGAGCTGATAGGATAAAACAAGAGGCTTCTAAAAAGGCATTTTTGACACACCGGGACTTGCGTTCCGGTTTTGTTTTTTACAGCATCGTCCAAAAGGGAAGATTTGTCTTCAGATGAAAAGCATTACCGCTTTATTCAGTTTTTCAGAATAGTCAAATACAACTTTTTATAAATGAGCCGCCACTTCTTTTTTCTCTCTTTAGCGCTTATTTTTCACCTAATAACCAGTCATTTATAATAAAAAACTGCTTTTTTAAGTAAAAAATTAAACCATTTCGGTTTTTACCTGTCAAAGAAATAAAACCAAGTATGATTACGAGCATCACCCGGCACCGAACCAGTGCCTTAATTTTTTCTTTCTTTTTATTACTTTCTCTTTCAGCCTTTGCACAGGCACCCCAGTATGAAGTTTCGGGAAAAGTGACCGATGAGCAGGGTACTCCGCTGGAGTATGCCACCATTTCTTTTCAAAGCACCGGCGACCCATCAAACGTTACGGGAGGCATTACAGATGGGCAGGGAAATTTCAATATTGACGTACGCCAGGGAACCTATAATATCACTATAGAATTCATTTCTTTTGAACCTAAAACTTTTAAAAATCGCCAGGTAAATAAAGACCTCAACATGGGTGCTGTAAAGCTTGGAATGGCAGCCGGGGAACTGGAAGAGGTCGTGGTAACTGCTGAAACCACACAGGTAGAAGTACGGCTCGATAAAAAGATATACAATATAGGTAAAGACCTTACCACTGCAGGCGGTACAGTAGCCGATGCTCTTAATAATGTACCATCGGTTTCAGTAGATATTGAAGGCGGAATAAGTCTTAGAGGAAACGAGAATGTGCGTATCCTTATTAATGGCAAACCTTCGGCCATGGCAGGATTTGGAAATACCGATGTGCTATCCCAACTTCCGGCAGATGCTATTGAGCGCGTGGAGGTGATCACTTCTCCTTCAGCAAGATATGATGCCGAAGGTACAGCAGGGATCCTGAATATTATCCTCAAAAAAGAAAAGACACTTGGTCTTAACGGATCAGTTTCTGCAAGAGTTGGAGACCCCGATCAGGTGGGACTTTCAGCTAATGTGAACCTTAGAAAAGATAAATTTAATATTTTCAACACTACCGGATTCAGATATTTTGATGCCCCCGGAAAAGCATTTTCAGACACTCGTTATTTGGAGTACACAAATGAAGAAGGAGAGCTTATAGATCCTACTTCTGAAAGGCTTGTTGAAGATCGAAGAATGGATCGTCTCAACCGAAATTTCTACACCAGCCTTGGGATGGAATATTACATAACCGATATGTCATCGATTACAGCAACCGGATTCTACAGGTATGGCGAAGATGAGGATATTACCAACAACCGCAGCACCGAATATACCGAAGAAGGGATATTAAAGACGCTGCGTACAGAAAACCAGATTGAAGACGACAACAGTTACCAGTTTGCCCTGAATTACATCAATAAATTTAATGACAGCGGGCACCAGTTAACGGCCGACATCCAATACGAACGGGATGAGGAAACGCAAACGGGAGACATTAACGAAAGTATTGTTTCAAATACCACTAAGCTTGATCCTTTTTATCCACTGGAACAAACTTTCACTGAAGAAACACAGAATGAATTCCTTCTGCAGGCCGATTACGTGAGGCCAATTGGAGAGAATGCTCAATTTGAGGCAGGATACCGCGGAAGCTTTGAAGAAGAAGTTACCGATTACCAACTCCTGCTCGAAAATAGGGAGAACGGGGTATTAGAATTGAGTCCGCTTACCAACGTATTCACTTACACCGAAAATGTGAACTCTCTTTATTCACAATACGGAAATAAGTTTGGAGATTTCTCTTTCCTTTTGGGATTACGCCTTGAAAACACTCAGCTGAAAGGGAAAATTGATTCCGATCTTACCGAGGAAGAATTAAGAGAAGAATTTAAGATCCCTATTGATACAGATTTTGACAACAATTACCTGGGCCTATTCCCTACTGTGAACCTTATTTATGAATTAAACGAGCAGGAAAATATCACGCTTGGATACAACAGAAGGATAAACAGGCCCCGTGGCTGGTTTATTAATCCTTTCCCTTCAAGAGCCAGTAGAACAAACATCTTTCAGGGAAATCCAAACCTTGAACCGGCTTATTCAGATGCGTTCGACCTTGGTTACCTTAAAAGATGGGACAAGCTCACCCTTACCTCTTCGGTTTACTACCAATATGAAACCGATTCATTTGAAAGGGTAGAACAAATTTCTACAGCCACAGATAGCACGCAGGTTATAAGAACTATTCCTATCAACTTAGCTACCACAGCACGAATTGGTGCCGAAGCCGGAGTGTTATACAATCCTACGAGATGGCTGCGGCTGAATGGAAGTGTAAACTTCTTCCAGTTTGATACCGACGGAGATTATAACGGGGTTGACTACAGCGCTAAAAACACCAGCTGGTATGGAAGGTTTAGCTCTAAAGTTTCACTTCCTGCCAAGATAGACTGGCAAACAAATGCTTTTTACAGAGGTGCTTCGGAAGGAGCCCAAACAGAAACCGACGGTTTATTTATGGTAGATATGGCTTTGAGTAAAGAATTGTTCAACGAAAAAGCCTCGCTCACCCTTAACATCCAGGATCTACTGAATTCCCGAAAAAGAGAGTCATTTACAGTAACTGAAAGATTTGAGAGAGAAAGTGAGTTTCAATGGAGGCAACGCAGTATCATTCTTTCGTTCACTTACAGGTTCAACCAACAGCGCCGCGACCAGGAAAGACAGAATAGAGAAGGTCGTGACATGAATGGCGGTATGGGCGATGAAGGAGGAGACTTCTAGAGTAACAAAATAGCACAGAATACAGAAAAGCCGTCAAATTTGACGGCTTTTCTGTATTCTGTGCTGACTCTAAAAAGTGCCACAAAAAAAAAAAGGACTTGAAGTCCTTTTTAAGCTTTTTCCCTTTCCAGGCGTTTCTTTTCTTTCTTTTCGTCGAGCATCTCTTTAACTGCGCCTCCTATCCAATAAGGAATAATGGCGGTTAAGAATAGCATTACCCAAAACCCGATGAGTAGTATAATAAGGAAAGCCAGAAAGCCTAAATATTGATCAAATTCAAACATGCGTAGTATTTTATTGAATCTTTGCCAAAGATAGAAACTCTAAGAAGTTATCGCAAAAGTTTTTATTTTATTTTTTATGTTGATTTCGGGTTTAAAAAAGCAGCCGATTTTTTTCCTCTTTCCACCCTAATTTTGTCTCGTTTTAAGTGCTTATAATTCATCGAAGATGTAAATTTGTAGTAAACCAATTAAATCATGGAATACAGAATAGAAAAGGATACCATGGGGGAAGTAAAAGTCCCTTCAGATAAACTTTGGGGAGCACAAACCGAACGCTCCAGGAACAACTTTAAAATCGGCGCTCCGGGCTCAATGCCCCTGGAGATCATTTACGGTTTCGCATATCTTAAGAAGGCTGCAGCCTTCACTAACTGTGAACTTGGGGTTCTTTCAGTAGACAAAAGAGATTACATCTCAAAAGTTTGTGAAGAGATACTTGAAGGGAAACACGATGACCAGTTTCCCCTGGTGATTTGGCAAACAGGCAGCGGAACGCAAAGCAACATGAACCTCAACGAGGTAATTGCCAATCGTGCCCAGCAAATTGCCGGAAGAACTGTTGGAGAAGGTGAAAAAGTGCTATCTCCTAACGACGATGTGAACAAATCTCAATCTTCAAATGACACTTTCCCTACAGGAATGCACATCGCAGTGTACAAGAAGATTGTAGAAGTAACCATTCCCGGAGTAAAGAAACTCCGCAACACCCTTAAAAAGAAGTCGGAAGAATTCAAGGATGTGGTAAAGATTGGCCGCACCCACTTTATGGATGCCACTCCCCTTACTTTAGGACAGGAATTCAGCGGATATGTTTCTCAACTTGACCACGGCCTTAACGCCCTTGAGAACACGCTGCCACACCTTTCTGAACTCGCCCTGGGCGGAACAGCAGTAGGAACCGGATTGAATACCCCAAAAGGCTATTCAAAACGCGTAGCTGAGTTTATTGCAAAATTCACTGAGCTTCCTTTTACCTCTGCTCCTAATAAGTTTGAAGCCTTAGCAGCTCACGATGCTTTTGTAGAAACAAGTGGTGCATTAAAAACACTGGCAGTGTCTCTTAATAAAATTGCCAATGATGTAAGAATGCTGGCCTCTGGCCCAAGAAGTGGAATTGGTGAGATCCTTATTCCTGCCAATGAACCAGGATCTTCTATTATGCCCGGTAAAGTAAACCCAACCCAGGTAGAAGCCCTAACCATGGTTTGTGCACAGGTGATTGGAAATGACGTTACTATTAACGTGGGAGGCATGCAGGGACAGTTTGAACTGAATGTATTTAAACCGGTGATGGCAGCAAATATCCTTCAAAGTGCACAGTTGCTAGGTGATGCCTGCGCTTCTTTTGACGAACATTGTGCGACCGGTATTGAACCAAACAAGCCAAGGATACAGGAGCTACTCAATAACTCTTTGATGCTGGTTACGGCCCTTAACACTAAGATTGGATATTACAAGGCAGCCGAAATTGCCAATACCGCACATAAAAACGGCACTACCTTAAAAGAGGAGGCCGTTAACCTTGGGTATGTCACTGCCGAGGAATTTGATGAATGGGTAAGACCCCAGGATATGGTTGGCAGTTTAAAATAATCACCTAACTCCTTAAAAAATAAGGTCTTCAAAAATGCCATTTTTGAAGACCTTATTTTTTTTCATCCAATCTCACTGGCTGCTTCATTAACTTCAAAATAAAAATGATAATTTCACGGCCTATTCCAAACATATAATGACAAGAAAAGTTGAGTTGGACTGCGGCGTGATCTGGGTCCAAGACAGGATACTGATCAATGAAATGAACGAAGGTGCTTTACTTGATGTAGAAACGAACAGAAAAATCCTGCAAATTGGCAGCGAGAGCTTTGGCCACGATTACTTCGGATATATTTCCCATAGAATACACTCTTACGCAGTGAATCCCATGGTGTACCGCGAGTCTGCCGAGCACCCACGCCTAAAAGCCATTGCCGTGGTTTCTGAAAATGCGTTAACCCGCCAAACCGCCCGTGTAGAACGGCAGTTTTACACCAATAAAAATTCCTTTGAGATCTTTAGCTCCCTTGAGGAAGCTAAAGTCTGGATGATGGAGCAAATAAATGCTTATTCAAAGGTAAAATCGCTTAAAGGGTAATTCTGAAGGAATTTTTTTGCCTTCTGAATAAAAGGTGCCATAACAACATCCTCTTTTACCAAAGGAACTTCTTTCCTGAATTCTTCTATTAATTTCTGAAGAACAGGAGAAGTCTTATAAGCACCTCTGTACGACAATGCCTGTGACGCGTTGTAGAGTTCTATGGCCAAAATGCTGTTTACATTTTCTACAACTTTTACTGCTTTTGTGGCGGCATTAGCCCCCATGCTCACATGATCTTCCTGCCCGTTTGAAGATACAATAGAATCTATACTCGCAGGGGTGCAAAGTTGCTTGTTCTGACTCACAATACTGGCGGCGGTGTACTGCGGAATCATGAATCCGCTGTTAAGTCCCGGTGCATCAACCAAAAATGCAGGCCCACGCAAACCAGATACCAGCTGATAGATCCTTCTTTCGGAAATACTACCCAGCTCGGCCATAGCAATAGCCAGGTAATCTAAGGACAAAGCTAACGGTTGCCCGTGAAAATTCCCTCCCGAAATGATCTTATTGGCATCTGCAAAAATATTAGGATTATCGGTAACCGAATTTATTTCGGTCTTAAAACATTTGTACACAAAATCGAGCGTATCCTTGCTGGCACCATGCACCTGCGGTATACACCTGAAGGAGTAAGGATCCTGTACGTTTTGCTTTACCTGTTTGGCTATTTCACTTCCTGCAAGGATCTTCCTGATTCTCTCGGCTGTTTTCACCTGCCCGCGATGTGGCCGTACCAGATGTACCAGCTCATCAAAAGGAGAAGTGTTACAATCAAAAGCATCTACAGATAAGGCTCCAATGACATCGGCCCAAATAGAAAGCCGGTTAGACTGAAGTAACGCATATACACCATGGGCGCTCATAAACTGGGTTCCGTTAAGCAGGGCAAGACCTTCTTTAGACTGCAAAGTGATAGGCTTCCACCCAAATTTCTTCAGCATTTCTTCCGAAGGAATAATTTCGCCATTAAGATAAACCTCTCCTTTCCCAATCAACGGAAGTGACAAGTGAGCAAGGGGTGCAAGATCTCCTGAAGCTCCCAAAGATCCCTGAGAATAAATCACCGGCAGCACATCTTCATTGAAGAAATCTATAAGCCTGTTCACAGTTTCGAGTGAAACCCCGGAATGCCCGTAGCTCAAGGATTGTATTTTTAACAGTAACATCAACCTGATGATAGGTTTTGATACTTTTTCACCTGTTCCGCAGGCGTGAGACATTACCAGGTTTTCCTGTAGTTTGGTAAGATTTTCTGTTGAGATCTTCACATTGCACAAAGAGCCAAAACCGGTATTGATCCCGTAAATGGGGCTCTTGTTCTCCTTCATTTTTTGGTCGAGATACCTTCTCGCCTTCTCAATCTGGTAAACAGCCTCTTCACTAAGGGCAAGGCTTTTATTATTCTGAATAATCTCCCTTATTTCTTCAATGTCGAGGACAGAAGAACTTATATAATGACAATCTCTCATTAGGAAATGTTGGTTTTTTCGGTTTCAAAAAGGTCAAAAATCGCGGCTCCTGTGTTCTTTGCAATATCTCCTGCAACCACTCCTTCATAACTGAATCTTTCGGCTGCAATATCTCCGGCTTTACCATGCAGGTATACTCCAAGGATGGTGGCGCGAAGGGATTCGTATCCCTGGCCAACAAGTGCAGCTAGCACACCGGTCAACACATCTCCGCTGCCGGCTGTGGCCATCCCGGGATTGCCGGTGGTGTTAATAAAAAGATCGTTTGGAGTTACTGTAAAGGTATAGGTGCCTTTAATAAGCAGAACAACTTTATGTTTTTTAGTGAAAGTCCTCGCCTTCTCCAGTTTTTCATAATCATCTTCCCATGAACCTATCAGCCTTTCCAGTTCTTTGGGATGAGGCGTTAGGATACTGCCTTCGGGTAAAAGCCCGAGTAAATCGTTTTTTTTGGAAAGTATATTAAGTCCATCGGCATCTATGACCATCGGCTTTTTATTTTTCTTCAGCAGTTGTTCAAAAGCTTCAATAGTTTCTTCTTTAGTGCCCACTCCTACTCCGAATGCTATCACATCGGGATCAAGGTCAAAGTCTATATTGGTAAGTATCTCTTTATGCGGATCGGTAATTACCATAGCTTCGGGAAGTGCCGTTTGCAGGATATCATATCCGCATTTTGGCGCATAAATCGTCACCAAACCAGCACCTGCACGCAAAGCAGCAGTAGCGCTGAGACACACACTGCCTATTTTACCGTAGCTCCCTCCAATGATCAGGGCATGGCCATAAGTTCCTTTATGGGTAAATCTTTGGCGTGGGGTGTAAAGGGCCCTTGCTTCGGCTTTGCCAATCAATTCGGCTGCTGCAGGGGCATCTTTGAGGAATCCGGGATCGAGCCCAATGTCGAGGATTTGCAGGTCGCCAACAAAAGGCGCAGTATCGGGCAGGTAAAATGCCATTTTTGGCACCTGGAAACTGATTGTATAGCTCGCTTTAATAATAGATTCCATATCTGCTACCGCAGCATCGGCCATAAGGCCCGAAGGTATATCTATAGCCAGAACAAAGGCTCCCGAGGCATTGATGTGCTGTACCAACTCAGCGACCCAGCCAGGTAGCGGCCGGTTTAGGCCTACTCCAAAGATGGCATCAACTACAAAATCGCCATACTTTATTTCGGGAAGGTCGTCTTCGGCTTTAAGAAGTACAGGCCAGTTTTTTGAGAGGTTCTTTACCCGATCGTAATTCACCAGAAAATCCGGCGACCGTTGATCGCTGTAGTTTACTATACATATGGTGACATCATAGCCCGCTTCTATCAACTGCCGCCCCACTACAAGGCCATCCCCGCCATTGTTCCCAATTCCGCAGAAGATCTTTACAGGAATCGGTGCCCCTTGCAGGCGCTTATGAATTTCATCAAAAACCAGCGTGGCAGCTCTCTCCATTAATTCGGTGGAAGAAATCCCCTGCTTTTCAATAGTCAGTTTATCAGCCTGCTTTATTTGTTTGGCACTAAGGATCTTCATGAATTCATTTATTTTGAAAAGTTATACAAATATAAAATTTCCTTTGTGCCCAGCCTTTGCCTTATCTATTTCTATTGAAAATTTCTGTATTAACCGCCCATTCCTTTCGGAATTTAATAAATTTGCGGAAAATAATTTTTAAATGAAGAATACAGCACTTACCTCTACTCATATAGAACTTGGAGCTAAAATGGTTCCTTTTGCAGGCTACAACATGCCCGTTTCCTATGAAGGTGTAAACATTGAACACGAGACCGTGAGAAAAGCGGTAGGTGTATTTGACGTTTCCCACATGGGAGAGTTCCTTATCACAGGAGAGAATGCCCTGGCTTTGATCCAGAAAATAAGCTCTAACGACGCCTCAAAACTTACCGACGGAAAGGCGCAATACAGCTGCATACCAAATGCCGATGGCGGAGTTGTAGATGATCTAATTATCTACCGTTTCAATGAGGAGAAATATCTTCTTGTAGTTAACGCATCAAACATTGAGAAAGACTGGAACTGGATCTCCCAGTACAATACTATGGATGCTACCATTCGCGATCTATCAGATGAATATTCGCTGCTCGCCATCCAGGGGCCAAAAGCTGCCGAAGCTATGCAGTCTCTTACCGATGTAGATCTTTCAACAATAAAATTCTACACTTTTCAGGTGGCACCTTTTGCAGGAGCCGAAAACGTGATTATTTCGGCCACCGGGTACACCGGCAGTGGCGGTTTTGAGATCTATGTGAAAAATGATGATGCACAGCGTGTGTGGGACCGTGTTTTTGAAGCAGGTGCAGATTATGGCATCAAACCAATTGGTCTTGCAGCAAGAGATACCCTGCGCCTGGAGATGGGCTTCTGTCTCTACGGAAATGATATTGACGATACCACTTCCCCAATCGAAGCAGGTCTTGGTTGGATCACTAAGTTCACCAAAGATTTCGTTAATTCTGAAGCTCTTAAGGAACAGAAAGAAAATGGGCCAAAGCGCAAGCTTGTAGGTTTTGAAATTGATGAGCGCGGAATTCCGCGTCAGGGTTACGAGATTGTAGATGATAGTGGCAAGGTTATTGGCAATGTAACTTCAGGAACCATGTCTCCATCGCTCGAAAAGGGAATTGGAATGGGATATGTTCCTGTAGAGTTAGCCACACCGGGAAGCAAAATAAATATTCAGATACGCAAAAAAGCTCTTCCTGCCACAGTGGTAAAAATGCCATTTTATAAAGGATAGTTTTTGAAGAGAATTTTGATTTTAGGGGGAAGCGGCTTTATCGGGAATGCCCTGTATAAAGAGCTTTACCCCTATTTTGATACGCACGCCACCTACCATACCGACAATGCGTTTTTCGAAAAGAACCAGAAGTTCCACCAGTTTGACCTGGAGCGGGAAAGCATTAGCATTTTGCTGGAGAACCTGCAACCCAATGTCATTGTGTCTGCCCTGCGCGGAAACTTTTTGGCACAGGTACACACCCACTTTGAGATTATAGATTACCTGTTGAAAAACAAGAATTCAAAGCTCATTTTTCTGTCTTCTGCCAATGTCTTTGATGCTTTTACCAACTATCCGTCATACGAATATGACAAAACGCTGTCTCAAAGTGTCTACGGAAGGTTTAAAATAAAGATCGAAAATGCGCTCTTGCGATTGCCCAACAACAAGTATGTCATCGCCCGGTTGCCCATGGTCTTTGGAGCAAATTCACCGCGTGTTACCGAAATAAAAAGGCAGCTGCAAGAACAGGAAGCCATTGAAGTTTTTTCGAATGTGGTGGTAAATGCTACCTACGAAGCAAAAATGACCCAGCAACTGCATTACATCATTAACAGGAACAGGCAGGGAGTATTTCACCTTGGCAGCAACGACCTCATTCACCACAATGACCTGGTAGCAGAGATTTGCGAAACCCTTGGAGAGAAAAAGCCGCTTTTAAAAAACGTCTACGATTCAAACTTTGATCGTTTTCTAGCCGTCATTCCCAAGGACAATCTGCTTCCAAAGAATTTACAAATTTCTATTCAGCAGGTGGTGGCCAGCACACTGGTATCCTAGTGTTAATATTCTACTAATTCATCTTTCTGCGCTACGAGGTTGCTTAACTTTAAAAAAATAAAACTTCGGAGATATGCAGATTTTAGATGAAAAAGAGATCAAATCAAAGCTTGAAGAACTTGAAGGCTGGGAATATAAAGATGATGCTATTCACACCACTTTTCAGTTCGAGAACTTTAAAGAAGCATTTTCGGTAATGGTGAGAATCGCTTTTGAAGCCGAAGCCCAACAACATCACCCACAGTGGACAAACGTCTACAACGAACTCGAAATTTCCCTCTCTACACATGATGCCGGCGGGGTTACCCACAAAGATTTTAAACTCGCCCGAAGCATAGAAGATATTGTAGACGCAGGAGAATAATCTTTTTTAGGAGCTTGATGTTTTTTCCTATTTTTACCCCTCAATTAATAGATTAAAATGGGAAGAGCATTTGAATTCCGTAAAGCGCGTAAAATGAAGCGATGGTCTGCTATGGCCAAGGCTTTCACCCGCATCGGGAAAGACATAGTAATGGCTGTTAAGGAAGGCGGTCCAGATCCCGACACTAATTCGAGGTTACGGGCTGTGATCCAGAATGCCAAGAGTGTCAATATGCCCAAAGACAATATTGAGCGGGCTATAAAAAGAGCTTCAGATAAAAGCCAGGGCGACTATAAGATCGTACTTTTTGAAGGTTATGCACCACACGGTATTGCAGTGCTGGTAGAAACTGCTACAGACAATAATAACCGTACAGTTGCCAACGTGCGTTCGTATTTCAACAAATGCGACGGCAACCTGGGAACTTCAGGGTCGGTAGAATTTATGTTTGACCACACCTGTAACTTCCGCATCGCCAAAGATAACCTGGATGCTGAAGAACTGGAACTGGAACTAATAGATTTTGGTGCCGAAGAAGTTTTTGAAGATGAAGACGGAATCATCATTTATGCACCTTTTGAGGCGTTTGGAGCCCTTCAGAAGGAACTGGAAGGCAGGGACATCGAGATCATCTCCTCCGGATTTGAATATATTCCGCAGGTAACAAAACAATTATCTCCTGAAGAAGCCGCCGATGTAGAAAAGCTTCTTGAAAAACTGGAAGAAGATGATGATGTACAGCACGTGTACCACACTATGGAAGAAACCACTGAAGAGGAGGCTTAAATAAGGTACTCCCGCAGTTAACAAATATCATTCTGAATTGATTTCAGGATGCTTTAAATTTATATAACTCCTGAATATTTCAGGAAGACAGAAACGAGGCTGTCTTAAAAGTTGTCAAAAATGTCATTCTGGAGCTACTTTTTCAGGATCTTACCAAGCTGATTTTCAGAAGTAACAAGATCCTCAAAAAGTTCAGGAGACAGAAATACAGCTTTTAAGGAAGCCTCTTTAGTTTCAAAAATCTATGAAGACTGATGCTCACCGGCAGGCCATAAAAGCCTCTTACTACAGCATTGCCGGCAATGCCGCACTTGCCGTAATAAAGGGCGTTACAGGTGTTTTTGGGAATTCTTACGCCCTAATTGCCGATGCCATAGAATCTACCACCGACGTATTTTCAAGCCTTCTGGTGCTCTTTGGATTAAAATATTCAGCCCGGCCCGCCGATGATAACCACCCATACGGGCATGGCCGTGTGGAACCGCTTATCACCTTTGCTGTGGTAGGTTTCCTGGTGGTTTCGGCGACAATAATTGTTATGGAAAGTATTGAGAATATCCAGACTCCGCATAAAATCCCCAAGCCCTATACGCTCATTGTGCTCATGGCAATCATTCTCACAAAAGAGATCTTTTACAGGTTTATCAATAAAAAAGGAGAAGAGACCAACAGCAGCTCTCTCAAAGCCGATGCCTGGCACCATCGCAGCGATGCCATTACTTCTCTCATGGCCTTTATTGGTATTTCTATTGCCCTTTTTATGGGAAAAGGATACGAAACAGCCGATGACTGGGCGGCACTTTTTGCCTCGGGTTTTATTCTTTACAATGCCTATCTCATTCTAAGACCTGCTCTTGGTGAAATTATGGATGAGCATCTTTATGATGATTTGGTAGAAGAAATTCGGGAGATCTCCATGAAAGAAAAAGGGGTACTTAATACCGAAAAATGCTTTATTCGTAAAACCGGCATGACCTACCATGTAGACCTGCATGTTATTGTAAACGGCGAACTTTCTGTCAACGAAGGCCACGAAATAGCCCATAATTTAAAGGACAGGCTCATACAGGAAAAACCCGAATTAGCCGACATTCTTATTCACATAGAACCTCACAACCCGGAGCATGCTTAAAAATGCCATTTTTGGCAGGTATTTTCTTCCGGTTGTCGGTATGCATTCCTAAAAAAAACTTAATCCCCTGCGCTCCTCCCACGGGTAGATGTCAATTCCCTATCTTTATGGGATAATCAGGAAATTTAAATTTAATGGATACAAGATTAGCGGTATTAATAGACGGCGACAATATACCTTCGGCTTATGTCAAGGAAATGATGGAAGAGATCGCCAAATACGGCAACCCCACAATAAAAAGGATCTACGGTGACTGGACCAAACCCCACCTCGCAAAATGGAAAAATGTACTGCTTGAGAATGCCGTGACGCCCATACAACAATACGGATACACACAGGGAAAAAATGCGACCGATTCTGCCATGATCATTGATGCCATGGATATCCTGTATTCGGAAAAAGTTGACGGGTTTTGCCTGGTTTCCAGTGACAGTGATTTCACCCGACTCGCAACCCGCCTTAGAGAAGCCGGAATGAACGTGATTGGGATTGGAGAAAAAAAGACCCCCGATCCTTTTATAGTTGCCTGCGACAGGTTTATTTATATCGAAATCCTGAAGAACCAGACGAAGGAATCCAGCAAGGAAAAAGAGACCAAAAAGAGTGATTATGATAAGATCACCAATAAAGTCATCAAATTAATCGCCTCCACGATCTCTGATGTTGCCGATGACGATGGCTGGGCTTTCCTGGGAGATGTGGGTAGCCTCCTGCAAAAGAAGCAACCTAACTTTGACTCCCGTAACTACGGTTTTCAAAAGTTAACCCCAATGATAAACTCTATAGATAAATTTGAAATTGAATCAAGGGAAAATCAGGGTCGCGGAAAATATAAACTCATCTATGTGAGAAATAAAGAGTAATACATTTGAAATTGAATATTGACTATTGTTTATTGATCATTGTTAATTGGTAATTGTACATGAGAACCATCAAAAGAACATATAAAGCTGAGTACCGGCCAATTGCCGATCTCATCACCTATTCCCCCATGCCCACGAGGTCACTGCGGATGATTGATCCTTTTCTTTTCCTCAATCACCACGGGCCACAACGGTATTCCCCGGGCAACAATGGCCTGCCTTTTGGGCCGCACCCGCACAGGGGAATGGAAACAGTAACTTTTATTCTTGATGGCGACATTGCCCATAAAGATTCTGGCGGCAATAACAGTGTTATTGAGAGTGGCGGCGTACAGTGGATGACCGCCGGAAAAGGCCTTATTCACGCCGAAGTTTCTTCAGAAAAATTTAAAAAGGAAGGTGGGCCATTAGAGATCCTGCAGCTATGGGTGAATTTACCGGCGAGGTTAAAAATGACAACACCGACATACAAGGGGCTTCAAAAAGAGCAAATTCCGCTGACTTTTTCTGAAGATGGAAAAGTTAAAGCTCAGGTAGTCTCAGGAAAACTTAATGAAACTCAGGGTCCTTTTGAGACGCCCACGGAGATACACCTTAGCACCCTTTTCTTTGAGACCGAAGGAGTTTTCACTACAAAGGTTCCTCTAAGCCACAACATTCTATGTTATGTCATAAAAGGCGAAATAAAGATCAATGGTGAGATCATCCAGTCCCTTCATCTCGTAGAATTCAATAATGATGATGAAAACCTGCGCATAGAAGCTTTGGCAGAAAGCACTGTCTTATTTGGTCACGCCGAACCTTTTAACGAACCTGTAGTAGCCCAGGGTCCTTTCGTGATGAACACGCTCGAAGAAATTGACCAGGCATATACAGATTATCAACAGGGAAAGTTTGAGTAAGGTTTAAGGTTTAAGGTTTAAGGTTTAAGGTTTAAGGTTTAAGGTTTAAGGTTTAAGGTTTAAGGTTTAAGGTTTAAGGTTTAAGGTTTAAGGTTTAAGGTTTAAGGTTTAAGGTTTAAGGTTTAAAAGAAAAAATCCTGCTGTACAGCAGGATTTTTTCTTTTAAATTTTCTGATCACTGATCACTGAATACCGATCACTATTTTTTCTTCTTCTTAATATAATCTGCAGTCAACCTGCTTCGGTTTCCTTTTTTATAATACTTGGTAAACCTCCAGTAAGAAACTGCTCCTAAAATGGCTACAACTACTACAGAATAGTAAACAAAAGTTGGAGT
The DNA here is from genome assembly GCF_050750585.1 of Salinimicrobium sp. WS361. Lineage (NCBI taxonomy): Bacteria > Pseudomonadati > Bacteroidota > Flavobacteriia > Flavobacteriales > Flavobacteriaceae > Salinimicrobium > Salinimicrobium sp. WS361. The sequence continues at coordinate 117,888 of NZ_JBOJLM010000005.1, forward strand.
AATTACCTTATCTCCACTGGCATAAGAATGCAGCCCTGAAAGGTAGAAGTTCACCCCAAAGTAGGTCATCATAATACTGGCAAAAGATACAACTGCCATAAAGTTGAATAACCAGCGGCTTCTCATTCCCGGCACCAGGCGCATGTGAATCACAAAAGCATAGACCATGATACTCACCAGTGCCCAGGTCTCTTTTGGATCCCAGCCCCAGTAACGTCCCCAGCTCTCATTAGCCCACTGCCCTCCAAGGAAGTTCCCAATGGTCAACATCACCAAACCAATGGTAAGCGCCATTTCGGTAATGATCGTTATTTCTTTGATGGTAAGGTCCATCTTCTTTTTATTATTCTTTGTCGTAAAGATCATGAGGATCAAAGCTACCGCCCCCAGGATCATTCCCAGGGTAAAGGGTCCATAACTACCCACAATTACCGAAACATGTATCATCAACCAGTATGAATCGAGTACCGGCTGCAGGTTGGCAATAGAGGGATCCATCCAGTTCCAGTGTGCAACCATTAAGATCATAGAGGTCACAAACGCAGTAGATGCTATGGTTAGATCACTTTTTCTTCCAAAGAGAAGCCCAAAGAGCATCGTAGCCCAACCCACATAGATCATCGACTCGTATGCATCACTCCAGGGAGCATGGCCCGAGATGTACCAGCGTGCAATAAGCCCCGCAGTGTGAAGGATAAAGAAAATGATGATCACCACTTTACTCACCGTGATCAAAGTACGCATGACTTTGCTATCTCTAAAAATTTGGAAGATTACGAAGATCAACATAAGCACCCCGGCAATCATGTACATGGCAAAGAGATTCCTGAAAATATCGTACTTATTGTACAAAATTTCTGTTTCCAGCTTTTCTTCGGAAGGCATTACTTCTCCTCCAAACTTTTTCTGAAAACCTTTGATACTGTTCAGCAATTCGTTGGCTTGTGAATAATCGCCGGTCTTTTTCGCTGTTTGTAATGCGCTGAAGTACATTGGAAGGATTTGCCTTGTGTAAACCGAATCCATTCCTTTAAATCCTGCTTCGGCAGCTTCAGGGAACGATACCCATTTGTCGTTTTCATGCCCCGGGATTGGGAAAATCCTTAGAATTTCTCCCTGCAGTGCATTGTAGAGCAAGTTTACCCTCCTGTCAGTTTCAATAAAGTCGGTTTCAAATTTATCGGGCACTGCTGCCATGTAGGCACGCTCCAGGTAAGGAGAGAGTTTGTAGTTCCCTTCCCTGTCAAAAAAGCTGGTTAGCGCGATGAATTTCTGGTCTTCGGGCACACCTACGATATACCTGATGCTGTCATTTTCCTTTTTAACGTTTATTACGGGCACATTGTACCACATGGTTGGATTTTCGGTAAGGGAGATCATCACCTGGTCCGCTGTTAATCCTTCATAATCATCACTTTTACTTAATTTTCTAAGTAATTCCGAAGAATACGTGTTTACAGGCTTCATCCTTCCGCCGGCATCCTGTACTACAAGTCGGCCGAACTCTGCTGCATGCTCTTCAGAAACCACATTGGCTTTAATGATCGAGTCTATCCTTGCTTTGGGAATTGTGAGCGGATTTTCATGCGCATGTGCTTCTTCCTGCGCAAAACCTGCTGTTGTAGAGAACAGCACCAGTAAAATTCCGGTAATACTGGCTTTTTTCTTCTTCACTTTTTCCAGCATTTGCTTAAGTTCCCCAAAACGGGATCCTTTTGCGAACAGGACCCACATTAACCCAATATATAATAGCGTATACCCGATATAGGTAATCCAGGTGCCCCAAAAATCGTGGTTTACAGAGAGTACCGTTCCTTTTTCATCGGGGTCAAAAGAGGCCTGGAAGAATCTATAACCTTCATAATCGAGCACGTGGTTCATAAAAATCTCGTAATCAAAAGTTGTCTCCTCATCAATAACCGTCACCTTACTTTTAAAAGAGGAGTAGCTTTTCTCTGTACCGGGATATCTTTCAGCAATAAAATCGTTGAGTTTAATAGAGAATGGCAACTCATATTCTTTAGAGCCGTACCTCACGTAAAATTCGAGGCCGCCAAGATTGAGCTTTATAGGATCGGTAACCATACCTTTCCCGCCCAGAAGTTTTACAGTTTGTGATTCGCCTGCAGTGCTCACTCTTACTACAGCAGCATCCTGCTGGCCTTCAGTCTTTTCTTCGGTAGGGATCACATCGTATTTTCCACGTACCACCGGATCGGGCAAAACAAATTGCATACCCGCCATATTGTAGAGAGAACGCAATAGCAAGGTTTGAACAGAATCGGCTTCTACCTGCCCCTGCATTTGATCGGCCATTCGCATATAAGTACCTTCAAAAGGAGAAGAAATACTGTATTCCCCATTTTCAACAGTGATATTAATGGCACCATCTGTAGGTTTATTCAAGGCGAACAGCACGTTGTGAATACTGCTCACCTCCCCTTCCTTGATGTAGTGGTCATGCCTGTCGCCACCACCTGCTTCTACGATCTTGAGATAGTTTTCTCCTTCAGGATCTTCAACCAGGCCTTCTTCGGCACCATGAATGTAATCTATGATCTCCAGTTTTACCGGCTGCCCGTTATAATCTGTATTAAAAGTGAATTCATTTGAAGCTCCGGGAGCCAAAAGCACCTCATTTTCCACTACTCTTCGGCGTGGTTCTCCATCTATTTCGCCATCAATAAAGGTGGTCAAAAATGTCTTTTCTGAGAGGAAAGTATTTTCGGTCGCACCTTCTCTAATCGGCATCATGCCTTCATAACTTATATACCGGGTCACAAAAGCGCCTACCAGAATAAAGATAAAGGAAAGGTGAAGCAGTAGAGATGACCATTTTTCTTTTTTGTGAAGCCGGTACCTGAAAATATTTCCTGTAAAATTGACCACGAACAACGCCATGATCACTTCAAACCACAGGGCATTATAGATCCAGACTTTAGCGGTTTCGGTACTGTACCAGTTTTCAATAAAGGTTCCCATTCCCAGCGCTACGGCAAATACGATAAAAAGGAAAGCCATAAGGCGGGTGGAGAAGATGATGGAAGCTATTTTTTTCTGCATCGAGGGCTTGCTTTAATAAATGCCGCAAAAGTAAGCAATTTATAGGGATTAAAAGTTGCTTAAATTCCATATTTATGCGGCTGCAGGAGCAGCCCCGGGAGTAAAAGAAATTTGTATTTTAGCCGTATGATTGAGATTGTACTTTTAGGATCGGGCAATGTTGCCACACACCTTTTCAAAGCTTTTTCTGCTTCGGAAGGAACTTGTATAAAACAGGTCTATAATCATTCTGAAAAAACTTTGGATTTCTTCCGAAGTAAATGTGATGTAACTACCGAAATTTCTGAGCTGGCACCGGCCGATATATATCTAATGGCCCTGAAGGATGACGTGATTCCTGAAATTTCAGAAAAACTGAAGGACCTGAATGCGCTTGTAGCCCATACTTCGGGTTCGGTAGCCCTTGACGCCCTTAGAGCCTGCTCCCGTAGAGGCGTGTTTTATCCGCTCCAGACTTTCTCTAAAGACAATGATGTCAACTATTCCGAAATTCCTTTTTGCCTTGAAGCTAATACTGCCCAGGACCTGGAAATCCTGAAAACACTTGCAACAAAAGTTTCAGGGAATTGCTACGAGATCTCTTCGGAACAAAGAAAAAAGCTACATCTTTCGGCAGTGTTTGTCTGCAACTTTGTCAACCATCTCTATGCAGTGGGCGAACAAATTTGTGAACAGAACGATATTCCGTTCGACATTTTAAAACCTCTCATTGCTGAAACAGCCGGGAAAGTGCAACATGCTTCTCCTGCCGGGGTGCAAACCGGCCCTGCCATCAGGAATGATCAATCGACTATAAAAGCCCATCTGGACCTATTGGAATCGGGCGAAAACAAAAAGATATACGAACTATTAACTTCAGCAATTCAAACCTTCCATGGAAAAAAGCTATAAAGAATTCCTTGCCCAGATCACTACCTTTATTTTTGATGTAGACGGGGTCCTTACAGATGGGTCTATACAAATAAGCACAAGCGGTGAACTACTTCGCACCATGAACATTAAAGACGGGTATGCGATGAAGTATGCGCGTGAAAAAGACTATACGATCTGCATTATCTCTGGCGGCAACAATGAGGGTGTCCGCTCCCGACTCAAAGGCCTTGGAATTACCGACATCTACCTGGGATGCCCAGATAAGGTGGAGCAAATGGAAGAATTCTTTGATATCTACGACATCAAACCTGGGGAAGTGCTTTATATGGGTGACGATCTCCCCGATCTATATGCCATGCAAAAAGTTGGCTTGCCTTGCTGCCCGCAAGATGCCGCGCCCGAGATCAAGGAAGCCTCGCGCTATATCTCTCACAAGAAAGGCGGAAAAGGCTGCGTGCGAGACGTTATTGAGCAGGTCTTAAAAGTGCAGGGAAAATGGAATGATCACCAATGAATTGGTTGCTCCTCGTTATCGCCGGATTGTTTGAAGTAGGCTTTGCAACCTGTCTTGGTAAAGCCAGGGAAGCTACAGGCAGCACCGCCTTCTGGTGGATGGCAGGCTTTTTTCTATGCCTTACAATAAGTATGTCTCTGCTTTACAAAGCCACCCAAACCCTGCCCATAGGGACTGCCTATGCAGTGTGGACAGGAATAGGTGCGTTTGGCACCGTCTTAATTGGAATCTTTGTATTCAAAGAACCTGTGCATTTTTGGCGGCTGTTCTTCCTTTTCACCCTTATTGCCTCTATCATCGGGCTTAAATTTGTTTCCGCTTAAAACCATGCAAATTTTGCCATTTCTGAAGCTTGTGAGGCCTTTCAATCTTTTGATGATCATCATTACGCAGGTACTGGTGAAGTATTTTCTATTCGAACCCTTTGGAATAGACACCACCTTAAGTAATTTTAGCTTCAGTCTGCTCGTGTTTTCAATGATATGCCTTGCTGCCGCCGGTAATATCATCAACGATCTTCACGACACAGCCACCGATAAGGTGAATAAGCCTCAAAAAATGCTTATTGGCATCAAAATTTCTGAAAAAGTTGCGTGGAACTGGTTTATTGCCTTAAACATTCTTGGAGTGGGAATAGGATTTTACCTGAGCAACCTGGTAGGCAAACCTTCTTTTGTGGCACTTTTTATCATTCCTTCGGCCTTTCTTTATTTTTATGCTACCCAAATCAAAGGTACTGTACTTGTTGGCAACCTGGTAGTAAGTGTAATGGTTGCCATGATCATTGTTATGGTCGGGATTTTTGATCTTGTTCCTGCTATTACTTCTGAAAATCTCACCACTCAAAAAGTGATGTTTTCAATTCTTGTTGATTACGCAATCTTTGCTTTTCTGGTAAATTTTCTTCGGGAAATTGTAAAAGATCAGGAAGATATTACAGGCGATTATAATGCGGGTTACAAAACCCTGCCGGTGCTGCTGGGCAGAAGCAGGACTAACTTCATCATCTTCGCCATTGCCCTGCTTCCCCTCACTGGTATACTTTATTATTTATATACGTACCTTTATGAAAGCCGGGCCGCGATTCTCTATGTATTGATCGCTGTTGTTGCACCCCTACTCTACTTTATGGTAAAAATTGTGGGTGCAGGGAACAAAAAGGAATTTCATCACCTTAGCCTGGTTCTAAAAATAGTTTTGGCTGCAGGGATCTTCTCTATCGGCTTTTATAAATATGTTTTGATATAATTATGTTACAGGAAAAATTAAAAGATCACCATATTATTTTAGCTTCGGCATCTCCCCGTAGACAACAGTTCTTCAGGGAACTTGACCTTGATTTTGAGATAAGGCTGAAGCCGGTAAAAGAAGAGTATCCTTCAGAATTAAAGGATGCAGAGATCACCAATTTTCTAGCTGAACTTAAAGCTGCAGCCTTTGAAAGCGAATTGAATACCAACGACATTCTTATCACCAGCGACACCATAGTATGGCATGAAGGTAAGGCCCTTGAAAAGCCCGCTGACCCGGCGCAGGCGTTGGAGATGATCAAAGCTCTGGGCGGGAAAACCCACGAGGTGATTACTTCGGTATGCTTTAAAACTCCTGAAAAAATGCATACTGTACATGCAATCACCAGAGTTACATTTAGTGAGCTCGCTGATGATGAAATTAAATATTACATTGAAAAATTCAGGCCCTTTGACAAAGCCGGAGCCTACGGAATTCAGGAATGGATTGGGCTTATTGGGGTTGAGCATATTGAAGGGAGTTACTTTAATGTAGTGGGGCTCCCAACTCATTTGGTCTACCGCACCCTGCTTGAAATGACCGAATAATTTTTAGCCACACTCCAGGTTTCCTAATCCTAAAAGGTATCTTTACAAAAATTCATTTTCAGGAATGTTAGATGTTTTCTTTCTAAACAAAAATCAGATAATTACCACTGCAGCCATTCTTTTGGCGCTCTGGATCCTGCAGTTTATCATGAAAAAAGCCGCCCACCGCGTGGGGCACCGCAGTGAAATTCACATTACCCGTACCAGGCTAATGTTCAAGTATATTAACATACTTGTAACTATTATTGCCATTTTTCTGCTCTCTCTCACCTGGGGTTATAATGCGCAGGAGATTGCGCTCATTTTTTCTTCCCTGTTTGCCATAATTGGGGTTGCCATGTTTGCGATCTGGTCAATTTTAAGCAATATCACTGCCGGGATTATCCTCTTTTTTTCCTTCCCGTACAAAATTGGAAGCCGCATTAAGATTCACGATAAAGACATGCCGGTAGAAGCCGTAATTGAAGACATCAAGGCTTTTCATCTTCATTTGCGTACATTAGATGGAGAATTGATCACTTATCCCAATAACCTCATCCTGCAAAAAGCCGTTTCATTAATTGAAAAAGAATACCATGCCGATGAAGGGAAAGATGCTCTCTAACATGGTTTAGTTAGGAATCTTGTTATATTTGAAGGCTTATCAAAAAGAATATCCTATGCGGAAGCTTTTTTGCCTTGTTTTTCTTTTCATTAGTGTGCTTGCTCAGGCCCAGCAACCTGAAAAATTAAATTCCTCAGAAATTTATTCTGAAATTGAAAAGCTCAACTTCCTGGGATCGGTGTTGTATGTTGCAGCCCACCCCGATGATGAGAATACCCGCCTTATCTCCTACTTTAGCAACGAACTCAATGCCCGTACCGCTTATCTCTCCCTTACCCGTGGTGATGGCGGCCAAAACCTTATCGGTCCGCAATTAAGGGAACTTCTGGGCGTAATTCGCACCCAGGAGTTGCTCGCAGCACGAAAAGTAGATGGCGGAGAGCAATTCTTCAGCCGGGCGAATGATTTTGGGTACAGCAAAACCCCTGAAGAAACCCTGAATATCTGGAATGAGGAAGAAGTCCTTAAAGATGTTGTTCGTACCATAAGATCCTTTAAACCCGATGTGATCATCAACCGTTTTGATGCAAATTCGGCAGGTGAAACCCATGGCCATCACACCTCTTCCGCAATTTTAAGCAGCCGCGCCTTTGATCTTGCAGGAAAACCTTCCGCTTACCCTCAACTGGCAGATGAGCTGGGAACATGGCAGCCAAAAAAACTCTTTTTTAACACCTCTCCATGGTTCTACGAATCGCAGGAAGCATTTGATGCGGCAGATAAATCCCGCTTTATCAGTTTTGACACCGGAGTGTATTTCCCGCTAAGAGGTCTCTCCAACACCGAGATTGCTTCCTTAAGCCGTAGCCAGCACCAGTCTCAGGGATTTGGCAGCACCGGTACCCGCGGCACTGCTTCAGAATATATTGAACTTCTTAAGGGCAAACATCCGGAGAATAATCCAGATATTTTTCACGAGATCAATACCACCTGGAGCCGGATAAAAGGCGGTAAAGAAATTGGCGATATACTTAGCAGAGTGCAAAAGAATTTTAATTTCCAAAATCCTGCAGCAAGTGTACCACAGCTGGCACGGGCTTATCAGCTTATTCAAAACCTGGAAGACCGGCACTGGAAAGAAATTAAATCCAGACAAATAAAAGATATTATCACAGCTTCAATGGGCCTGTACCTGGAAGCTGTGGCAGGTTCACCCCTGGCTACACCGGGCGAGCAGGTACAACTTGAACTGGAAGCCATAAACCGAAGTGAGATCCCCGCCGAACTGCTTTCTGTCAAAGTACTTCCTGAAGAAAAAACTATTCCCGTCAATCTTTCCCTTGCCAATAATCGCGCTTCGGTTCAGGAGATTGATTTTGTTATTCCTGAAAATATCAACTTCACCAGCCCTTACTGGCTGGATGAAGAAGGAAGCCCTGGAATGTATAAGGTCGCCAAAAATGAACTTATAGGGCTGCCTGAAACGCCACGGGAGCTCAAAGTCGAGTTTATCATAAAAGTTGGCCAGGCCGAAATTCCGTTTGAAAGGAACATCACCTATAAATTCAATGATCCTGTAACTGGCGAATCATACAGGCCTTTTGAAGTAGTGCCGGCAGTGTCTGTCACAGCAGGTATAGATGTGCTAGTATTTGCCAATGGCGCCCCGGGCCGCATTCCGGTTACAGTAAAGGCCATGACGAATGGTATTTCAGGAAAACTGAGTCCGGGGGAAATGCCCGGCTGGAAAATCTCTCCCGAAAATCACATTTTTGACACCCTGCAAAAAGGGGAAGAAATAACCTTCAGCTTTGAAGTACAACCACCCGCAGTTCAGGATAAAGTCGTTTTCAAACCAGTAGTTGTGGTAAACGGGAAGACTTATTCCAAATCTGTAGTTCAGCTTGATTATCCGCATATTCCGCTACAAACGTTAATGCTTCCGAATAAAACAAGCCTGGTAAAACTGGATATCCAAAAAAGGGGAAATCTGGTAGGCTATATTCAAGGGGCGGGAGACGTGGTACCCCAGGCGCTGGAACAAATGGGTTACAAAGTTCAACTCCTTGATCCTGAAGATATTTCAGGAAATAACCTCCCAAAATTTGATGCTGTAGTAGTTGGGATTCGCGCCTACAATACTATTGATGAATTGCGTTATAGGCAACCGGCGCTTTTTGAGTACGTGAGGCAGGGCGGCAATCTCATCCTGCAGTACAACACGAGCCGCGGACTCGTCACTGAAACACTTGCGCCTTACGAACTCGAACTTTCCCGCGACAGGGTTACAAATGAAGCGGCAGAAGTGACATTTTTGGCACCCAACCATCCTGTTCTCAATTTCCCAAATAAGATAACTTCCAAAGATTTTGAGGGCTGGGTACAGGAACGCGGACTCTATTTTCCCGACAAATGGGGCAAAGAATTCACTCCGGTTCTCGCGATGAATGACAAAGATGAAGCGCCCACCAAAGGCAGTCTTTTGGTAGCACCTTATGGGAAGGGCAATTTTATCTATACCGGCCTTAGCTTTTTCAGGGAATTCCCGGCAGGGGTCCCGGGGGCATTCCGGCTTTTCGCTAATATGCTCTCTCTTCCACAAAATGAACCATCGGTTTCCGGTTTACAACAAGACAATCAGAAGTAATGGAAGCTCCCCAAAAATACAAGTGGAAAAAAGCATACAGCCTTGTGCTCCTCGCCAATGCCGCCTATATTCTCCTGTTTTACATTTTAATGACAATCTTCACCTGATATGCAAACTATAGACTGGATCATTTTAGCCGGTACTCTTGCGTTCATCGTGATCTATGGAGTTTATAAAACCCGCGGCAGTAAAGATGTCCAGGATTATATTCGGGGAGGCAACGAAGCCAGGTGGTGGACGGTGGGACTGTCGGTCATGGCTACCCAGGCCAGTGCAATCACTTTTCTCTCCACACCCGGACAGGCTTTTCACGACGGGATGGGCTTTGTGCAGTTCTATTTTGGGCTTCCCATTGCCATGATCATCATTTGTATGGTCTTCATTCCTATTTATTACCGGCTCGAAGTTTATACCGCCTATGAATATTTGGAATCCAGGTTTGACCGCAAGACCCGTACCCTCACGGCTTTGCTCTTCCTTATCCAACGAGGGCTGGCTGCCGGAATCACTATTTTTGCCCCCGCAATCATTCTTTCGGCGGTGCTGGGCTGGAACCTCACAACCCTCAATATCATCATTGGGGTACTCGTTACTATTTATACGGTTTCGGGCGGAACAAAAGCTGTAAATGTTACCCAGAAACAGCAAATGGCAGTGATATTCTTCGGAATGGTCGCAGCTTTGATCCTGATAATTCAATACCTACCGGAAGAAATTAGTTTCACCGAAGCCCTTGAAATTGCCGGTGCCAGCGGAAAACTTGACGTAATAGATTTTTCATTCGATTTTGACAACAGGTACACCTTTTGGAGCGGCATCATAGGCGGGACTTTTCTTGCCCTCTCCTATTTTGGAACAGATCAAAGTCAGGTGCAGCGCTATCTTTCAGGAAAATCTGTACGGCAGAGTCAGTTGGGTCTCATCTTCAACGGCCTGTTAAAAGTCCCCATGCAGTTCTTTATTTTGCTGGTTGGAGTTATGGTTTTTGTTTTTTATCAGTTCAATTATTCACCGTTAAACTTTAATCCGGCGGCTACAAATGCGGTGAGTACTTCGGAATTGTCTTCGGAATACAATAACCTTCAGGAGGAACTGAAAAAAATTCAGGATCAAAAACAACAGAAATCTTTGAATTATGCCAATGCCGGAAAATTTTCAGAAGGAGACAGGGAAAGCTTTAAAAATGACCTGGTACAACTGAATGCTGCCGAATTGCAGGTGCGGCAGGAAGCTACACAACTTATTGAAGAAGCCGATCCTTTAATTGAAACCAACGACAAAGATTACGTTTTCATCCACTTTATCCTGAACAACCTGCCGCGCGGTTTGATTGGCCTGCTGCTGGCGGTGATCCTTTCCGCAGCAATGTCTTCTACAGCTTCCGAATTAAATGCCCTGGCCTCTACCACCATGATCGACCTTTACAAACGAAATGTGGGAGAAAAGACCCAGCGACATTACGTACGTATGTCAAAATTTTTCACACTTTGCTGGGGTCTTATTGCCATATCTGTTGCCAGTGTCGCCGATCTTTTTGATAATCTTATTCAGCTGGTAAACATCATTGGATCTATCTTCTACGGAAATGTACTCGGGATTTTCCTACTGGCATTCTTTATAAAGTATGTAAAAGGAACAGCAGTTTTTATTGCTGCTTTAATCACGCAGGTAATCATTATCAGGCTTTATTTTCTGGAGGTCATGCCTTATTTATGGCTCAACCTGGCGGGATGTTTTCTCGTAATTTATTTGGCTGTGATCCTGCAGGTTTTCCTTCCAAAAATGCCAAAAAAACTAACTGACTCATGACACAAAAAATAAACTGGGGTATTATTGGGCCCGGAAAAATAGCTAAAAAATTCACTACCAGCCTCAGGGAAGTTGAAGATGCAAATCTCTATGCGGTAGCGAGCCGGGACCTGCAACGGGCAGAAGAATTTGCCAAAGAGAACGACGCTACAAAAGCTTACGGCTCTTACGAAGAAATGTTGCGAGATGAGGAAATTGACGTGGTTTATGTGGCCACTCCCCACGTTTTTCACCACGAACAAACACTGCTTTGCCTGCAACACAAAAAGGCTGTTCTATGCGAGAAACCTTTTGCCATAAACCGGCAACAGGTGGAGGAAATGATCGCGGCCGCCAAAGAAAACAATGTGTTTTTAATGGAAGCCATGTGGACGCCGTTTCTACCTCACATAAAATATCTTTGCGAGATCCTGGATTCGGGGAAGTACGGCAAGGTGAAATATCTTAGTGCCGACTTCGGGTTTTATTTTCCTTTTGATGAGAACAGCAGGCTTTTCCGGAAGAGTCTTGGCGGGGGCAGCTTACTCGATATTGGGATCTACCCTGTTTTTCTTGCCCTGCACACCCTTGGTTTGCCCGAAAAAGTGGAAGCTACTGCCCAAATGAGCAAAACAGAAGTGGATGAAGTCTGCGACGTGGTTTTCTCCTATCCCAACGGGGCCAAAGCTGAACTTCACAGCAATGTCACTAAAGATACGCCAACAACTGCTTATTTTGAGCTTGAGAAAGCTACGATAAAGATCGAATCAAAGTGGCATAATCCCTCAACAGTTGTGATCACAACGGCTGAAGGAACAGAATCAAAGACCTTTGATGTTGCTTCATTTGGATATGAATACGAAGCACGGCATGTGCAGGAAATGCTGAGACAAGGCAAAACGGAAAGCGATGTGATGAGCTTTGACAAAAGCCGGGAACTCATTTCAATGCTCGATGATATCAGGAAAAAGATTAGGCTGGAATACTAAAAAAAGAGGCTGTAAAAAGGCATTTTTGCCACCTGATTCACTCAGGGTCTTATGGCATTTTTTTGCTTCTTCACAGCCTCTTTAAAAGATCAAAAGAGTTATTTTACATTGCTCCCCACTCTTTAAGAGAGTCCTGGTTGAGCTTTACATAATCTTTATTCCCTGCTTTTTCGGCAGCGGCCAAAGATTTTTTAGCAGTTGCAATAGCCTCTTTCTTTTTACCTAGATCGGCTTCAATTAAGGCTTTTCTTCTCACTACCCAATAGGCATCTTCACCACCAATTTCTACCGCTTTTTTGATCCATTCGTAAGCCTTATTAAGGTCTTTCTTTTCATCGTGAAAATAGGTGGCTGCTGCAAAGTAATCTCCTGCAGAAGGGCCGTTCATTACCCGCTCAATACTTGCCATGGCACGCTCATCAGTAGGCACCTCAAAAGGCAGGGTAGCAATAGTATTTTCCCAGATAAAGTTCAGTACGGCAGAGTCATTTTGAAGCTCATCAATAAGAATAGTGAACGTTTGCATGGTCATTGGCATTTCCTGGACAGGAGCGGTGGCCCGCAGAGCAACTTTACTGTCCTGCCAGTCTTGCGGCAAACCCCAATTGTTACTGTCTTCGTAAAAGAGCACTTCCCATTCGTTTTCCTTCGGAATGGAATAAATGGCATAAGTTCCTGCTTTGAGTTCTTTCCCGTCAATCACCACATTGGTATCAAATGAAATTGTAGTGTTGTTATTGGCACCTGTGCGCCATTTCTCGCCATAAGGCACAAGATCACCAAAGATGGTCCTGCCGCGCATTCCCGGGCGGGAATATTCAACTGTTACATTGGTAAGGCCAACCTCTTGCTCAATCTTAGCAGAAGGACTGGGCTGCGGCACCTGAATTTGGGCGATAGCAAAGCTGCTGATGAGCCCTACAAAAAGAAAAAGAGTGATTTTTTTCATAAATATTTAAGGTGAGTTTATCCAAATATATAGAATTTCCTGAATGAACTACTCAAATATTTTTTGTGACATAAGGTGTCAAAAATGGCATTTTTAGTGCTCATTTTTTTTGGAGAGGATCTTTCTCGCTTCTTCAAGATCTTCGGGAGTATCTATGCCTACACCTTTCACTTCAGTTTCTACCATTTTTATGTTCTTGCCGTACTCGAGGTACCTGATGCACTCAATTTTCTCGGTAGCTTCCAGCTTCAGCATTGGCAGGCGGTAAAAATCCATCAAAGCCTGTTTCCTAAAGGCATAGATCCCTATGTGTTTGTACCAGGTAACGCCGGTATTCTCATCACGCGGATAAGGAATGGGAGAACGGGAAAAATAAAGCGCAAAATCGTTCTTATTGGTAATTACCTTGACATTATTGGGGTTTAAAATGTCTTTTTTGTCGGCCAGAGGAGCTTTTAGAGAAGCCAGATCTATGAGGTCGGCATCTTTTCCGCGGAAAACATCGAGCAACAGCCTAAGGCTTTCGGTGTCTATCATGGGTTCATCTCCCTGTACGTTCACCACCACATCTACCGGCATATCTTCTACGGCTTCAGCAATACGATCACTGCCACATTCGTGTTCTTTTTTGCTCATTATGGCATTTCCGCCGTTGGAGCTTATTTCATCAAAGATCACGTCACTATCGGTCACCACATATACCTCCTCAAAAAGGCCGGTTTTCATGGCCGCTTCATAAGTTCGTAAAATGACAGTTTTCCCGTGCAGATCCTGCATCAGTTTCCCCGGAAAACGTGTAGCGGCATACCGCGCCGGGATCATGGCAATAATACGAAGAGGTTGTTGCGTAGACATAATTTTGTATTTTCTGTTATACTTCCGAAGAAATTCTGGTTAAAACTTTAATTAGCCGCGGCAAAAAAATCATCTTTAAATCCTATGAGATAGACCTTCTCCTGTGCCCGGGTAACCGCAGTATACAACCACCGCAGGTAATCTTTATCTACCCCGTTGGGAAGATAGGGCTGCTCCACAAAAACGGTGTTCCATTGCCCACCCTGTGATTTATGACAGGTCATGGCATAAGAAAATTTAATTTGCAGGGCGTTGAAGTACTTGTTGTTCTTCACTTTTAAAAACTTCTTGTACTTGGTACGTTCTTCTTCATAATCTTTCATCACCTCCTGGTAGAGTTGGTTTGACTCTTCATAAGTCAGCGATGGGTGGTTACTTTCAAGGGTATCCAGCAGCACTACCGTTTCAATGGGCTGCATGTTGGGGTAATCTACCATTTGCGCCTTGATCTCGGCAAACCTGAAGCCATACAATTCTTTTATCGCAAAGATTTCCAGCACCTTAATAATATCACCATTGGCAATAAAACCGGCTTCGCTACTGGGCTTCACCCAAAAATAGTTATTCTTGACCACCATCAAATAATCTCCCGAAGAGATCTCTTCTTCCTGAAACAAAATACGGTTTCTTATTTGCTGGTTGTAGAGGTTTGCACGCTTGTTAGATCGCACTATAATTGTGGTGTCCTCGTGCCCCAGGTTGCGGTAAGAATCTTCAATGGCTTCCATGATCTCATACCCGTCTATAAGCCTCACCACATCTTTTTTATTGCTCAATTCAAACCTGAAGCTTTCATAGAACTCTTCTCTTAAGGCCTCCCGGATCAAGGTTGCATTGTGCAGAATATCGCTTTCTTCACTTTGCCTAACCACCTCATCAAGTTCTATATGCGTTACTTCTTTTAAGTATGTATTCTGAAGTTTTTGCTCCTCAAGTGCGGGGCTCACTTCAAGCTTTACCGGTGGTAACTGGGCAGTATCTCCTATAAAGATCAATTTGCAGTTGTGGCCCGAGTAGACATACTGAAGCAGGTCGTCTAACAAAGACCCATTTTCAAACATCTGGGCGTCGTTATTGACATCGGGGATCATTGAAGCTTCATCGACAATAAAGATGCTGTTGCGGTGCTTGTTGGGCTGCAGCACGAAACTTACCCCGGCACCCGATTTTTTCTTCGGAAAATAGATCTTCTTGTGAATGGTAAAAGCCTCACGGCCCGAATAGTTGGCAATTACTTTCGCCGCCCGGCCTGTTGGCGCCAGCAGGATGCCACTTTTTTTGACCTGCCACAGGTTTTTTACTAAAGAACTTATAATTGTAGTCTTCCCTGTACCGGCAAAACCTTTAAGAAGAAATAAAGATTCTTTACTGCCTTCCATTACAAAAGTCGCCAGCTGCTGCAGCGCAATATCCTGTTTTACTTTAGCTTCAAATTTGAGATCTTTTAATAAGAGTTTATAGAATGTGGCAGCGTTTAGTTTTTCCATGATCATTTTCCGTCGAAGCCCAAAGATAACAAGGTTTTTTTCTGAAGAATCTTTTGTGAATAAAAAAAAATTGTAGATTTGCGTGGATACTAAAATAAATCTTAAACTGCACCCGCATGAAACTTGTCATTCAGTTAGTTCTTTGGATTGTGATCATCTTCCTGGGATACCTGGTTTTTAATTCTGTTTACGAGCCTATACAATTTAATAAAGTTAAGGAGGCAAGATATGCCAAAGTAATAGAAAAGCTTAAAGATATTAGAGATGCCGAACTCGCACACCGTACGGTGACGGGAGAATTTGAAGGCAATTGGGAAAATTTAGTTCGGTTTATTGATACCGCACAATTTACCCTTACACAAAGAAGGGATACCACCGTAATGGATGAAGAATACAGAAAGACATACGGGGTTGACCGAAGAGTTGAAATTGTAGTAGTTGACACTCTTGGATACAAATCTGTAAAAGACTCTCTTTTCAAAGGATCTGATCGTTACAAGACAATGATGAACGTTCCTATTAAAGGAGTAGATGCCAGGTTTGAACTTGATGCAGGTACTCTTGATAAGAGTGGTACTCAAATCCCTGTTTTTGAAGCAAAAGTTTCTAAGAAAGTGATACTTCACGATCAAGACAAAGATCTTGTAAACCAGGAGCAGCAGGTTGTATCTGTAGACAACGTAAACGGCCCTGCCATTAGCGTTGGTTCTATGGAAGAAGTAAAAACCAGCGGTAACTGGCCTTTAAAATATGGTGACGCAGAGTAGGCAAATAAACTACGAAAATATAAAGTTGTCCATTCAGGTTAGCCTGAATGGACTTTCTTTTTGTGCCCTGTCTAAAGATGAAAAAAGGATTGTTTTTTTCAGGGACATCCTCTTTTCCCGAAAACTCAATCCGGCACAGGTGCTGCAGCAAATAGAAAAACAGTACGAGCAGGAGCCTTTTTTGAGTAGTGGAAACCCTGAGGTTATTGTGCTTTTTTCGAATGAATTGTACAGCCTTGTACCTATCGAATTCTTTGAAGAGGAAAATGCTTCGGAATATCTCAAGTACAACACCAAGATCCTGGAGACCGATTATGTAGCAAAGGACGATATTGTTTCCGCAGAAATTGTGAACGTATATATTCCTTACACCAATATCAATAACTTCTTTTTTGACAGGTATGGGGAATTTGAATACCGCCACAGCGTAAGTGTGCTGGCAGAAGAATTTCAAATTCAAAACCGCTTCCAAAAAGAAGGCACAAGGGTTTACCTCAACTGTTTTCCCGGAGGTTATGACCTGCTTGTGTACCAACAGGGAAAATTAATATTGGCAAACAGCTTTAACTGCAACAGCCGCGAAGATTTTATTTATTATTTGCTCTTTTGCGCAGAACAGCTTGATCTTGATCCTTCCAGTTTTGAATTGATCCTCTTAGGAAGGATAAGGGAGAAATCAGATTATTACGAAATTGCATACACTTATGTGAAGGAAATTAAGTTCCTTCAAAGTTCTTTTGGTTACATTTTTAATGGCAAAGAAGAACCTCCAAAAGGTTATATGCATTACACTCTTTTTAAAGCACTCGAATGAGAATAGTTTCAGGAATACATAAAGGGAAAAAGATCATCGCTCCAAAAAAACTTCCGGTAAGACCTACTACAGATTTTGCCAAGGAAGCGCTTTTCAATATCCTGAACAATCAGTACCATTTTTCGGCTTTAAAAGTGATAGATCTTTTTAGTGGTACCGGAAACATTACTTACGAGTTTGGCTCCCGCGGCGCAGTAGAGATCATTGCAGTTGATGCTCACTTTGAATGTGTAAAGTTCATCAACAAAAAATCTGAAGAGCTCGATTTACCTGTTAGAACTGTAAAAAGTGATGTCTTCAAATTTCTTAAAGCTACCACCGAAACTGCTAACATCATTTTTGCCGATCCGCCTTACGATTTTGAGGCTGACGTTCTTCAACAAATTGTAGAAACAACATTTTCAAGAGGGCTTCTGGAAGAAGGCGGCTCCCTCATCATTGAGCATAGTAAAAGAATAGATCTTTCCCATATAGAACATTTTCAAAATGTAAGAAAATACGGTAATTCAGTTTTTAGTTTTTTTTCTTAACTTAGAAGATGTGTTTACCTCTTAAAATAGTTGAGTTGGAATTCACCGTTCTCGAATTCTATCCAAACTACGTTTTTTCCCAACCCAGGGAAGGACAGGTTTTGGAAGGAAAGAAAATGACCGATCTTGTTGAAGCTTGTTCAAGTTTCTACAACGGAAAATACTATGTTTATCTTGCCAACCGGATTAATGACTACAATGTTAATCCCACAGTTAACCTCAATCTGCACAAAGAGAAGAATCTTGCAGGAGTTGGGATAATTTGCAAAAAGGAATCAGCTTTTAAATCTGCCACCTTTGAAAAACAATTTTCCAAGATCCCTTATGAAATTTTTCGCGATCTCGAATCTGCTTTAAAGTGGGTAAATAACCTTATTGCAGAGAAGAATAAAAAAGCAGACCTATAAGCCGGATTCTGTACTCCAACTCCGATATCTATCGGGATGAAGCCCTTATCATTTATCTGAAGCTTTTGTTACCAAAAGCCTTTAGCTGCCTACCCTCCGGCAACGAACGGGCAATTCTTAACAGCCGGTATACATGGCATTGCACCGCATAGAGTTTACCTGATTTCACTACAGCATTATCTGTACATCCTTTCTGTTGCACTGGTCCTCCCTTACAAAGAAGGTGATGGGCGTTACCCACAATGCTGCCCTGTGGTGTCCGGACTTTCCTCCACCCCATCCCAATAGTATTGGTGCCGGGGCAGCGATAAGGCGGTCTGCTTGCTGCAAATATACACTTATAATGTCATTTTTGAGAGGTATGAAATACACGTGTACGCTTAAGCAAGTAAACAGGTAATTGTGGATAAAAACCCGGTGATAATTCCCGGCTTCGGTTTTGTATTTTTATATTTGTGCATCTAAAACATTTCAATGGAACACTTTGTAGTCTCGGCCAGAAAATACCGTCCTCAAACTTTTAAAGATGTTGTGGGCCAGCAGGCTATTACCAACACGCTACTCAACGCCATTGAACATAATCACCTGGCACAGGCACTTCTTTTTACAGGTCCGCGTGGGGTTGGGAAAACTACCTGCGCCCGTATTCTTGCCAAAAAGATCAACCAGGATGGAAATCAGGATCCCAATGAAGATTTTGCTTTCAATATCTTTGAACTCGATGCCGCTTCAAACAACTCGGTAGACGATATCCGGAATTTAATTGACCAGGTGCGAATTCCGCCCCAGGTTGGCAAGTACAAAGTCTATATCATAGATGAGGTGCACATGCTGTCTCAGGCCGCTTTCAACGCTTTCCTCAAAACGCTTGAAGAGCCGCCAAGGCACGCCATTTTTATTTTGGCAACTACCGAAAAGCATAAGATCATCCCTACTATTCTTTCCCGTTGTCAAATATTCGATTTTAAAAGGATAACGGTAAAAGATGCCAAACAATACCTGAGCTACATTGCAGAACAGGAAGGCGTAGAAGCCGAAGACGATGCACTGCACATCATTGCCCAAAAAGCTGATGGCGCCATGAGAGATGCGCTTTCTATTTACGACAGGGTAGTGAGCTTTAGTGGTAAAAACCTCACCAGGCAGGCAGTTACCGAAAACCTGAATGTACTCGATTACGACACCTACATTTCTGCTACAGATCTAATTCTAAAAAATGACATTCCGCAGCTACTTTTATTATTCAATGAAATCTTGAGCCACGGCTTTGACGGGCATCATTTCATTGCGGGGCTTGCATCACATTTTAGAGATCTACTGGTATGTAAAGATCCCAAGACCATCAACCTTCTTGAAGTGGGAGACAATACCAAAGCTTTGTACTACAGGCAATCTCAGGAAGCTTCTTCCTCTTTTCTTCTGAAGGGTATAGAGCTGGCCAACCAGTGTGATCTACAGTACAAGAGCAGCCGAAATCAACGGCTTTTGGTGGAACTTTGTCTCATGCAACTAGCCTCAGTCACTTTTAGCGACGAAAAAAAAAAGGATAGCAGCTACATAATTCCGCCAAACCATTTTACCGGAGCTCCCATTCCCGCTCCGGCACTTAAGCTTTCTTCCAAAGAGAAAGAAGTAGTTGTCAACAACGAATACGCTAAAGGAGATTCGGCCGCACCCACTGAAGCCCAGCTACCAAAACCGGCACCGGCAGGGTCCGCTGCCGATTGTGCTCCCATAACTCCTGAACTTAAGAAAGAAGAGCCAGCTACACCAGAAACTTCAGCCGAAGAAAAAACTTCAGTTGAAACAGCTGTAACTTCAACCCCGGAAACTTCAGCCGGAGAAAAAATTTCAGATGAAAATGCTATTTTAGACCCTGCTGCTGCCGGTGTTCCTTCCGCAAAAACATCCGTAAAAGATTCCGAAGAGAAAACAGCTATAGCTGAACAACCTGCTCCCAAAAAGGTATCGGGACTTTCTTTGAAGAGTATTCAGAAGAAAAAAGAACTGGAAGCTCAAAAGCGGGAGATTAAAGCTGAAGAGGAAGTTGTCAAAAATGGCAAATTTACAGAAGAACAAATGCAGGCAGCCTGGCAGCAATTTAGCGAAGAGCAGAACGATAAAGGAGAAAAGATCCTGGCTTCGATCATGCATACTGACACTCCTGCCCTTATGGGGAAAAATATTTGTGTTGAACTTCCCAACGAAACCATGAAGCTGGAGCTGGAGAAAGTGCAGTATCATTTGATGGGTTTTCTCAAGGAAAAACTTCAAAATACACACATACAACTGAAGGTCACGGTAAATGAAAAAGCTGAAAAGAAATTTGCATTTACACCCATTGAAAAATTCGAGAAACTAAGGGAGAAAAACCCGCTTATCGAAAAGTTACGTTCCACATTTGATTTAGATATATAATGTTAGGTCTAAAATTACCCACAGACCCGCGATGGGTCAATATCGTTGAAAAGAATATTGAGGAGATCCTTACAGATCATGCTTACTGTGAACAAAAAGCTGCCTCTACGGCCATCTCACTTATTGTTACCCACCCGGAATATTCAGAGCTTGTCACGGCTATGACTGCTTTAGCGAGAGAGGAAATGGGGCATTTTAAAATGGTTCACGATCGTATTTTGGAGCGAGGGCTAACCCTTGGCAGGGACAGAAAGGATGAATACGTGTTAAAACTGCTGACCTTCTTCCCAAAGGGCGGAAGCCGACTTACAAACCTTACGCACCGTCTACTTTACGCAGCATTAATTGAAGCGCGCAGTTGTGAACGCTTTCGGTTACTTTCAGAAAATCTTGAGGATAGGAAACTGGCAGAATTCTACCGCAGCTTAATGGTGAGTGAAGCCAATCATTACACGATGTTTCTCAATTTTGCCCGGCAATACGGTGACCGCAAAGAGGTGGACCAAAAATGGCAAAATCTACTTGAATTTGAGGCCGAAATCATGAAAGAGCTTGGCAAAAAGGAAACTATGCACGGCTAGCCTCTTCCAGTGCCTCCTGGTACAGAGATTTAATAATCCCATCTGAAAGTCCTATTTTAGGTACATAGATTCGCCTGGCTCTCGTCCATTTCATAGCCGAGAGATATATTTTTGCAGCTGGCACTATCACATCTGCCCTATCCTGATTCAGGTTAAGCTCGGTGATACGTTCTTCGTAGGTAAAAGATTGCAAAAGTTGGTAATAAGAGCTCAGATATAGGAAACTAAGAGGTTTCCCATTGGCTTTACCACTGCTTTTAAAGATATTGTTGATGTTTCCACCTGAGCCTATAAGATCGATTTTCGTGTAGTTACGGGTAATCTTCTTGATCCACTCTTCTACCTCATCCCATACTTCCTGCGAAACCATGTTTTCAAGTAATCTTACTGTTCCCAGTTTGAATGAACGGGAAGCAACGGTCTTTCCTTTTGAATAAAGCGTAAACTCGGTACTCCCACCCCCTACATCTACATAAAGATAGGTCTTGTCTGTCTGGATGAGCGCATGAAGATCGGTCGCGGCAATGATCGCAGCTTCATCGCTACCATCTATAATATTGATCTCTACTCCTGTTTTTTCCAAAATAAGCTGCGCCACTTCCTCCCCATTTTCAGATTCCCGCATGGCCGAGGTGGCACAGGCCTTGAACTTCTCTATCTTATGCGACTGCATTAACAATTTGAAAGCCTGCATGGTATCAACCATACGTTTGATATTCTCTTCGGAAATATTTTTGGTAAGAAACACATCAGCTCCCAGCCTTATTGGCACCCGCACAAGGGAGGTTTTCTTGAAGATGGGTTCTCTGTGCTCCTGCTCGGTGATTGTCATTATTAACAATCTCACTGCGTTAGATCCAATATCTATGGCTGCAAACTTTCTTTGGTTGATCAAACTTTCTCTTTTTCGGTTTCCAGTTTTTTTAAATAATAATCATATAATGCAAATTGCGACCTTAGGGCCGGCTTGTTATTGCGCCGGTAAGCATTATCCTGCTTAATAGAAATCACCCTGGCCTTTACATTATCGCTCCAGCAAATTTCAAAAGTTTCTATTAACTCTTTTTGAATAGTCTTATCATAAATAGGGCAGCTTATTTCTACACGGTAATCCATATTCCGCGTCATCCAGTCTGCCGATGATATATACACTTTGGGATTTCCGGCGTTTTCAAAAATATAGATCCTTGGGTGCTCCAGGTATTTATCTACGACGCTTATCACCTTAATATTCTCACTCATACCTTCCACTCCGGGTACGAGACAACAAATACCGCGCACAATGAGTTTCATTTTCACTCCTGCCCTGCTGGCTTCATACAACTTATCAATTAGAGAATAATCAGATAAGCTATTTAACTTCAACCTGATACCCGATGACTTTCCTTCTTTGGCGTTGTCAATTTCTGTCTGAATCAACTTAACCAGGCCACTGCGGGTATAATGTGGGGAAACCAGTAAATGTTTGTACCGGCTTACTTTATAATTTACCTCAAAGAAGTCAAAAACCTTATTGACTTCTTTGAGTATACTTTGATTACTTGTAAAAAGGGTGAGATCGGAATATACCCGCGCAGTAGATTCATTCAGGTTTCCGGTGCTTATAAAGCCGTAGCGCATCATTTTCTCATTTTCCAGTCTCTCAATTACACAGCCTTTAGAATGCACTTTAAGACCTTTAACCCCAAAAATGAGGTTGATACCTTCCTGCTGTAGTTGCTCTGCATATTTAATGTTGGCCACTTCATCAAATCTCGCTCTAAGTTCGATTTGTACAGTTACTTTCTTTCCGTTTTTAACTGCATTTACCAATGAACTTGCTATGTGAGAGATCTTAGCCAGGCGATAAATGGTGATCTTGATCGATTTTACTGCCGGATCGAGTGCTGCTTCCCGCAGGAATTTTACGGTATAAGAAAAAGACTGGTAAGGAGTGTGCAACAAGAAATCCTTTTTTGCGATCTCTTTAAACAAGCTACCCTGTAAGATCAAACCCGGAATTGGAAGGGGTTCATAAGATTTGTACTGCAGCTCTTCTCCTCCCAGGCTGGGAAAATTCATGTAATCACGCCTGTTGTGATACCGGCCGCCGGGTATAATACTGTCGGTCGCATCAATGCCCATCTTACTCATGAGATACTGAAGGGTGTCCTGATCAATATTCATGTCGTACACAAATCTCACCGGCTCCCCTTCAATGCGATCTTTTACACTTGCCGAAATTTTTTCAATAAAAGATTTGCTAAGGTCACTGTCAATATCAAGTTCTGCATCGCGTGTAATTTTGATCATATGAGCAGTGACACTCTCGTATTCGAAAATGTTGAAAATGGAATGCAGATGGTAGCGGATAAGATCGTCTAGCAGAATAATATACTGCCGGTCTCCATCTTTTGGGAGCACAACAAAACGTTCAATACTCCGGGGAATTTCGATAAGTACATATTTCTTCTCTTTCGCCTGATTTGGAAGCACGCCCGAATTTGCCCTTTTTGGGACGGGATCTTTCATGGTCATCTTTACGGCGAGGTATGCCGCGCTATCCTTTAAGCGTGGTAACTCATCAAGATCATTAAGGATGATGGTTACCAGTGCAGGGCTCACTTTTTGAAGGAAGAAATTTTTAAGAAAAGCCTGTTGAGATTTTGCAACCTGCTTCTCGTTTATAATAAAGATGTTGTGATCTTTCAGTTTATTCTGAATGGCATCCAGGATCTTTAAACTCTGGCTTTGCTGCTCAATTACAATTTCGGTGATCTCTTCAAGAAGCTGGTTGGCTTTTATTCCTCCCAGAACATTCTTTCCGCCTTTTCCGGCGAGATCAATCCGTTTAATAGTAGCATACCGTACCTTGAAGAACTCATCGAGGTTGTTTGAAAAGATTCCAAGAAATCTCAGCCTCTCAATCAATGGCACTGTTTTGTCTGCAGCTTCCTGCAACACTCTTGCATTAAACTGCAACCAACTCAACTCCCTGTTGATGTACTGATTTTCTTCCATTTATCTTAAATTCTTTGGGAAAAGGTATAAAAGAGTTTGCCCATCTTTTATCTCCTGCCATTTTTCAGCTTCAAACGCTATCACACACAAGCCTGTAGTGGGAATATTAGAGAAATACTGATCTCCTAATTGATTTGTAACCCCTGTGATCGCTGGGTTATGACCAAATACCATAAGAGAATCCACATCATCATCACATGCAGTAATAATGTTTAGAAGTGTATTGGAGTCAAAAGTATAAAGCTCCTTCTTAATTGTAAAAACTTTGTCTTCAACCTCC
Organism: Salinimicrobium sp. WS361; assembly: GCF_050750585.1. Taxonomy (NCBI): domain Bacteria; kingdom Pseudomonadati; phylum Bacteroidota; class Flavobacteriia; order Flavobacteriales; family Flavobacteriaceae; genus Salinimicrobium; species Salinimicrobium sp. WS361. The sequence goes on from NZ_JBOJLM010000005.1 coordinate 142,232, forward strand.
AGTCTTTTCTGAAAGATCCTGGCGGTATCTAGCGCACGCGTTGCATAACTGCTCCATATCTTCAATGGTTTTTCCCGAAAACCTGAAAAGGCATTTAAAACCAGCCCGGCATCTTTAAAGGCCCGCTTTTTTAAAGTGCGTTCAGCATCGGGCAAATCTTCTTCCCATGAGGATTTACCATGTCTAACAAGAATCAGTTTTTTCATAATTATGGTGCTAATCTATCCATTTTCCATGCCTCTCCCTCCTTACTGTAATAGATACGGTCATGCAGGCGATTTGGCCTACCCTGCCAAAATTCGAATTCCGAAGGTATGACTTTATAACCTCCCCAATATACAGGTTTTGGAATATCTTTTCCATCAAACTCCTCTTCAAGAAGCTCCAGTTTTTTCTGAAGGTATTCGCGGGAAGGAATTACAGAGCTTTGCTGCGAAGCCCAGGCTCCCAGTTGGCTGCCACGTGGCCTCGAATGGAAGTAGGTGGTAGATTCTTCTTCAGAAGTTCTTTCAGCTATTCCTTTTATCATCACCTGCCGTTCAGATTTTGGCCAGAAGAAAGAAAGACAAACCCGGGGATTTTTCGCTATAGACCTACCTTTTTCAGATTCATAGTTGGTATAGAACACAAATCCTTCGTCATCATATTCCTTAAGAAGCACTACGCGTGACATGGGAAAACCATCCAATCCAACGGTAGAGAGGTTCATTGTATTGACTTCTTCAACTTCTTTGTTTGTTTCGGTTTCCCTAATCCACACATGAAATAATTCAAAGGGATCTTTAGGGATTTCCTCTTCCAGCAACTCATGTTTCTGATAGAGTTTACGGTATTCGTGAAGCTTATTTTTCATATTGCCAATTTACAAAATATAGGTTTCACAACGCTAAACCGCAGGGTCAAAAATGGCAAATCCTGTAAGAATTATTTGGCTCTAAAATCTGACTACAATTTTCCTTCACCCCTTTAATTTCACGGGGTGGACACCTAAAAAATAAGAAGTTTTTAATATTATTTTTCTTACTTATTTCACATTTATATTGAAGATAACGCAGTCTTAAATTAATCACTGCCCGCCTTTAGAGCCTCTTATAATTTACTGTTATTGTGCTGTTTGTCCGTAAAACCCCACACTACATCTAAAAGATTTGAATTTTCTTTTTTTAACAGAAATTAGAAAATACATTTACCTTCAGAAATAAGATTTCTCCCCCCCAAATCTATTTCAAAACTTATAATATAACCTCAAAAAACCTACAACTATCGGCTATCGCCTTCAGGAGATTTTCTGCTCCTTCCTCTCAACCTATGGCTTCCTTTTTTCTGTTCAACAATAACATTCATACTATGATCAAGAATATGACTTTCATTAAAATTTTTGGATTAACCTTAATCTGTCTTTCAGTATCTATAAACGCTTTCAGTCAAAATTATACTGTTGTAGATTTTGGTAGTCTTAAAGATTCACCGGCTACTTATTCCAGTGAAATGAATAAAAGTGAGGTAGAAGAGATCTCTGCATTAGTCTATGATCTTAACCCCACTATTTTTATTGGAAGTTCGGGATATAAGATTCTTGGAGAAGAAGCTCCTGTAAAAGCAGAATTAAGCCCGGGCAACTTTCAAAACCTATCTACTGCCAATCCCGGATTTAATAATGTAAAACTCCTAAAACTTAAAGTAGAAAACGAAGCAGATCTCAATGCTTCATTTGATCTAAGTACACTTCAGAGTTTCACAAATCTCGAATACATTTTTATTGAGTGCACTTTTGAATGTAGTGCAACAAGGATTAGCAACATGTTCTCAAATGTGGGGAATGTAAAGATCCTATATGTTATCTCAACTCCCGAATAAGAAGCTGTCACCAAAATTTGGTACTATGAAAAAAAACTACACAAAGCTATTTTCCCCCATTATCCCAGGTAACCTTTTTGTCCTGTTCCTTGTTTTTCTTGGTTCCGTGCTACAATTGGGTGCCCAGGTAAGACAGCCTTTTACCCAAAGGACTTCTCAAGACTCTCCAAACAGGAAGATCTACAATATCAAGGGGGATTTTACCATGATAGGTAATACCAACATGACGTTGTGGGATTACTCTAATGAGAGGATGAATAGTAACAACTACATGGTGGAAGTAGATACAGATGAGGTTGGAAATACTTCCAATTCATCTAGTGCCACTCTTACATTTTCTAACGAAAATGGCGCCAGTCCCGAATGCTCAAACGTACTTTTTGCAGGGCTGTACTGGACCGGAAGAACCAGTGATAATGTACCAAACTACAAAAAAAGCAAAGTAAAATTCAGGGGGCCTGGCTCTTCTTATCAGGATATACAGGCTATTACCTATAATGTTCCGGGAGACAATAATATGTATGCCGCTTATGCCGAAGTAACCGACATTGTTAAAGCAGGAGGTACCGGTGAATACTGGGTGGCCGATATGGCTGTTTCTGAAGGTAACGGTGGTTCTACCGGCTATTACGGCGGTTGGGGAATGATCGTGATCTATGAGAACCAGCAAATGAACTTGCGGGACGTTACTGTTTTTAATGGGTATGCTTATGTGCAGGGTAATGCGACCCGCCAGTATGAAATTCCTGTATCAGGCTTTAATACTGCCCAGGCCGGGGATATTAACATGAAGCTTGGGATGATGGCCGGTGAAGGCGATAGAGGAATTAGCGGGGATTACTTCAGCATAAAAAAGCGAAATGGAAATTCATGGCAGTCGCTAAGTCACAGTTTGAACTCTACCGATAACTTCTTTAATTCTTCTATACAAACCAGCGGTGCCAGAAATCCAAACCGCCTGAACAATACCGGTGTTGACATCAGCATGTTTAATATCGACAACCAGAACAACCAGGTGATTGGAAACAACCAGACTTCGACTACTTTCCGTTATGGTTCTACACAAGACACTTACATCATTCTTAACATGGCGATGTCTGTAGACGCTTACACGCCCGATTTTGAAGCTGTTACCTCTATTGGCCAAACAACTGCAGTACCTGGTGAAGAAATTACTTATAATATAGACCTTTACAACAAGGGTTCCGAAGAAATTGAAAATGCGAAAATCATCATTCCGGTACCTTTCAACCTGGAATATGTGGGCAACGAAACCCATTTTAACGGGCAGGTTCCGTCTCCCAACAATGTAACCTATGACCCGTCACTTGGGGCAAATGGTTCTATAATATGGAGTATTGGTACGCTTCAACTTCCAGCCGACAGGAGTAACATCCTGGGGAACCTAAACCTCAATTTTAAGGTTACTGAAGATTGTGCCATTCTGAAAAACTCCAGCTGCGGGCATCAATTCCAGATTCCTTTTACAGGCACTTTAAGTGGAAAAGGTGCAATTACGGGTGCCACCTTCACAGATAAAGGCCTAATTCAGGGGTACCAGAACAACGGCACCTGTGAAATGCAACCCATTACCAGTCCGTTGCTTATCGACATTGATGCATCAAATTTCATTCAGAATAACTGTCAGGCGACCCCCGACGAGCTGAGTTTCTCAACCTGCGATACCCAAAGCGGATTTTCGGTGAGTGATATTCAGTCGTATTTCCCTCAGGGCAGCAGGTTTTACGATAGCTATCCTGTAACTTCAGGCTCTACTCAAATTACAGGAAATTTCCCTGCTACTGCTGGAACTACAGAATATTACGCCATTTTAAAAGGCTCAAATTCCTGTTACATTCCCTTCAGTATTACCATTGACGAAATAACTTCAATCCCTGCAGCCGAAGATATCTCCTATTGTATTAACGAAGAAGCGGTTGCGCTCACTGCCACGCCAAGTAAATCTAATTATTTGCTCTTCTATTATACTTCGGAAGATGGTGAGCCTCAAAGCTCTATCACTCCATCTACTTTAGAAGCAGGAGAATTTACCTATTACGTAGCCGAAGGGGAATCTTTAAGCTGTATAAGCCCTAACAAAACCACAATTTCTGTAAGTGTTACCGGTAAACCTGAAGCAACTCCACCCTCCAATATAGAGATTGAAGGCTGCGGAACTGAATTTGAAAGCTCCACAATTCCCGGATATTCCACTCAGCTGACTGCAATAACGCAAAATGTTTTTGAAAGCCTTGGCGGTACAATTACTTCGGAAAAAGATATCCAAAAAGTTGAATATTTTGACAATCTGGAAAGTACTTTACCCACTGTTATTACAAGGACCTTCAGAATAACTTCTGAATGCGGAAGCGTTGAAGTACAACAGGTCATTAAGGTCGAAGACACTACTGCGCCTGAAGCCATAAGCCTACAGGACGTGACTGCACAATGTGCTGCCGATGTTGAAGCTCCCGTGACTACCGATAATTGCGACGGGGACCTTACTGCAACCACAACAGATCCTGTTTCTTACACTGAACAGGGAACACATAGCATAACCTGGACCTTCACAGATAAAAGTGGAAACAAAACCACTGCAATTCAAAAAGTGATTATTGAAGACACTATCGCTCCGGAAATCACCTGTGTAAATGACATTTTTGACACTGCAGCTTCAGGCTCAACAACTGCTGTTGTAACTTACGACGCACCTGTGGCTTCTGATAACTGTTCTTACACTGTGGAACAAACTGCAGGTTTAGCTTCAGGTTCTGAGTTTCCACTGGGAACAACAACAAATACTTTTGTTGTGACCGACGCAGCAGGAAATACTGCTACCTGTAGTTTTACTGTAACTATTACTGATGATGAAGATCCAAGCCTTGAGTGCCCTGCTCCAATTAACGTAAATGTTGATGCAGGAATCTGTGGCGCCGTGGTAGAATTCACCACTCCGGAAGGTTTTGATAATTCTGGTGACGTAACTGTGACCCAGATTGCAGGTCCGGTATCAGGAGAAACTTTCCCTGTGGGAACTACAACTGTAACCTTCCAGGTCGAAGACGCCTCAGGAAACACTGCAACTTGTAGCTTTGACGTAACTGTAACTGACAATGAAGCTCCTGAAATTACTTCAGTGGCTAATATCACTCAGAATATTGATTTAGATTCTTGTACAGCAACAGTCGAATATGAAATACCAACTGCCACTGATAATTGCGAAGGAGTTGAAGTTACTCTAACTGAAGGTTTAGCTTCAGGAGAAACTTTCCCACTTGGTAAAACTACTGTGACTTATACAGCAACTGACGCTTCAGGAAATGAAGTGACTACTACTTTCACTGTGACTGTAGTTGATAATATCGCTCCAGAAATCTCCTGTACAAATGACATTTTTGACACCGTAGGCGAGAATGGAACAACTGCTGTAGTTACTTACGACGCACCGGTAGCTTCAGATAATTGCTCTTTCACGGTGGAACAAACAGCCGGATTAGCTTCTGGTTCTGAATTCCCACTGGGAATTACAACAAACACTTTTGTTGTGACTGATGCTGCCGGAAATACTGCTAGCTGTAGCTTCACTGTAACTATTACTGATGATGAAGATCCAACCCTTGAGTGCCCTGCTCCTATCAATGTAAATGTTGATGCCGGGATCTGTGGCGCTGTGGTGGAATTTTCAACTCCGGAAGGTCTTGATAACTCAGGAGCTGTGACTGTTACCCAAATCGCTGGTCCGATTTCAGGAGAAACTTTCCCTGTCGGAACTACCACTGTGACTTTCCAGGTAGAGGATGCTTCCGGAAACACTGCTACCTGCAGCTTTGACGTAACAGTAACTGATAATGAAGCTCCTGAAATTACTTCAGTGGCCAACATCACTCAGAATGTAGATGTAGATTCCTGTTCAGCTGCTGTTGAATACAATCTACCGACTGCAACTGATAACTGTGAAGGTGTTACTGTTACTTTAACTGAAGGTTTAGCTTCAGGAGAAACTTTCCCACTTGGCGAAACCACTGTGACTTATACCGCAACCGATGCTTCAGGAAATAAAGTAACTACCACTTTCACTGTAACTGTGGTCGACAATATCGCTCCCGAAATAGTTTGTGTAAATGACATTTCTGAGCCTGTAGGTGAAAACGGAACTACTGCTGTAGTTACTTACGACGCACCGGTAGCTTCTGATAACTGTGAGTTTACTGTTGAACAAACTGCAGGATTGGCTTCAGGTTCTGAGTTCCCACTTGGAACAACAACAAATACATTTGTTGTGACCGACGGTGCAGGAAACACCGCTACCTGTAGCTTCACTGTAACTATTACCGATGATGAAGATCCAACACTTGAGTGTCCTGAGCCGATCAACGTAAATGTTGATGCCGGTATCTGTGGCGCTGTGGTAGAATTTTTAACTCCGGAAGGTTTTGACTACTCAGGTGAGGTGACTGTGACCCAGATTGCAGGTCCGGCGTCAGGAGAAACTTTCCCTGTGGGAACTACAACTGTGACTTTCCAGGTGGAAGATGCTTCAGGAAACAAAGCAACTTGTAGCTTTGATGTGACTGTAAAAGATAACGAAGCTCCTGAAATTACTTCAGTGGCCAACATTACTCAGAATGTAGATGTGGATTCCTGTTCTGCTACTGTGGAATACGAACTACCGACTGCAGCTGATAATTGTGACATAGTAACTGTAACTTTAACTGAAGGTTTAGCTTCAGGAAGTGAATTCCCGCTTGGAGAAACTACCGTGACTTACACTGCGACCGACGCTTCAGAAAATACTGTCACTACTACTTTCACTGTAACTGTAACCGACAACATCGCTCCCGAAATCTCCTGTACAAATGACATTTCTGAGACCGTAGGTGAAAACGGAACGACTGCTGTTGTGAGTTATGATGCGCCTGTAGCTTCTGATAACTGTGAGTTTACTGTTGAACAAACTGCCGGATTGGCTTCAGGATCGGAATTCCCACTTGGAACTACAACAAACACTTTTGTTGTGACTGACGGTGCAGGAAATACTGCTACCTGTAGCTTTACTGTAACTATTACCGATGACGAAAATCCGACCCTTGAGTGTCCTGCTCCTATCAATGTAAATGTTGATGCCGGGATCTGTGGCGCTGTGGTGGAATTTTCAACTCCGGAAGGTTTTGATAATTCAGGTGACGTGACTGTGACTCAAATTGCTGGTCCGGCATCAGGAGAAACTTTCCCTGTGGGAACTACTACTGTAACTTTCCGTGTGGAAGATGCTTCAGGAAACACTGCAACCTGTAGTTTTGATGTAACTGTAACTGATAATGAAGCTCCTGAAATTACTTCAGTGGCAAACATTAATCAAAATGTCGATGTTGACTCATGTTCTGCAACTGTGGAATATGAACTACCGACTGCCTCTGATAACTGCGAAGGTGTGGAAGTTACTTTAACTGAAGGTTTAGCTTCAGGAAGTGAATTCCCACTTGGAGAAACTACCGTGACTTACACTGCGACCGACGCTTCAGGAAATACTGTTACCACCACTTTTACTGTAACTGTGGTTGACAACATTGCTCCTGAAATCACCTGTGTAAATGACATTTTTGACACTGTAGCTTCAGGCTCAACAACTGCCGTTGTGACTTACGACGCTCCTGTGGCTTCTGATAATTGCTCTTACACTGTTGAACAAACAGCAGGTTTAGCTTCAGGAAGTGCGTTCCCGCTTGGAACCACTACCAACACTTTTGTTGTGACCGACGGTGCAGGAAACACTGCTACATGTAGCTTTGATGTGGTGATCACCGATGATGAAGATCCGACGCTTGAGTGTCCTGCTCCTATCAATGTAAATGTTGATGCAGGAGTTTGCGGCGCTGTGGTAGAATTCTCAACTCCGGAAGGTCTTGATAACTCAGGAGCTGTGACTGTTACTCAAATTGCTGGTCCGGTTTCTGGTTCTGTTTTCCCTGTGGGAACTACGACTGTAACCTTCCAGATGGAAGACGCTTCAGGAAACACTGCAACTTGCAGCTTTGATGTAACTGTAAAAGACAACGAAGCTCCTGAAATTACTTCAGTTGCAAACATAAGTCAGAATGTAGATGTGGATTCATGCTCTGCAACTGTGGAATACGAACTACCGACTGCAGCTGATAATTGTGAGGGTGTAACTGTTACTTTAACTGAAGGTTTAGCTTCAGGAAGTGAATTTCCGCTTGGAGAAACTACGGTGACTTACACCGCAACTGATGCTTCAGAAAATACTGTCACTACTACTTTCACCGTGACCGTAGTTGATAATATCGTTCCAGAAATCTCCTGTACAAATGACATTTCTGAGACCGTTGGAGAAAACGGAACTACTGCCGTGGTAACTTACGATGCCCCTGTAGCTTCTGATAACTGTGAGTTTACTATTGAACAAACTGCCGGATTGGCTTCAGGATCGGAATTCCCACTTGGAACTACAACAAACACTTTTGTTGTGACTGACGGTGCTGGAAATACTGCTACCTGTAGCTTCACTGTAACTATTACCGATGATGAAAATCCAACTCTTGAGTGTCCTGAGCCGATCAACGTAAATGTTGATGCCGGTATTTGTGGCGCTGTGGTAGAATTTTTAACTCCCGAAGGTCTTGACAACTCTGGTGACGTGACTGTGACCCAGATTGCTGGTCCGGTTTCAGGAGAAACTTTCCCTGTGGGAACTACAACTGTGACTTTCCAGGTAGAGGATGCTTCCGGAAACACTGCTACCTGCAGCTTTGAAGTAACTGTAACTGATAATGAAGCTCCTGAAATTACTTCAGTGGCCAACATCACTCAGAATGTAGATGTGGATTCATGTTCTGCTACTGTTGAATACGAACTGCCAACTGCAACTGATAATTGCGAAGGTGTTGAAGTTACTTTAACTGAAGGTTTAGCTTCAGGTTCTGAATTCCCGCTAGGTGAAACTACCGTGACTTACACTGCAACTGATGCTTCTGGAAACCAAGTGACTACTACTTTCACTGTGACTGTAGTTGACAATATCGCTCCAGAAATCTCCTGTACAAATGACATTTCTGAGACTGTAATTTCTGGCTCAACAACTGCAATTGTTACTTACGATGCTCCTGACGCTTCTGATAACTGTTCTTACACTGTGGAACAAACTGCAGGATTGGCTTCAGGAAGTGAGTTCCCTCTTGGAACTACTACCAATACTTTTGTAGTGACCGATGGTGCAGGAAACACCGCTACCTGTAGCTTCACTGTAACTATTACCGATAATGAAAATCCGACTCTTGAGTGTCCTGAGCCGATCAATGTAAACGTTGATGCCGGAATCTGCGGCGCTGTGGTAGAATTCTCAACTCCGGAAGGTTTTGACAATTCAGGTGACGTGACTGTGACCCGTATTGCTGGTCCGGCTTCAGGAGAAGTTTTCCCTGTGGGAACTACAACTGTGACTTTCCAGGTGGAAGACGCTTCAGGAAACACTGCAACCTGCAGCTTTGATGTAACTGTAAAGGATAACGAAGCTCCTGAAATTACTTCAGTGGCTAATATCACTCAGAATGTAGATGTAGAATCCTGTTCTGCTACTGTTGAATACGAACTACCAACTGCAACTGATAACTGTGAAGGCGTTACTGTTACTTTAACTGAAGGTTTAGCTTCAGGAGAAACTTTCCCACTTGGAATTACCACAGTAACTTACACTGCAACTGACGCTTCAGAAAATACTGTCACCACTACTTTCACTGTGACTGTGGTTGACAACATCACTCCGGAAATTGTTTGTGTAAATGACATTTTTGACACTGTAGCTTCTGGCTCAACAACTGCTGTTATTACTTACGACGCACCGGTGGCTTCTGATAATTGCTCTTACACTGTGGAACAAACTGCAGGATTGGCTTCAGGAAGTGAGTTCCCTCTTGGAACTACAACAAACACTTTTGTTGTGACTGACGGTGCAGGAAATACTGCTAGCTGTAGCTTCACTGTAACTATTACTGATGATGAAGATCCAACACTTGAGTGTCCTGCTCCTATCAATGTAAATGTTGATGCAGGAATCTGTGGCGCTGTTGTAGAATTTACAACTCCGGAAGGTTTTGACAACTCTGGTGACGTGACTGTAACTCAAATTGCTGGTCCGGTGTCTGGTTCTGTTTTCCCTGTAGGAACTACTACTGTGACTTTCCAGGTGGAAGATGCTTCAGGAAACACTGCAACCTGTAGTTTTGATGTGACTGTAAAAGATAACGAAGCTCCTGAAATTACTTCAGTGGCCAATATCACCCAAAATGTAGATGTAGATTCCTGTTCAGCTACGGTTGAATACAATCTACCGACTGCAACTGATAATTGTGAAGGTGTTGAAGTTACTTTAACTGAAGGTTTAGCTTCTGGAGAATCTTTCCCTCTTGGAGTTACCACAGTAACTTACACTGCAACTGACGCTTCAGAAAATACTGTCACTACTACTTTCACTGTAACTGTAGTGGACAACATCACTCCTGAAATCTTCTGTACAAATGACATTTTTGACACCGTAGGCGAGAATGGAACAACTGCCGTTGTGACTTACGATGCGCCTGGCGCTTCTGATAATTGTTCTTACACTGTGGAACAAACTGCAGGATTGGCTTCAGGATCTGAATTCCCATTGGGAACTACAACAAACACTTTTGTAGTAACTGACGGTGCAGGAAATACTGCTACCTGTAGCTTTACAGTGACCATTACTGATGATGAAGATCCAACGCTTGAGTGTCCTGAGCCGATCAATGTAAATGTTGATGCAGGTATCTGTGGCGCCGTGGTTGAATTTACAACTCCCGAAGGTCTTGATAATTCAGGTGACGTGACTGTAACTCAGATTGCGGGTCCGGTTTCAGGAGAAACTTTCCCTGTGGGAACTACAACGGTGACTTTCCAGGTGGAAGACGCTTCAGGAAATAAAGCAACTTGTAGCTTTGATGTAACTGTAACTGATAATGAAGCTCCTGAAATTACTTCAGTGGCCAACATCATCCAAAATGTAGATGTAGATTCCTGTTCAGCTACTGTTGAATATAATCTACCAACTGCCACTGATAATTGCGAAGGAGTTGAAGTTATTTTAACTGAAGGTTTAGCTTCAGGATCTGAATTCCCACTGGGATTTACTGAGGTGACTTACACTGCAACTGATACCTCTGGAAACACGATATCTACTACTTTCACTGTGACTGTGGTGGACAATATCGCTCCAGAAATCTCCTGTACAAATGACATTTCTGACACCGTAGGAGAAAACGGAACTACTGCTGTAGTTACTTACGACGCACCGGTAGCTTCAGATAACTGTGAGTTCACGGTTGAACAAACAGCCGGATTAGCTTCTGGTTCTGAATTCCCGCTTGGAACGACCACCAACACTTTTGTAGTGACCGATGGTGCAGGAAACACCGCTACCTGTAGCTTTACTGTAACTATTACCGATGATGAAGATCCAACACTTGAATGCCCTGCTCCTATCAATGTAAATGTTGATGCAGGTATCTGTGGCGCCGTGGTGGAATTCTCAACTCCGGAAGGTCTTGATAATTCAGGTGACGTTACTGTGACTCAAATTGCTGGTCCGGTGTCTGGTTCTGTTTTCCCTGTGGGAACTACCACTGTGACTTTCCAGGTGGAAGACGCTTCAGGAAACAAAGCAACTTGTAGCTTTGATGTGACTGTAAAAGATAACGAAGCTCCTGAAATTACTTCAGTGGCCAATATCATCCAAAATGTAGATGTAGATTCCTGTTCTGCTACAGTTGAATACAATCTACCGACTGCCATCGATAACTGTGAAGGGGTAACTGTGGAACTAACTGAAGGATTAGCCTCAGGGTCTGAGTTCCCATTAGGTGAAACTACCGTTACTTACACTGCAACTGACGCTTCAGAAAATACTGTCACTACTACTTTCACTGTAACTGTAATCGACAACATCGCTCCTGAAATCTCCTGTACAAGTGACATTTTTGACACCGTAGGCGAGAATGGAACCACTGCTGTAGTTACTTACGACGCACCGGTAGCTTCTGATAACTGTTCTTTCACGGTTGAACAAACAGCAGGTTTAGCTTCAGGAAGTGAGTTCCCTCTTGGAACTACAACAAACACTTTTGTTGTGACTGACGGTGCTGGAAATATTGCTACCTGTAGCTTTACTGTAACTATTACCGATGATGAGGATCCGACGCTTGAGTGTCCTGAGCCGATCAACGTAAATGTTGATGCCGGTATTTGTGGCGCTGTGGTTGAATTTACAACTCCGGAAGGTCTTGACAATTCAGGTGACGTTACCGTGACTCAAATCGCTGGTCCGGTTTCAGGAGAAACTTTCCCTGTGGGAACTACAACTGTAACCTTCCAGATCGAAGACGCCTCAGGAAACACTGCAACTTGTAGCTTTGACGTAACTGTAACTGACAATGAAGCTCCTGAAATTACTTCAGTGGCTAATATCACTCAGAATATTGATTTAGATTCTTGTACAGCAACAGTCGAATATGAAATACCAACTGCCACTGATAATTGCGAAGGAGTTGAAGTTACTCTAACTGAAGGTTTAGCTTCAGGAGAAACTTTCCCACTTGGTAAAACTACTGTGACTTATACAGCAACTGACGCTTCAGGAAATGAAGTGACTACTACTTTCACTGTGACTGTAGTTGATAATATCGCTCCAGAAATCTCCTGTACAAATGACATTTTTGACACCGTAGTTTCTGGTGGAACGACTGCTGTAGTAACTTACGACGCACCGGTAGCTTCGGATAATTGTTCTTACACTGTGGAACAAACTGCCGGATTAGCCTCAGGATCTGAATTCCCATTGGGAACTACAACAAACACTTTTGTTGTGACTGACGGTGCAGGAAATACTGCTACCTGTAGCTTTACTGTAACTATTACCGATGACGAAGATCCGACCCTTGAGTGTCCTGCTCCTATCAATGTAAATGTTGATGCAGGCATCTGCGGTGCTGTTGTAGAGTTCTTAACTCCGGAAGGTCTTGATAATTCAGGTGAGGTGACTGTGACCCAGATTGCAGGTCCGGTGTCAGGAGAAGTTTTCCCAGTGGGAACTACCACTGTGACTTTCCAGGTCGAGGATGCTTCAGGAAACACTGCAACCTGTAGCTTTGATGTGACTGTAACTGACAATGAGGCGCCGGTATGGGCTTCAGCTTTACCTTCAGATGTAACAGTTGAGTGCAGCAATGTTCCGGCAGCAGCTACTTTAACTGCGACTGATGCCTGTGGGGTGAACGTGAAATTTTCCGAAGAAATGATCGCTTCAGATTGTGCTTCAGAATATATTTTGACCAGAACCTGGACTGCGACTGATAATAACGGAAATGCTATTTCTCATACGCAAATTGTTTCCGTAGAAGATAATTCGGCACCAACATTGGCGAGCGAACTTCAGGAAGTGATCAACATTAGCTGTGAAGAAATCCCCGCAACACCAGAACTGACTTTTACCGACAATTGTTCTCCTGAAGTTACTGTAGAGTTTGATGAGATTACAACCGACGGAGAGAACGGAAGCTCTGTAATCACCAGAACCTGGTTCGCATCTGACTGTGCCGGAAATGAGGCGGTGTTTACACAAACGATCAATGTTAATACTGTAACTGAGATCGAAACTACCACTGCAGATCTTTGTACTGAAGATGTGATTTTTGAACTCTCTGACCTTTTAATAGGAGAATACAACGAGAACGGAACCTGGGTAGACAGCAATCAAACAGGTGCACTACAAAACGGAACCATAGATCCGGGTCTACTTCAGGTGGGATTATACAGCTTTGATTATGTGATCAACGAAGGTGGATGTACTGCAACTACAACTGTACAGGTGAACATTAACGACGATTGTATTGTACTGCCTTGCGAAATAGAAGATGTGCGAAATAGTATCTCTAAAGCTGTTACTCCAAACGGAGATAACGTTAATGACAAATTTGAAGTAGGTAAAGGTATTGACTGTGGCTTCATTTATTCTGTACAGATCTTTAACCGCTGGGGGAATGAAGTGTATAAATCAAACAATTATACTGATGGCTGGGATGGAAGTTCAAGCAACTCTATAGCCGGAGATCAATTACCTGCAGGTACTTACTATTACATTGTTGAGATAAAACAAAGTGGACTTGAACCAATACAGGGATACATCTACTTAGGAACCAAATAATCGATGAACATGAAAAAAATCTACCCCGTCATAATTCTTCTACTTATTGGTGTATGTACCAATGCGCAGCAGCTGCCACAGTTCACGCAGTACATGTACAACACCATCTCGATAAATCCTGCTTATGCTGGAAATCGAGATGCTCTCTCAGTAGTTGGGCTTCACAGGAGTCAGTGGTCAGGACTTGCAGGGGCACCGCAAACGCAGACGTTATCTATCCACTCCCCTCTTCGCAACGAACAAATTGGATTGGGGGTTTCAGTGATCAACGATAAAGCCGGTTATGAGAATTACACCTATGCGTATGGAGATTTTTCCTATACCATTAATGTAAATGCTTTCACCACCCTTTCTTTCGGACTCAAAGCCGGAATGAGCTACTACAACCTAGATGAAGATTTACTGGAAGATGTAGATGATCCATTTTTTAATGATGATGTATTTAACAGGTGGACACCCAATTTTGGAGCCGGGCTATTCCTCTCTTCTCAAGATTGGTATGTAGGGCTTTCTGCACCAAAGCTGCTAAATAATGATAATAACATAAAAAGCGAATATGTAGCCCTTGAACAGGTGCATTATTATTTAACCGGTGGGTATGTGTTTGATCTCAACGATACCTGGAAACTTCGCCCCAGCACTTTGCTGAAAGCGACAAATGGCGCCCCGCTCTCTGTAGATATTTCGAGTACATTCATTTATGACGAGAAGGTATACCTGGGGGCAAATTACCGGCTGGATGATGCCATAGGCGGATTTGTTGATTTTCAAATCCTCCCTTCCTTTAGAGTTGGATATGCCTATGAATACTCTGTTTCTGACTTACAGCCCTATACTTCGGGTACCCATGAGATCTTGTTGATATATGAATTCCGAAGACAAAACACCAAATATAGATCCCCAAGGTTCTTTTAATTAAACTACCAGGATGATGAAAAAAAACTACTGTTTACTCCTCCTTTTAATCTGTCAGTCCCTGTGCCTTTCGGCTCAATCGGGCATGCAAAAAAAAGCAGACAGATTATATGAAAGTTTCGCTTATGCGAAAGCCATAGATGTTTACAAAGATCTGCTGGAAAAGGACTATAAGGTTGAACACAACCAAAGGAAACTGGCCGATAGTTACTTTTTGTTGAGGGATCCGGAAAATGCAGCGCCACTTTACGCTAAAGTCGTTGAGCAACCCGACGTATCTCCTGAATATTATTACAAATATGCCCAGGCTTTACGCGGCGTTCGGCGTTATGATGAATCAAGGCAGTGGCTCAAAAAGTACCTTGAAGAGGGAAAAAATGAGAATTTGGTAGAAGACCTCCTTAACGAGGAGAAAATTGCAATTTACCCGGGACTGGAAACCTTCAGACTTAATAATGTCGAATTTAATTCGGAATTCAGTGATTTTGGTGCTTACAAAGGCAACGGAACCATCTATTTCACTTCGGCCAGGGCCAAAGGTGCTAAAAATCCGAAGATCTATGACTGGAACGGCGAACCTTTCCTTGATATTTATACGGTACCTTCCAAAAATGGCATTTTAGAATCGCTTTCCGGAGAAGTGAACAGTGTAAGACATGAAGGTCCGCTGGTGATCTCAAAAGATGGAAAGACCATGTACTTTACCCGCAATAATTACATCAACAATAAAAACGGCAAAAAAGACAGTGAAGGTGTTAATCACCTTAAGATCTACAAAGCTTCTTTGGAAAACGGGCAATGGACGAACATTGAAGAGCTTCCGTTTAATAACAACAATTATTCGGTGGGCCATCCAGCCCTTTCGAAAGACGGACAAACCCTTTATTTTGCTTCGGAAGCTCCTGAAGGATTTGGAGGATCGGATCTTTATAAAGTCAGTGTCAAAAATGGCATTTTTGGAACCCCAGAAAATCTTGGAGAACAAATAAATACTCCCGGAAATGAGGTTTTTCCTTTCGCTGCTGAAGATGGCAAACTCTACTTTTCTTCTGATGGACATAAAGGCTATGGCCTTCTGGACGTTTTTGTAGTAGATCTTCAAAATCAGGAAAACATCTTCAATCTGGGTGAACCCATCAACAGCAATCTCGATGATTTTTCTTTTACAATTTCTTCCGAAGATATTTCTGAAGGATTTGTGGCTTCCAACAGACCCGGAGGAAAGGGAAGTGATGATATTTACCAGCTGAGTATGTTGGCACCTTTAGTGCTAAAAGGAACCGTGACTGACTCTATAAACGGGAAACCTATTGCCGATGCAACCGTACGCTTAATGGATGAAAACGAGCAACAAATAGCTTTTTTAAAGACTGACAGTGTTGGGTATTATGAAATGGAGATTCGCAGAGATGTTAAATATCCTATCGAAGCGAAACATATTAAATACGACCAAAAATTGGGTATAGTAAACACTTTTGAGATGGATGACCAAACCGAACTTGTTCATGATATCGAGCTGTCCCCCATTAATGATGTGGAATATTTAGCTGAAATCAATAAGATCTATTTTGATTTTGACAAGCACAATATTCGCCCAGATGCTGCCACAGAGCTGGACAAGCTGGTAAACCTGATGAAGAATGAATATCCCGAACTGGTCATCGAAATTGGCTCACACACAGACAGGAGAGGATCACTTGAATATAACCGCCGCCTTGCAGAAAGAAGGGCCCAGGCAACTTATGATTATCTTGTTGAAAATGGTATTGCTCCCGAAAGAATTGTGACCTACAAAGGTTATGGAGAAGAGCAGCCAGAGATAGACTGTAATAGTTGTAATGAAATTCAACACCAATTGAACAGAAGATCCATTTTTAAAGTGGTTAAAATGGAATAGATCGCCCACAAACTAACCAACCATTAAAGAGGCTGTCTTATAAGCTCCTAAAATGTTATTCTGAAAGTAATTTTCAGATTCTTTTAAACAACATCAGAAGTTAAAAGGACCGAAAGGATAACAAAAAGAGGCTTTTTGACAGCCTCTTTTCTTGTATTAAACCTACATGAAATCCAGGTTGAACGCTACCCTCTTCAGAAGAAGTAAATGGCTTGTATGCGATGTAAAAAAGGAAGTTTTGAATGATCACTATAAGGTGATAATACCTCTTAAGGACGGCCTGTAAAAAAGAAAAGAGCCTGTCTTAAAATTTATTTAAGACAGGCTCTCTTACTAACCGTAAATTATTTATGCTACGAAATCTAACTATTACTTTCTTACAAATATATTGGTAAAATAAAATTTACCGTCTTTTCCTTCCTTTACTGAGATTCCAAAATGAGTGTGGTCGCCTTCGAGATTTTCACGATGCCCGTCACTTTTAATCCACGCATTCACCACAGCTTCGGCAGTTCGATATCCAAACCCCACATTCTCACTCACAGCCTTCGCATTAACCGATTTCACAAGTGCCTGATACCTGCTTCCGAAGAAATGATGACATACCTCATCGTCTTCAATCATATGTTTATTATGACCGGCGGCCTCGAGAGAGCCTTCATCCAGATACAATAAACTACTCAATCCGTTTTGTTCCCTGTAGGCGTTGACCAGCTCGAGTACATCAAGTTCAATTGAGGAATATTTAACAGGAGCGAGTTTGGTGGTGAGGTTGGCCGATTCTACTTCTTCTACACTTTCTTTAGAACAAGACGTAAGAGTAATCGTACAAATGGCCATTAACCATGTCAAGTAGGTTAAATTCTTCATAATGGTAGTCAGTAGGTTTGGGATAGGAAATTTAAGAATTATTTCCGATTAACAAACCATTTAATCGATGAACTACACAAATTAAGGTAAATTTAACACAATGATATCCTTAGCCCTACAAAAATAGCGCTAAAACTCTGTAGATAAAAGACATATTAGGTCGATGAAGTACAGCTATTCAAAGCGAAGAACCTTGCCATCATCGGCAAGATGCACGCTGTCAAAAATTTCATTAGCTTCCTTTTTAAAAGCCTCTATAGATTCGTAACGGGTGGAATAATGACCCAGCACGAGGTGAGAAACCTTAGCCGCCCTGGCAATGGCAGCTGCTTCTCGTGCAGTAGAATGGCCTATGGGCGCAGCAAGATATGCGTGCTCCTCTAGAAAAGTAGATTCGTGGTATAGCACCGTAACATTTTCTAATTGCTCAGCCAGCGAGGGAGTATAGGAGGTATCACTGCAAAAGGCATAACTTTCGGGAGGTTCGGGATCTTCGGTTAACTCAACATTAGGAATGATTCGGCCATCATCAAGAACGGCATCTTTTCCTTTTTTGATCCCTTTATAGTATGCTACATCAATATTGTACTTTTCAACTTCCTCTATCAACAACTTTCTGGGTTTTGGCTTTTCCCGAAAGAGGTACCCATTAGCGTAAATGCGGTGCTTTAAAGGAATGGTCTCTACAGTAACCTTTCGGGTATTGAGAATTACCTGAGGCCCGGTAGAAGATAATTCATGAAAATAAAGCGGATAGCCGGTCCAGGAGTTAGCATATTTAAGTTGCAGCAGCACGATCTCCTTTATGCCCTTGGGGCCGTAGATATGGAGTTCGGTCTTCCTGTTCAACAACATAAAAGTTGAAATTAGACCAATCAAACCATAAAAATGATCGCCGTGAAGATGGGAAATAAAAACGTGTTTTATCTTTCCAAACTTGATCTTGTGCCGGCGCAATTCCACCTGAGTACCTTCTCCGCAATCAATAAGAAAAACTTCATTGTTGATCTCCAGCACCTGGGAGGTAGGATTTGTAAAAGTTCTTGGTGTAGCCGCATAACAGCCCAGCACGGTCAATTTCATGTCTCGGGGTCTTTAAAATTAAAAAGACCTAGAATCCCAGGTCTCTTTCAATCTCTTCCATTTGTATAATATCTTCGGCTTCTGTGAGGGTGGGCACTACCAGCAGTTCCTCGGGCACCTGGTCTATGTTAATCGTATCGTTTGCGATAACAAAAGACCTGTTTCCCTCTCTATGTCTATTTGAAAGCTCCAGGAACTTTAGGAGTTCATCAAGCTGCAACTCTCCATATTTTAAGATATCTATCACCACATTGTCATCCTTAAATTTTGGATGAATACTTTCCAAAAATGCGGCAAACCGGGTCACATCATCTTTTTCGTCTTCAAATATTTTGTAACTCTCCTTTTCTGTTACTTTCATAACTATTTAATTTTTGACGCAAGGAGATAGATCACTGCCATTCTAATAGCCACTCCATTTTGCACCTGATCAAGGATAATAGCCTGATCGGAATCTGCCACGTCACTGGTTATCTCCACTCCCCTGTTGATTGGGCCGGGATGCATTATCACGATCTTCTTACCAAGGGAATCGAGGAGTTCTTTATTTAATCCGAACAACTGCACGTATTCCCGGGTACTGGGGAAGTAGCTTATATCCATTCTTTCATTTTGTACCCGCAGCATATTTGCAACGTCGCACCATTCGAGAGCCTTGCGCAGGTTTGGCTCCACCTCTACCCCTAACGAACTTATATATTTAGGAAGTAAGGTGTAAGGGCCGCAAACTTTTACCTGGGCGCCCTGTAATTTCAACGCCAGAATATTTGATAAGGCTACCCTGCTGTGCAGAATATCACCTACTATCACAACTTTTTTACCCTGTACTTCGCCAAGCCTTTCACGAATGGAATAGCTGTCCAGCAAAGCCTGGGTAGGATGTTCATGTGCTCCATCCCCGGCATTGATAATACTGGCATTAACATGTTTGGACAGAAAAATTCCTGCCCCGGGATTGGGATGCCGCATCACTACCATGTCTACCTTCATAGACAGGATATTATTCACAGTATCTATAAGGGTTTCTCCTTTTTTTACTGAAGAAGAGGCCGCCGAGAAATTTACCACATCGGCACTCAGCCTTTTTTCGGCCAGCTCAAAAGAAAGCCGGGTTCGGGTACTATTCTCAAAAAATAAATTGGCTATGGTAATATCACGAAGGGAAGGTACTTTCTTGATGGGCCTGTTGATCACCTCCTTGAAATGATCGGCGGTTTCAAATATGAGGTCAATATCTTCTTTATTCAGGTATTTTATCCCCAGTAAATGCTTAACACTTAGTTCACTCATGTTTATAATTTACTAATAAGGTATACGGCATCTTCCCCTTCATTCTCTTTCCAGTTCACTTTAACTTTTTCCTCATTTATAGCATCTACCTGTCTCCCGTTATAATCGGGCTGAATGGGCAAATGCCTGCTAAACCTGCGGTCTATGAGCGTAAGAAGCTCAATTTCACGTGGCCTTCCAAAAGATTGCACCGCGGTAAGTGCCGCCCTAATGCTCCTTCCGGTATAAAGCACGTCATCCACAAAGATCACCCGCTTATCTTCTACTACAAAATCTATATGGGTTTTATTGGCCTCAAGAGGTTTATCGCTTCTTCTGAAATCATCCCGGTAAAAAGTGATATCCAGCTGCCCCATCTTAATCGTGGTAATACCATAGTCTTCCCTAAGGATCTTATAGATGCGGTTTGCGAGAAAAGCACCCCGTGGTTGTATACCAATGATCACCGAATCTTTGAAGGTATCGTGATTTTCAATCAACTGGCAGGCCAAACGTTGTAAAATGATGTTCATTTCTTTTGAAGCAAGCAACACTTTTTGGCTCATAATAACTGAAGTTAACATAACAAAAGTATGATTTTTTTTGTGAGAACTGCATCTGCAAGGATCAAATAAAATTTAGGCTACACCTATAAATAAAGAGTTTTTTATAATTTCCTTCTTCAGAAATAGGCAAATTAAAGTTTATCTTGCAGTAAAAATTTAATGCTCTACCTCTTACACGAATCCCAGGAAAAAGAATCTGTAGAGGAAAATATCCTCCCGGTTTTAAAGAACATTGAATATGAACCGGTGTCTTTTCCGCTGGACAAAGAATTTGATATTGACGCAGATTCATGCCTTCTCCTCTTTTTGCCCGATTCTGCATTGAGAGAGATCATTCCCGTGGCAGCAAAAAACAAATGGCCCATTGCCATCTTACCTCATCCCGAAAATAAATTCACCTCAAAAGGGCTGGGAGTTTCAGAAGATATTGAAGACGTGATCACTCAATTTACCGAGTGCGATAAACCTTATCATATTGACCTTCTGTTTTGTAACGATATACCGGTTTTTAGCTCCATAAATATTGGAGACATCTTTTTACTTTCCCAAAGGCACGGCAAAAAGAACTTTTTTCAGGAGGTGGTGAATATTATTCGGAATATTCGCAAAGCTTCCTCGCTTTCTCACCATTCCTATCAAATAAGTACAGACGGAGAAAAGGTAATTCACACCTCTGCTTTAGGAATTATTGTAGTAGAACATGCATCGAGTTCTCTAATTTCAAAACGCCTGCTGGAGGAAAGCTCTATAAACGACGGGGCTTTTCAGGCTTTCGTACTTGCACCGCAAAACCTTATGGTATTGTTGTGGTTCTTCCTTAGAAGCCTTGTGCCTAGCAAAAAGACGCTCACCAAGCTCCCTTCTTTCATCGGAAAAATAAAAACCTCAAACCTGCAGGTGGCCGGGAAAGAACCCGTTGATTACACCATTGATGGAGAGAAAAAACAAGCTGAAGAACTCAATATTGAAGTTCTTAAACAAACGCTTATTCTTAAACAGCAAAGTGTTTACAGTGATAAAACCGAAAAGGAAAACGGAAGAAAAAGTATAAAAATTGAAGGACTGCCAACAGGGGAAACCCGAAAGGAACTCATTAAAAGGAGCCTGCCAATCCTGCCCCGTGCCAGTACAGAGCAATTCCAGGACCTGTTTAAGGTACTTAGAAACAACTCGACAATAAGCACCTCTTTTATGGTGATGATGATCTTATCTACCCTTATTGCAACTTTTGGGCTTTTTGGCAATTCCTCACCGGTAATTATTGGCGCCATGATACTGGCACCGGTAATTTCGCCTATTGTCTCCTTTTCTATGGGAATGGTGCGTTATGATATACCTATGTTAAAGGAAAGTTTTGTCACCATTACCGCCGGCACGCTGGTTTCGCTCGCTTTTGCTGCGGGAGTAAGCCTTGTGATCCCTCTTAAAGTACTCACCCCCGAAATTGAAGCCAGGCTCTCCCCCACTTTACTTGACATGGGGATTGCAGTATCATCGGGTATTGCGGCAGCTTATGCCCACGCCAATGAAGGCATTGCAAAAAGCCTGGCAGGAGTAGCCATTGCTGTTGCGTTAGTTCCGCCACTTGCGGTAGCAGGGATTGGTATTGGCTGGTGGGATTGGGAAGTATTTTCGGGTGCAATTTTATTATATGCCACAAACCTTGCAGGCATTATATTGTTTGGAGGCCTCACTTTCCTATTTCTGGGCTTTGCCCCCTTTAAAAGGGCAAAAATGGGACTCGTTTATACCCTCGTCATCGTGGTTCTGGTGGCTGTGCCCCTCACCCTTTCTTTTGACAGGATTATGCAAGAGGCCAATATCACCCGTGCTCTTGAAGGCGCAACAATTCAGAATGTGGTTTTGAGAGATGTGCGCATAAGATTTGGTACGCCCATGGTAGTGTCACTGCGGCTGGTAGGCCCGCAAAATATTGCCCCTCAACGTATACAGGAAGTTAAAAAGGAAATAGAAAAGAAAATAGACCAGCCTGTAAGACTCGAGGTAGTTTCGGCCATGGAATTTTAATCTTTGATAATGAACTTAACCACCAGTTGAGGTGGCATAAAACTTTCTTCGCAGAAGAAAATTGAGATGAAAAAATTTTTACTTGCACTGCTAATCCTTCTCCTTGTATTTCTTGGCCTTACCTACTGGTCTATTTCAGTAGGTCCTTCCGAATTATTTATTTCGAAAGTCCGGTCTTCCGAAGTTTCATCGGGCGGGTTTCAGGACGGAGACAGGGTGACGGTAATAGCGACTAATCGTTTCGAAGCCAACGCCCTGAAGCGTTTTATGCAAGGCGATAACTACCGCGAGGCCTGGGAGGCCCCGGTACAGGCCGAAATTTTTCTTCTTGATTCTTTTACAATCCGGGAAGAAGGCGGCGGTAATCAAACAAAGTCTCTTAAAATTGTAGGTGAAGACGGCGCTCTTTATAGTCTACGCAGTATCAACAAAGACCCTTCCCCTTTAATTCCAGAAGTTGCAAAAACCCTGGGCCTAGAAAACATTGTGGTAGACGGCATTTCTGCACAACATCCTTATGGAGCTGTTCTTGCAGCCGCTCTTGCCGATGCTGCCGACATTCTCCATACCCACCCCAAAATAGTCTACGTGCCACGGCACGATGCGATGGGAAAATATTCCGAAAAATATGGAAATCGCCTGTTCCTGCGCGAATATGAAACCGAAGGTAAAGTTAATTGGACCTCTTACAGTAACGTAGACCAAATCGTGGAGACCGATGAACTCCAGGAAATGAAGATTAACCTGAAGGAGGCTCTGCACATTGACCGCCAAAAACTGGTGCGGTCACGGCTTTTCGACCTCCTGATTGGCGATTGGGACAGGCATACAAAACAGTGGGGCTGGGTTATACAACAACAGGGGCAAAATAAAGTGGCAATTCCGTTGCCCGGAGACAGAGATAATGCTTTTTTCAGAATTGATGGTGTTATTCCCACCATCCTCACCAATCACTTGGTACAGCCCATGGTAAGGCCTTTTGAGAAGGATATTGATCATATACCTGGATTTGTTTATCCTTTTGATGTTTACTTCCTGAAAGATGTGCCCCGGCAGATTTTCATAGAGGAAGCGCAATACCTGCAACAACACTTAACAGACACTGAAATCAATAAAGCGCTTGAAGCCTGGCCCCCAAGCCTGGTGCAACTCAATGGCAATGAAATAGCTTCAAAACTGAAACATCGCCGGGACAAACTGCAGGAATATGCCATAGAATTTCATGAGGAGATCAATAAAAAGGAATTTCTTTCAGCACCCTTAAAGGGAAGTGAAGATTTAGAACTACCTGCAAACTTGCAAGAGTGTTTTGAATGTAGGTAGCCAGGTATATAAATGTAAAATTTACAGTAAAAAAGTACTTAATATCTACCCCACCTTTTTTTTAATCAGTAAATTTATACCTCATATTTCTAAATTCTCTCCCCATGAAAAAGCTGATCCTCTTTACGATCATGGCTTTATTTCTTTCATCATGTACAGCCGTAAAATTTGAAAGTCCACAACCATCTACTGCTCCTTCAATTTCAGAATTTCCTTCAAAAATGCATGGCATATTTGTTTCAAATAATGAAGACACACTTTTTATTGAAAAGAATTATTTTCGATATTCCGGAGGTACAGAAGTAGGTGTTGACGGAGACCTTTCTAAGCCACAAACTGTGCTAAAGAAAATGAATAGCAGTTATATTTTAAACCTTTATGATAAGGATAACTGGAATGTTTTTCCTTTTAAGGCTTCCAGAAATAAGATTGTTACCCACTGCGCCAATTTAACTTCAGAATCTGAGCAACTCATAGTGGAGGTACAAGAATCCAGACCTGTTAGAGAAATAACTTCTGAAGATGGTAAATTCGAATACTATCTACTTGCACCAACAGATAAAGAGTTTCGACAGCTCCTGCGAAAAAACCTTTTTTCAGAAAAAAAGATTTTTAAGAGGCTGAAGTAATCAGGATTTCATTTTACGGCTCTCAGTAGCCATTACTTTATCCCAAAACGTGAAATAAAGTCCGTAATTGGTCATAAATTCGGTGTGGTGATGGTGGTGATGGGTGGCACCAATAAATAGTTTCCCAAAACGGCTTTTTTGGAACCACAGCGGATAGATCTCTATATCAAGATGATTCACTACGCTACTCACTGTCATGACCAAAAGGTAAAAACCCAAAACATAGATATTCACAGGTAAAAAGATAAGGATCAATGGCAGGATAAGTGCTTCGATCAAACTCTCCCACGGATGAAAGGAAAAAGCCGTCCAGGGGGTAGGAATACGACTATCGTGGTGAACTTTATGCACAATCCTAAAGACTTTGGGATGATGCATCCAGCGGTGCACCCAGTAGTAATAGGTCTCATGAATGAGTAAAATGGCTAAAAGACTCACCGGCAAATACCAGTAGCCATAAAGATGCGGTTCCAGGTAAACAGCGGTATGTCCCTTTAGCCACAGCCAGTAGGTAGCCGCCCCCACCAGGGCAAAAATCGCAGATGATTTTATACTCCAAACAATCTCCTTTTTTAGCTGCTTTTTATTAGCCAGCCTTTTACTTAACCTTCTTTCATCATATTTCTTAAAGTTTTTGATGTAATAATAGTAGTAAAAGATCCCTGCTGCCACGAAATACCTGAAGAGGATTGCAAAAAAGAAGATTGCTGTATAAACCAAAAGAATTCCTGGGGTATTTGTTTCAGGTACAAGTATTTCAGTCATGGCCCTAAAATACTAATTACAATCTTAAATTCCTGTCAAAATATTCCGAAGCTATTTTTAAGTTTCCCGATATTTTCAGCAGTCCTTCATCTTTGCTTAACCTTTATTCTTTAATTTTACATACATCAAGCACTATAAATGGCAACATCAACCGAATTCCCTTCAGAATTCATTGCATATACCCGGAAATACAATCAGCCAGAAAATATATTTTATTCCGAAGGCATTAACCAACCGGAATATGCTCATTATACCCTTGAATTTTTTATTGATAAAACTAAACCAACAACATGAAAACCATTGCATTAATTGCCCACAACAGCCGCAAAACAGACCTGCTTAACTGGGCCAAAGTACATCGTGAAGCGCTCTTAAAATACAAACTCATAGGCACTTCCAACACTTCAAAACTACTTAGTGAAATGCTCGACATTGAAGTAAAGGGTTTTGGCCACGGCCCCAGCGGCGGCGACATTCTCCTGGCAGCTAAGATACTTCAGGGGGAAGTGCACATGATCATCTTTTTTATTGATGCCGAAACTCCCCACGGTCACGAACATGACATCCAGACCCTCATAAGGACTGCAGTGATCAACAATATCCCAATCGCACTAAACCGGGCATCGGCCGACTTACTGATTCTTGACGAAAGAGATCAGGAAGAATAGATCTGAAAAAATCAGGGAAGAAAAATGCCATTTTTGGCACCCCACCGGTTGTTCTCTCCTGGTGCATGTAGGTCTTCTAAAGAATTGAAACAGATCTAAAAAGCGCTTTTGCTTATCTTTTCATATCTTCAGTAAAAATTAAGCTGAAGCTATGAAAATCCTCCTTACCGGCGCCACAGGATATATTGGAAAGCGCCTCCTTCCTATACTGCTTTCCCGCGGCCACGAGGTGGTGTGTTGCGTTAGGGACAGGAACAGGTTTCCTACCGACGGTATATATGCACACGACAGGATTTCTCTGCTCGAAGTAGATTTCTTGAAGCCGCTGCCTTCATCGGAAATCATAAAGGATATTGATGCTGCTTATTACCTCATCCACTCTATGAGTGCAGGTACCGGAGATTTTGCAGAAATGGAAGCTGCTTCGGCCCACAATTTTTTAAAGCTTGTGGAGCCAACTTCGGTAAAACAGATCCTCTACCTCACCGGGATCACTAATGAAGAAGAACTTTCCAAACATCTTTCTTCCCGCCAAAACGTAGAAGAGATCCTTGGCAAAAGCAGTGTGCCACTCACGGCTCTTAAAGCCGGAATTATTGTTGGTTCGGGTAGTGCTTCCTTTGAGATCATGCGTGATTTGGTTGAAAAACTGCCGGTAATGATCACTCCTAAGTGGGTCACCACAAAGAGTCAGCCAATCGCTATAAGAAATGTACTGGAGTATTTAGAAGGGGTCCTTCTGCGGAAAGACACTTTCAACAAAGCTTTCGACATTGGTGGGCCCGATGTGCTGACCTATAAAGAAATGATGTTGCAGTTTGCAGATGTTAGAGGCTTTAAACGCAAGATCATTACAGTTCCCGTAATGACTCCCCGCCTTTCCTCCTACTGGCTGTATTTTGTTACGTCAACTTCTTATAAACTCGCCATAAACCTGGTGGACAGTATGAAAATTGAGGTCATTGCCAGGGACAATGATCTTGAAAAGATGCTGGGAATAAAATCCATTCCGTATAAAGAGGCTGTAGCGCTGGCTTTCCAAAAAATTGAGCAAAACAGCGTTATCTCCAGCTGGAAAGATTCGCTGGCCTCCAGTTATTCAGACAATTCGCTACTGGAGCATATCAATGTTCCTACCGATGGTTGCTTTAAAGAATACCGGGAAAAGAAGATCACAGGTGATCCCGATACAGTTCTAAAAAATATCTGGGCGATTGGCGGAAAACGCGGCTGGTATTACGGCAGCAGGTTATGGAAAATAAGAGGTTTTATGGATAAAATGGTGGGTGGCGTGGGCCTTAGGCGCGGGCGCACACATCCATTCCATATCAACACCGGCGACACTTTAGATTTTTGGCGGGTACTTGCAGCCGATGAAAAGAACCGCCGCTTGTTGCTATATGCCGAAATGAAATTACCCGGCGAAGCATGGCTGGAGTTTAAGATCACCGAAAGAAATGGGGAACATTTTCTGCAACAAACTGCTACATTCCGTCCCAATGGCCTTGCAGGTCGCCTCTATTGGTACACCGTGCTTCCCTTCCACTTTTTTGTTTTTGAAGGTATGGCTGGTAACCTGGTGAATTTTATCGATAAAGACTTAGAGGAAAAAACAAAATATCCCGAACAAAAACTTTAGAAACCCGGTCACAAAAATTTCTTTCTGAAATGTCATTTTTGAAAAACTTTACTTCGGAAAAAGTCAGCTTCAACTGAAGTTTTTCATTTCAGTTTGAAGATTACACTTCCCTGAAGTCTTTAAAAATCGGAATTCCCCCTGAACTTAGGTGCTCCAAAACTTGGAAAAGTAGCAGGTTTACGTTATCTTAAATAGAAAATCAGAAAAAAAGAATTATGAAAGAAAATGTAGGTAAAAAAGATCAGCTCATTAGAAGTATTGCAGGCCCTGCCCTTATGGGAATAGGCTTTTTTGCACTTGGCGGAAACAAGGGAAAACTTGCAGGTCTTGCGGCCATAGTCACAGGAACTTTGATTGCCGAAAGTTCTATCACCAGGGTATGCCCGGTAAACGAATTTCTTGGCGTTGACACCAGGGAGAAGAAAAAAAGTCCGATTAAAAAGATCAAAGAAGCCCTCATTTAATCTAAGAGAGTTTTCGTTTCTTAGCTGTAGATAATTCCTGAATGGGCTCATCGCGGCTAACCTTACCGGTCATTGTATTTGCACAATTTTGCTGCACCTCCCTGTGGTTTGCAGGCAATGGCGTGATGAACGATCTCATCCAGACCTTTGATCTCGATCCTGCCGCACTCGGGCATCTTACATCGGCAGTACAATTCGGTTTTATTACCGGCACCCTGGCTTTTGCCTTCCTGGGAATTGCAGACAGGTTTTCTCCTTCAAAAGTGTTCTTCTATTCTGCCATTTTTGGCGCCTTATTTAACCTGGGGATACTTGTGGAAAGCAACAGCTCCGGCAGTTTGCTAATGCTTAGGTTTCTTACAGGATTTTCCCTCGCAGGAATTTACCCTGTGGGAATGAAGATCGCATCCGATTATTATCGTGAAGGCCTTGGTAAATCACTCGGTTTCCTGGTGGGAGCCCTGGTTCTTGGAACAGCTCTCCCGCATTTACTTATGGCAGTAATGGGGCTGCAGGGTTTACCATGGAAAAGCGTTCTCGTTACTACTTCATTTCTGGCATTTTTGGGAGGGAGCCTTATTTTCCTGCTCGTGCAGGATGGCCCTTACCGTAGACCAATGTTACAAAAGGATTTTTCAGCCATGCTAAGGGTTTTTAATATTCCGAAGTTCAGGGCAGCGGCATTTGGCTATTTTGGACACATGTGGGAATTATACGCCTTCTGGGCCTTTGTTCCTGTGGTACTCAAAGTATACAGCGTACTGCACCCTCACAGCAACTTCAACGTTCCATTACTTTCTTTTTTCATCATTGGTTCCGGCGGACTTGTCTGTGCGGTCATTGGTCTCCTTTCTCAAAGTTGGGGCACTAAGAGAAGTGCTGCAGGTGCTTTACTACTTTCGGCTGCGTGTTGTATCATTTCTCCCCTTATGTTTCTGCAAACTTCAGAAACGTTCTTTATTATTTTTCTGCTCTTCTGGGGCATGGTGGTAGTGGCCGATTCTCCTTTATTTTCTACCCTTGTCGCAAAACATGCGCCTTCCAAAGGACGGGGCACGGCATTGACAGTGGTGAATTGCATCGGTTTTGCCATTACCATTGTAAGCATTGAACTGATAAGTTTTTTGCTTGAAGTGCTCGATCCGGTTTATCTGCTGTTATTTTTAGCTCCCGGGCCTCTTCTGGGCCTGCTGGTCCTTTTCAGAAAAAGAAGAAATCAATTGCCTACAATTTCCCCCGAAAAAGTTTAAATTTAGACAGGCAGCATCTCTTATTAAATGGAATACGACTACGACTATATTATTATTGGCAGCGGTTTTGGAGGCTCAGTGAGTGCGCTGCGACTTTCAGAAAAAGGTTATAAAGTACTCGTAGTCGAAAAAGGAAAATGGTTTAAGGCCAAAGATTTTCCTAAAACCAACTGGAACCTGAGAAAATGGCTCTGGATGCCGGCATTGAAATTTTTCGGCATCATGAAACTAAGCATCTTCAAACATGTGGCCGTAATTTCGGGCACGGGTGTGGGTGGCGGTTCGCTGGTCTACGCCAATACGCTCCCGGTTCCAAAAAAGGCATTTTACACCTCTGGTTCCTGGGGGCAGCTGGAAGACTGGGAAGAGGCACTCAAACCTCATTACCAGACTGCTTTAAACATGCTGGGCGCAGTGCCAAATCCGAGGTTATTTGATGCCGACAATGCCCTTGAGAAAATGGCTGAAGAAATGGGCAGAAAAGAGCATTTTGAACACCCTCATGTAGCCGTTTACTTCGGAAAAGAGGGAGAAACCAAAGAGGATCCCTACTTTGGCGGCAAAGGGCCCGATAGAACCGGCTGTAATTTTTGTGGCGGCTGCATGACCGGTTGTAGGTACAATGCGAAGAACACCCTTGACAAGAATTACCTTTGGCTGGCACAAAAGCTGGGGGCAAAAATACTGGCAGAAAATGAAGTCACAGATGTAAAAAAGCTTTCTTCGGAAGCTTATGAAGTGACACTCAAATCGAGTACCTCCTACTTCGGAAAGACCACAAAACTGCGGAGCAAGGGAGTGATCTTTTCCGGGGGAGTTTTAGGTACGGTAAAACTGTTGCTTAAGCTGAAGCAGAAAAGCCTTCCGAAGTTATCCGATAAAGTGGGAGACGAAATCCGCACGAATAACGAAACCCTCATCAGCGTTTCTACGGCCGATAAAGACAAAGATCTTTCAACAGGGGTCGCCATAGGAAGCCTGCTGCACACAGATGACAGCAGCCATCTCGAGGTGGTGCGGTATTCGCGTGGCTCGGGGTTCTGGAAACTGCTACACCTGCCAATGGCCACAGGAAAGACTCCGCCACAACGCATTCTGAATGTTATTTCTCAGCTAATAAGTTCCCCGGTTGCCTGGTTCAAAACATACTTTATCAATGGCTGGTCGAGAAGTACTGCGGTACTGCTTTTTATGCAAAGCATTGACAGTACCATAAAACTGAAGAGAAATTTCTTCGGAAGCATGTCCAGCGGGATAAGTTCGGGGGAAAAACCTACTTCAGATATTCCTGCTTCAAAAGATCTCACAAAAAGGTACAGCAAAGCCATCAACGGCAAAGCCACTTCTTTTGTTCTGGAAAGCATTGCCGGAATTCCCACTACAGCTCACATTTTAGGCGGTGCGGTGATGGGCAAAGATGCTTCAGAAGGCGTGATCAATTCGAGGAATGAAGTTTTTGGATATCAGAATTTATTGGTCATTGACGGATCCATGATCTCGGCAAACCCGGGTGTGAATCCCAGCCTTTCCATCACTGCAATAGCCGAAAGGGCCATGTCTTTTATTCCGCAGAAAAATGAGGTGTCAAAAATGGCATTTTTGACACCTCATTCAGAAGAGATCCAAAGCTAAAATACGCCGTTAGTTAAATAAGATAAATCTATAGAAGTTTAATATTCAATAGAATAGGCTGCAGTACTTTTACATCGAGAACCTTTAGGGTTAGGATGTCCCCTACACGCCTTTCCCTTCAGGTTTTTCATTTCTCCTTCTGTAACAATTGTCACTGTTTATTCTTTCCAAAAGAGTTTTTTTTGTAGTATATTGATAATCAGATAAAACTACAGTCATGAGCTACTATTTTACCACTACTTTAAAACAGGATTTTGACACAGCCATTCAAAAAGTTACCGAAGAACTCAAAAAAGAAGGTTTCGGTATTCTAACAGAGATCGATGTGAAGGAAACCTTTAAAAAGAAATTGGATGTAGATTTCAGAAAGTATAGAATCCTTGGTGCCTGCAATCCGCAAATGGCGCACCAGGCTATTTCAGCCGAGAGCAAGATTGGAACCATGTTGCCCTGCAATGTGATAGTGCAGGAAACCGGCGACGGCACGATTGAAGTATCAGCCGTTGATCCTGTGGCTTCCATGCAAGCTGTTAAAAATGACACTTTAGGGGATGTTGCCACTCAGGTACGGGAAAAGCTGAAAAAGGTAATTGATAGTATCAACTAGATTGAAATTAGTTTTTAATAAAATCCGGGGGACTTCAAAATTCTCCGGATTTTTTTTACTGTAACCTGTGTAACAAAAGTAACTGTACCGGCGCACCTTAGGAAGTACTTTTATCCTGTTTTTAAATGATAACACTTATGAAAACGGAAAAGATCATACAAGCCGGAAAAGGAACCATACTGGACGTTAGAACAAGAGCAGAATTTAGTGGTGGCCATGTAGCAGGTTCCAAAAATATACCCCTTACAGAATTACCCGATGAAATTGAGAA
Source organism: Salinimicrobium sp. WS361 (assembly GCF_050750585.1). NCBI lineage: Bacteria > Pseudomonadati > Bacteroidota > Flavobacteriia > Flavobacteriales > Flavobacteriaceae > Salinimicrobium > Salinimicrobium sp. WS361. The sequence goes on from NZ_JBOJLM010000005.1 coordinate 174,197, forward strand.
TTTGAGATCATGGGAAGCCCCAATCATTCTTTGTTGCGCATCGGGCATAAGAAGTTCGCAAGCAGAACAATATCTCACCCGTGCCGGAATTAATTGTGTGAACGGAGGTTCCTGGCTCGAAGTAAATTACCTACAACATAAAGCATCTTAAAATGATAGAAAGTTTAAAACGAATTCTGGGACTTGGTCCAAAAACAAATTATGCCCAATTACTTGAACAAGGCGCCACTATTGTTGACGTGCGTACCAAAGGAGAATTTAGCGGCGGACACATCAATGGTTCAAAAAACATTCCGTTGAACAGCCTGGGCCAAAACCTGAAGAAAGTTGGAGATAAAAGTAAGCCAGTTATTACCTGTTGTGCTTCGGGCATGAGAAGTGCTTCAGCAAAAAACATATTGATATCGGCAGGATTCACAGAAGTACATAACGGCGGCGGCTGGAGAAACCTTCAGAATAAAATAGGATGAAAAACAGGTTTTTAAAGAACTGGACATGGGTACGTGCTGCCTACCTCATCATTGGATTACTTATAGTTTTTCAGGCTGCCAGCGCAGCACAGTGGTGGGGGCTTGCTTTAGGTATTTACGTTGCTGCTATGGGGCTTTTTAGCTTTGGATGTGCTGCAGGAAATTGTACGGGGCCAAATTGTGCGCTGGAACCTGATCGAGATCAGGAATTAAGAAAATAAGCAACATTATATTTACCACATAATTACTTTTATGGAAGAACATATCTATAACGTCGATTTACACTGGAAAACAGATCGCAAAGGAGAAATATCTTCTCCTGAACTCGATGAGAAAATCGAAGTGGCCACACCTCCCGAATTTCCGAAGGGAATTGCCGGGATCTGGTCTCCGGAACATCTTTACACGGCTGCAGTAAACAGCTGTTTTATGACTACTTTTTTGGCGATTGCCGAAAATTCAAAACTGGAATTTGAAAGTTTAAGTTGCCCTGCAAAAGGAAAGCTGAGCAAACAGGATGGAAAATTTATAATGTCACAGATCATCCTTGAACCTGTACTCACAATCTATCATGAAGAGGACAAAGAGAAGGCCGAAAAGATCCTTTTTAAAGCCGAAAAAGCCTGTCTCATCACAAATTCTATAAAAGCTGAAGTTATTTTAATCCCGAAGATAAATCTGGCAGAATCTTTGGTATCATAAAGTTACAGTCCCCCTACACTGGAGATCCCGTCTGAAGATTTTTTGTCTTCTTCGGGATCTTTTTTTTTGCGCAGTTTCAGCCATTTTATAGGCAAATCAGAAAAAAATTTATTTACAACAATTTTGACTGTAACAAATGATCTCCAGAAAAGTCTATAGGAGAAATTGCTGAAGAAAAAATATTAAGAGCAGGTTTTTCAAATCAAAACCTGCTCACTTTTCTAAGGCAGGTAAATCTTTCAAAAATGGATAGATTATTCCTGATTATCGTCATGTTGCTCTTAAGCCAGAATGTTTTGGCGGGTGAAAAGACCATTACTACTTCAGACGGGGTTGACCTTTACGTGAAAGTAGAAGGCAAGGGCACTCCACTGCTTTACATTCACGGCGGGCCGGGATCGGGTAGCTATTGGTTTGAGAAACTAACGGGAGAATTTTTGGAAGAACATTTTACGGTGGTTTACCTCGACCAGCGTGGCGTTGGAAGATCCCAAAGTTCACCTACCCAGGATTATTCCCTTGACCGTATGGCGCTCGACTTTGAAGAAGTAAGAGCAGCATTGGGTTTTAAAGACTGGCTTACCCTGGGTCACTCCTTTGGAGGCATCTTACAAATGGGTTATGCACAAAGGTATCCTTCCTCCCAAAAAGGAATGCTCATGATAAATTGCACGCTAAACCTTACGGAATCGGCTTGCGAAAGCTGGCTTCCAAAGGCAGCTGAATATGTTGGGGAAACCTATAGCTGTGCGGGAGACACAGTTGCCCTGCCCCAAAGAATGAATGACTACGGCAGAAAGCTGCAGGAAAAAGGCCTCTTCTGGAAAATGGGCTCCAGAGATCCTGAAACTTTTCCAAAACTCGACCAAATGTCTGGAGAAATAGAAAATTTCAATTATGATCTTAGTAACAATGTTATGAAGAGAAGCGAATACTGGCAGAACTTTAAACTGCTTAGTGGTAGTATGAAGATGCCGGTGCTCTACTTCTACGGCACCCATGATTATATGGTGGGGCCGCGACATTATCAGGATCTTCAATTTTCGAATCTACTTTTGTGGGAAAATAATGGTGGGCATGTGCCGTTCATAGAAGACAGCAACGATCTCGAAAAGGCCGTGCTGGCATACAAAGAAAAGTACAGGGTTTAAAAATAATTGTTTGAGGAGAACAGGTTGTCAAAAAATCGTTTTTTGGCAACCTTTCTTATTTTCTGGCGGTTTTTAGCGGATCGTCTCCAGCCCTTCGGGTGGCGTTACAGCAAGTTCCTCGAGATCAGGTTCGGGAAGATCAAAGTTTCTTTTATCCTTTTTATATTCCGCAACATATTGGCTCAGGGTTTCCAGTTCCTGGGCATTCAGGTAGTTGGAATTAGGCTTCTCCGCCAGTTGTAGCCAGGGCACCGGCCCTGCAAAGTCGTAATCTCCAAAAACCATAAAAGGAGTCCCGTTGTGTTCTACTAGCTGGCCTGTAGCATCCAGTTTCCACTGGTTCGCCCAGTTGTAAATTGTAATGGCATCATCTTTTCGCAATCTTACACAAGCGTGACTCGCGGGGTAGCCGGGCATGGAATATTGATGTACGCCGACTCCTTCAAAGTTCATAAAATTGAAGTAATAAGGCATAAGCCAGGAATCATCTACCGTGCTAATTTTGCTGCGGGCTTTATAGTTTCCGTAGAAGAGTCCGGCGGGAGTTTGCGTAGACTTTTTTCCCGAACTCACGGGTCCCCATTTTAGAAGTTTTCCATTCTCGTACAATGCAAATCCCTGTATTCTTCTCGAGATAAGCACGGTCTTGGGTATGGAATCAAGCATTTCCAGTCTTTGGGGAAAAGGAGAATAATCTAAAAAGTTTTTGGTGAGGGTATCGGGTATCACCAAAACATCACCTGCCCTTAGCCGGTAAGCGTCCACGCGGTTGATAGCAAAAATAAATTCCTGCTCCAGTTCGTTGAACCTGGTTTTAAAACTATCAACCTGGGCAGTATTTTCAAGGCTGTCGCGATGGTAGGTGACGAACAGGGGCAACTTTTCAACTTCATGGCTGACCGTTGGTTCAATTGTAGCTTCTGGTTGATTAGAATTTTGAGACTGAAGTGCCGTTTCAGATCGTTCACAGGAAGTCCATCCCGTAAGTACAAGAAGCATTAAAAGAAGATGAGCGATATTTTTCCGGATGCATTTCATGATCTTCTGCTCAAAGCTTAAAACTATTATAAGATACTAATAATCAAACATTAACAAGATTACTTTCCCTAACTATATTACTCCTAATTTCAACAATTTTTGGGTCATTCCCTGGGTGAACCGAAAATCAATTCTTCTGAAAAATGGCATTTTAAAGATCCATTTTTAATGATGAAAATACTCCGTATTCCCTGAAAAAACCTTAAAATAAACTAAAATGTTTAGCAATAAATAATTACCTTGTCAACATCAAAAAATGCTGATTATGAAATTTCTTTTCCTTCTTTTCTTCACCTTATTAGGAACGGGAGCGATGGCGCAGGAGAGCCCTGTTACCTTTGAAAGTAAGGGAATTACCTTCTCTGGAGATCAAAGTGTAACACGCGAGAATAAACAAATTGTAGAGCTTACCGGCAATGTACATTTCACTACCTCTATAGTAGAGATTGAAAAAGCCGAAAAAATAGTTTACGATAAGAACACCAAAACTTTTACAATTAGCGGCTTCAATGAGCTTATGCTAAATGGAAAAAAGCGCCTGGCTTCAGATTTAGGTTCTACAACCCTTAAGATAGATCTTGGTGGCAGCATTGCATACCTGGTAGCCGAATCTACAAACTGTAAAGGCGGGAAAGGCAAAGGCTGCTAAGATTTATGAACGAAGCATATTTTAGAGACGAAGATTTCACCTCAGAAAATCTTCGCCACGGCAACCTTCCCGAAGGTGAATACGACAACTGCACCTTTAAAGCCATTAATTTTTCCGGCGCTCACCTGTCAAAAATGACATTTTCGGAATGCCTTTTTGAAGCCTGTGACCTTAGCAACTGCATTACCAGAGGAACCTGCATCAGGGATACAGAGTTTATAGATTGTAAATTGATGGGGCTAAATTTTCATGAGCTTGATCCTTTTTTGCTCTCATTTTCCTTTCAAAATTGTCTTTTAAACTTTTCTTCTTTCTCCAGATTAAAACTGAAGAATATTTCTTTTGATGATTGCAAGCTGATTCAGGTAGATTTTTCTGAAGCCGATTTAACTTCAGCCACTTTCCAGAATTGTGATTTTAGCGGTGCCACCTTTATAGACACCAGGCTGGAAAAAGCCGATTTTAGCACTTCCAGGAACTTCAGCATAGATCCTGAAAATAACAACATCAAGGGAGCTCATTTCTCTTCAGAAAATATTCGGGGCCTTCTGGAGAAGTATCAAATCAAGATCTCATAACCCCTTCTACCTCTGCAATAAGCGGCCCGATTCTTGCTGCTTGTAAAACCGGCAGATAAAAAGCTTATCTTTGCCATCTTCTTTACAAGATACACGGCAGGTTGTAAGCCGGTTCAGAATAAAAAACAGCAGCTGTTTCAAGAAAATGCAACGTCTTTTCCAGCATTTCACATAAAACAATTTAATGTCGTTTAAAAAATTAAATTTAGATGAGGCCTTACTTAAGGCGCTCGAAACTCAGGGTTATGATATGCCCACCCCAATACAAAAACAGGCCATTCCAGTAGTTCTTTCAGGAAAAGATCTTTTAGGAGTAGCCCAGACCGGAACAGGAAAAACAGCCGCTTTTGGCCTTCCTATCCTCCAGTTACTAAATGAGAAAAAATTCTCAGGAAAAGGAGTAAGATCCCTGATCCTTACCCCAACAAGGGAGCTCGCCATACAAATAGACGAGAGCCTTGCAGCATACGGCAAGCATACCAGGCTTAAACATTCGGTTATTTTTGGAGGTGTTTCTCAACATTCGCAGGTTGAAAAGCTTAAACGAGGGGTAGATATTCTTGTCGCCACCCCAGGCCGCTTACTGGATCTTATGAACCAGGGCTTTATCAACCTTAAAACTCTCGAGATCTTTGTTCTTGATGAAGCCGACAGGATGTTGGATATGGGTTTTATTCACGATGTAAAAAAGGTTATTAAGAGCCTGCCAGAAAAAAGGCAGACCCTTTTCTTTTCGGCCACCATGCCCGATGAAATACAGAATCTGGCTAAAATGATGCTGAAAAATCCGGTGAAAGTAGAAGTTACTCCGCCGTCTTCAACAGTAGATAAAATTGATCAAAGGGTTTATTTTACCAACAAACCTGATAAGAGAAAATTACTTCTTCATCTCCTGGAAAGCAACGGCATTGAAAGTGCCCTCGTCTTTACCCGTACAAAGCACGGTGCAGATAAAGTTGCCAGATTCCTGGATAAAGCAAAAATCAATTCGGCAGCTATTCACGGGAATAAAAGTCAGAATGCGAGGCAAAACGCATTGAAGAACTTCAAAAGCGGAAAACTGAATGTACTGGTAGCAACCGATATTGCCGCCCGTGGAATCGACATTGATGAGTTAGGACATGTATTTAACTTCGATCTCCCTAACGTTCCCGAAACTTACGTACACCGAATTGGACGTACCGGCCGTGCCGGAAACGAAGGTATTGCCATCTCGTTTTGTGCAGCCGATGAGCGCAAGGAATTAAAAGATATAGAAAAACTGGCATCTATTAAGATCCCGGTGGTAGAGGAACACCCCTACCCTATGGATTTAAACGCAGCGCCTGCGCCTGTAGCCGCTAACCAAAACCGCGGCCGCAATAACAGGCAGAGTAACAGAAGACGGTGATTTCAAGTGATCAGTGATCAGTTGGCAGGAAAATATTATAAAAATGAAGACTCTATTCCACCGGAATAGAGTCTTTTTTAATTGGTACATCTCCATTGAGATTCCTCCTTCGTCGGAATGACAACCCCGGATTCATCTATTATTAAGAGCGCAGCTTTTGCGAAACGAAGACTCTTTTTATGATTTCTGTTTTGATTCCGGCCGGAAATCGTATTTTGAACTTCTAACCTCGTACTTCTAAATCATCTTGCCAGGTAGCCGCCGTCTATAGGATAATATGCTCCGGTGGCAAATGAAGCTTTGTCGCTGCCGAGCCAAAAGATCAATTCGGCTACTTCATTGCTCCTGCCCAATCGTCCTATGGGGTGTAAAGAAATTAAATGCTTTTTTATATCCTCATCAAGCTGGTCTAACAAAGGAGTGTCAATAAATGCCGGCCCCACAGCATTGATCCTAATATTCTGAGAAGAATATTCTATAGCCGCATTACGAGTTAAACCAACAGCAGCGTGTTTTGCAGCCACATACCCGGCAGATCCTTCAAAGCCCACACTACCTAAAATAGAAGAGATATTAATGATGCTCCCATGCCCATTTTTCAGCATAGCTGCGATTTGGTACTTCATTCCGTAGAAAATGCTGTGCAGGTTGATATCTATCACCCTGTGCCAACCCTCCAGGCTCATATCGCCAATTTTGTTAGCCTCGCCGCCAATACCTGCATTATTCACAGCAATATCAAGCTTTCCGTAGGTTTTGACAGCATAATCTACCAGGGCCTTATTTTCGGCCGCTGAGGCTACATCTGTTTTAAAGAAACTGGCTGTACCACCAGATTTCTTAATGCGTTTCACTACTTCCTCCCCTGCTTCAGAATTAATGTCAGAAACTACAACTTTAGCACCTTCACGGCCAAAAAGAAGAGCTGTAGCCTCTCCTATTCCCGAGGCCGCACCTGTGATAATTACAACTTTATCTTTCATAACACTCTGATTTAATTTATTGTAAATTAAAAAATACAGCAATTGAAAAGCATGATTAAAATCAGGAAGCGTTTGAAGAGGGATAAAAATTTGCTATTTTAGAGAGGTATGAAAAAATCTATATCGGGAGTAACAATAGTGCTGCGGCAGGGTGATATTGCGAATCAGGGAGATTGTGAGGCAGTGGTCAATGCAGCCAATGCACAGCTGGAAACTGGCGGCGGAGTCGCGGGAGCTATTCACACAGCCGCAGGCCCGGAGCTTGCTAATGAAGCCCGGACAATGGCACCTATAAAACCGGGAGAAACTGTAATAACAAAAGCGTATGATCTCCCAAACCAATACGTTATTCATTGCCTGGGGCCGGTTTACGGGCAGGACAAACCTGAGGACAAATTGTTGGCTAACTGTTATACAAATGCCCTGGAACTGGCTGAAGAAAAGCAAATTTCTTCTATTGCTTTTCCGGCTATCTCAACCGGCATTTTTGGATATCCTGTAGAAGACGCTGCAAAAGTGGCTTTCACAAAAATCATAGAAAGCATTTCTTCTCTTAAACATCTCAAAAACATCATTTTTGTACTGTATAGTGAAAAAGATTTGAACGTACACAAAAGAGTGCTTGAGCAAATTATGCAGGGGAAAGAATATTTAGGCTGAGCCTTTCACGCCTTGTAAGTTGCTGGTTGTAAGGTTGCGGGTTAGTTGCCGATAAATTTTTTCATTACCGAATTTGATTTTTACTACCTTAAACCTTAAACCTTGAACTTTGAACTTTGAACTTTGAACGTTAAACTTTCACGACCATCTTACCCATGTTACGTCCCTCAAACAGACCTATAAACGCTTCAGGAAGTTTATCAAAGCCTTCTACGGTAGTTTCATCATAGTCGAGGCTTCCATCCTTTAACCAGCTGCTTAACTGCCGCAGCGCTCTTCCGAAGTCTTTTGCGTGATCACGAATCAAAAAGCCCTGCATCAAAGCCGTTTTTTTGATGAGAATATTTTCGGGACGTGGCCCTGTTGGCACATCGGTTTCATTGTAAAGAGATATCGCACCACAATTAATGATTCGGGCGTCTTTATTGATGGTTTGCAACACAGCATCCAGAATTTCACCTCCTACATTGTCAAAGTAAACATCAACCCCATCGGTACAAATCCTTCTAATGGCATCGGCCATGTCCTCCTCTTTATTGTAGTTTAGTCCTTTGTCAAGGCCAAATTTTTCTTCCAGATGTTTTACTTTTTCATCGCTACCGGCAATTCCCACTACCATGCAGCCTTTGATCTTTCCAATTTGCCCGGCTATGCTTCCCACGGCGCCGGCTGCACCTGAAACTACAAGGGTCTCTCCAGGTTTAAGTCGTCCAATTTTATCAAGCGCCAGGTAAGCAGTTAGCCCGGTTAATCCCAGCACGCCGAGAAAGGCTGGTAAAGGTGCGAGTTCGGGATCTACCCTGTTCAAGCCGGTACCGGCAGAAACCTGCAGCTCCTTCCATTTTAGCATCCCTGAGACATACTCTCCTTTTTGAAAATTTTGATTCTTGCTTTCCACAACCTCGGCCACCACCATAGATTCCAGCGGCTCATTGAGCTGAAAAGGAGGAATATAAGATTCTTCATTTCTCATTCTTCCACGCAGATATGGATCTACCGAAATATATAATGCTTTGAGCAGAATCTCTCCTTCTCCTGGCTTTGGGTCGTTCTCTTCAACAGTTTCAAAATCTGAAGTGGAAGGCTTCCCTGCAGGACGATTCCTGAATATTATGGTTTTGGACATGATTGGTTGGTTTTAATTGAAGATAAGGCTTCTCCAGCATTTTCACAAGCTGAGATTCGGGTAATTCCAAATTTTAAGAAGATCAATTTATCGTTTTAAACCAAATCCAAAAATTGTTCTAAAATCCACATTCCGCAGTACATTCCGCAGTACATTCCGCAGTACATTCCGCAGTACATTCCGCAGTACGTTCCGCAGTACATTCCCATGGCAGTTTCCAGGCATTAACTGCAAAATAGTCGCCTGATAATTTATAATTATTCTATGAGCGTGGCAGTCCAGGGCCGGTGTGTAATTCCGTCGGAAGTAAGAAAAGTGTATGTTCCGCTCATTTCATTCTCATGGAGCTCACCTGTAAGAATATAGCTCTCGCCTTCATCATCAGGGATCATATCATAGGTTAAAACATTGCCTTCCATACTCCACTCTCCCCATAGATCGAACATCCCATCAGGATCTGTAGGTTCACTATAGAATGCTGTACCATCTTCATGAAAAACTGCATGGCCAATCCAGGAAGTATCTTCGTCATGATGGTAAGTAATTCCCCATTTAGATCCTTCCAGGCCTTTTGTTTCAATACTCAACTCTTCTCCATAAGCCGTACCCGCCTCATTTGTAGCAAAGATTCTAAAGTAGTAGCTGTTTCCCGGAACAAGACCCTCAATCTTTACAACAAAAGAGCTTTCAGATTGTTTTTGAGTACTTTTTGATATGGAGGTGGTAGCACTTTGCCCTTCGGGCAATGCAACATTATCTTCAAGAGTGGGATTGGGATTGGGGCCCCAAACAACCCCATAAGACTGAATTTCACTATCAGTTTCCATGACGGTTCCTGAAATCTGGACAGAAGTATAGGTGATGACAGCTTCAGATTCATCACTTACTGTGACTACTTCGGGTAATTGCGGCTCGCGGTCTTCATCTTCTGAATCGCACCCCAAAAATACGCTTAAGAACATAAGAAGATAAATACCTTTTAATAATGGAAATTTCATAACATCTGTTTTTAAAATGAACGAGAAAGTTACCCGAAAGTTCCACTCAAGGCAATACCCTCTTGTAGGTATTTTACTGATTTAAAGCACCTTAAATATAAAATAAACCGGTTTTATCCATAAAAAAAACCTCTCTGGTTTCCCAGAGAGGCTTTAAATATTTAAAAATTTCAGGAAATTAGTTCTTTCCTTCCATTTTATCTTTCAACGCCTGAAGTTCTGCGTTAACATCACCAATAGTAGTGTTGCTTTGAGCTTGTTGTGCAGCGGCTTTCTTTTGGGCCTGCTTTACAATTTGCTGCTCTTCTTCCTTGTGGATAGCAGTGTGAGATGCTACCACTCTCTTGAATTCTTTATTGAATTCAATGATTTGGAATTCTGCAGATTCTCCCTGCTTCAGTTTGCTTCCGTCTTCTTTTTCAAGGTGACGTTGCGGAACGAATGCAGTGATATCTTCATTAAAGTCTATAGTCGCACCTTTGTCAACGATCTCTGTAATTGCAGCTGTGTGAGTAGTTCCTACAGCGAATTCAGATTCGTATTTATCCCAAGGGTTAGACTCAGTTTGCTTGTGACCAAGGCTTAACTTACGTCCTTCTACATCTAATTCAAGAACAACTACCTCAAGTTTATCACCTACATTAGTGAATTCACTTGGATGCTTGATCTTCTTAGTCCATGAAAGGTCAGAGATATAGATAAGTCCGTCAATTCCTTCTTCAAGTTCTACGAACACTCCGAAGTTAGTGAAGTTACGAACGATACCAGTGTGTCTTGAACCTACAGGGTACTTAGAAGTGATGTCAGTCCATGGATCTGGAGTCAATTGCTTGATACCAAGAGACATTTTTCTGTCTTCACGATCTAAAGTAAGGATTTGAGCTTCAACCTCATCTCCAACGTTCACGAAGTCCTGAGCTGAGCGCAGGTGAGTACTCCATGACATTTCAGAAACGTGGATAAGACCTTCAACACCTTCAGCAACTTCGATAAATGCACCGTAATCTGCGATCACAACTACTTTACCTTTTACTTTGTCACCTACTTTAAGGTTCTCGTCAAGAGCTTCCCATGGGTGTTTGCTAAGTTGTTTAAGACCTAACTGGATTCTTGTTTTAGCCTCATCAAAGTCAAGGATAACAACGTTCAGTTTTTGATCAAGTTCAACGATCTCATTTGGATGGTTGATACGTGACCAGCTAAGATCGGTGATGTGAACAAGTCCGTCAACACCTCCAAGGTCAACGAATACACCGTAAGAAGTAATGTTCTTAACAGTACCTTCAAGTACCTGACCTTTTTCAAGCTGCCCAATGATCTCTTTTTTCTGCTCTTCGATATCGGCTTCAATAAGTGCTTTGTGAGATACAACAACGTTCTTAAATTCGTGGTTGATCTTAACAACTTTGAATTCCATTGTTTTACCTACGTATGCATCGTAATCCCTGATTGGTTTCACATCAATTTGTGAACCAGGAAGGAAAGCTTCAATACCAAATACGTCTACGATCATACCACCTTTTGTGCGACATTTCACGTAACCGTTCACGATAAGACTTTCGTCGTGTGCTTTGTTCACACGATCCCATGCCATAATAACACGAGCCTTACGGTGAGAAAGGATCAACTGTCCTGTAGCATCTTCACGAACATCAATCAATACCTCTACTTCATCTCCAACTTTAAGATCTGGGTTGTAACGGAACTCATTAAGAGAAATTACACCTTCACTTTTTGCATTGATGTCAATGATCGCATCACGATCTGTAATGTTGATCACTTTTCCGGTAACTACTTCATCATGTAAAGTGTCAACGAAATTTTCTGCTACAAGCTTTTCAAATTCTTCCAGCTTTTGATCGTCGATAGGATCAATTCCTTCTTCGTAGTTGTGCCAGTTGAATTCCTTTAAGAATTGCTCAGGATCTTGTTGCTGTACCTCTGCATCAGGTTGAGACTTAGTCTCCATACCTGCTACCGGTTGAATTTCAGCGTTTTCAGAACCCTGAACTTCTTGATTTTTTGTTTCTTCAGCCATTGCTGATAATTAATTTGTATCCTGTATTCTTCCGGAAGATATTTGCAATAAAAGAACACAGAAGTGTTTATAATATTGATTTTCAACCCTTTTAGTCTCCCGACCTATTGCTAAAAGGAGTGCAAAAATACAACTAATATTGACAATTGTCAATATTTTAGATATGAGAATCAGAAATTGTATAATGTATATTGTATAATGTGGATTCTAAGATGATCTTTGCATCACATCTTAAATGTGACTTTAGCCACGAATACACGAATCTTTTGAATCATTCATATTTCCCGCTGATTTCGCAGATATACGCAGATAAAAACGAGAGCTGCCAAAAGGATTCATCTTCAAATCAACAAATCTTCAAATCTTCAAATTAAGCCATTGGAATTTGGCCCTCCTGCGCTTTGGCTTCGGCGGGTAAATGCTTGTAATTTGAAATCAACCGGAACCTCTCGACTCCGCTCGAGGTGACATTTGAGAAAGTTGGAATTTGGTGCTTATTAATTGCTAATTATTAGATGTGAGATATGACATAGAAGATTAAGGAGCTGAAGGATTGTTTCCCGCAGATCACACAGATTATCGCAGATCTTCAAATCTTCAAATCAACAAATCTTCAAATCGATAATTTTTGGCATTTGGTGCTTTGTTAGTTACTAATTGCCTCCTTGTAAAGCTCCAGGATCTTCTCAAATTGTCCTTCAAGCGTGAGGTGGGAATTGTCTATTTCTTTTGCATCTTCTGCTTTTACAAGAGGGGAATCTTTTCGTGTGGTGTCTAAAAGGTCTCTTTCTTCGACATTTTCAAGCACCTCCTGGTAGGTCACTTCTTCTCCCCTTTCAGAAAGCTCCTTGAACCTTCTCTGAGCACGCTCCTGGGCACTGGCTGTCATGAAAATTTTAAGCTCGGCATTTGGAAAAACCACTGTCCCAATATCACGCCCGTCCATTACAATGCCTTTTTCCCTGCCCATTTCCTGTTGTTGCGCAACCAGCATTTCCCGCACCTGTGGCACCGCTGCAATCTTACTCACATATTGGGAAACCTGCATTTGTCGGATCTCTTTTTCCACATTCTCAGCATTTAGGTACATTTCACCAAAACCCACTTCAGGATTAAAGATAAACTTCAGTTTTATAAGGGAAAGATCGGCTATAAGTCCGGCAACATCAAAATTATTTTCAGAAATAAATTTTTTCCGCAGCGCATAAAGGGTAACTGCCCTATACATCGCGCCAGTATCTACGTATACGTAGCCTAACTCTTTGGCTAGCTGCTTTGCCACGGTACTTTTACCTGTTGATGAAAACCCGTCTATTGCAATGGTGATCTTTCTGGTCATAAATGTTGGTTCTTCAGCTTAAAGAGCCAGAAATAAAGACTCTCAAAAATGCCATTTTTGGCACCTCTGCAAAAATAGGTATTTCTTACAGGTTTAAAAGGAAATCGTTCTTAAACAAAAAAAGCCCCGCTGTTAGCGGGGCCTAGTTTCAATTACCTTCTATAACTGTTTAGGATTTTTAACCTTCTCATCGAGGATAGCCAGGTCAATGACCTCAGACATTTCCTTCACATAATGAAAAGTAAGGCCATTAAGATATTCTTCTTTAATATCTTCTATATCCCTTCGGTTTTCTACACAAAGTATGATCTCTTTAATGTGGGCCCTTTTTGCAGCGAGGATCTTTTCTTTGATCCCGCCCACCGGAAGCACTTTACCCCGCAAGGTGATCTCTCCCGTCATGGCGATGCTTTTCTTCACTTTTCGCTGGGTGAATAACGACACAAGGGAAGTAAGCATGGTAATTCCTGCACTGGGGCCATCTTTTGGAGTAGCACCTTCGGGCACGTGAATGTGAACATTATATTTCTCAATTACCTCGGGGTCTATCCCAAGGGCTTCAGCATTTCCTTTAATATATTCCAAAGCAATGGTAGCCGATTCTTTCATCACTTTCCCCAGGTTCCCGGTAATATTGAGGGAGCCTTTTCCTTTAGAAAGAATAGATTCAATAAACAGGATATCTCCTCCTACCTGCGTCCAGGCCAGGCCTGTAACCACCCCGGCAGTCTCGTTATCTTCATATTTGTTGCGCTCGAGTTTGGGGCTGCCTAAAACATCAAGTACATCTGAATCTTTTATTTTGATATTGTATTCCTCTTCCATCGCCATATTCTTGGCAGCATATCGCACCATTTTGGCAATCTGCTTTTCAAGGCTACGCACACCAGATTCCCTGGTGTAACCCTCAACTATCTTCTCCAGCTGTTTTTTGCCAATTTTCAGGTTGTCTTTGGTAAGGCCGTGTTCTTTTAATTGCTTCGGAAGTAAATGCTGTTTCGCAATCTCAACTTTCTCTTCAATGGTATATCCGGTCACGTTGATGATCTCCATCCTGTCACGTAACGCCGGCTGAATGTTACCCAAATTATTTGCAGTAGCAATGAACATCACCTTGGAAAGGTCAAAAGGCATTTCCAGGAAATTGTCGTGAAATTCACTGTTTTGTTCGGGATCCAACACCTCCAGTAAAGCTGAAGAAGGGTCTCCACTATGACCTATACTCAGTTTATCAATCTCGTCAAGAACAAAAACAGGGTTGCTGGTTCCTGCCTTTTTGAGAGACTGAATAATCCTACCCGGCATAGCACCGATATAAGTTTTTCTATGCCCCCTTATTTCGGCCTCATCTCTAAGTCCGCCAAGGGAAACCCGCACATATTCTCTGCCTAAAGCTTCGGCAACAGAACGGCCCAGGCTGGTCTTACCAACTCCTGGAGGCCCGTAGAGACATAAAATAGGAGATTTCATGTCATTTCTAAGCTTAAGCACCGCAAGGTATTCTATGATCCTTTCCTTCACGTCTTCAAGACCGTAGTGATCGCGGTCAAGAATACGCTGGGCACGCTTAAGGTCGAATTTGTCTTTACTGAAGTCATTCCACGGCAGTTCCAGGAACAGGTCCAGGTAATTCCGCTGAATGGAATATTCGGCCACCTGCGGATTCATCCGCTGCATTTTGGACAATTCTTTAGTGAAGTGCTCTTTTACATTTTCAGACCATTTCTTCTTCTTAGCGCGGGCACGCATTTCTTCCACTTCCCCTTCATGAGAAACGCCACCCAGTTCTTCCTGGATGGTTTTCATTTGCTGGTGAAGAAAGTATTCCCGCTGCTGCTGGCTCATGTCACTTTGCACTTTGCTCTGAATGTCATTGCGAAGTTCCAGCTTGTGATACTCCACATTCATGAACTTAAGCGTGGAAAGTGCACGTTCTTTAAGATCATTGGTTTCAAGCAGCTTCTGTTTCTCCTCTACAGAAAGATTCATGTTTGAAGAGACAAAATTGATCAGGAACGAAGGACTTTCAATATTTTGAATGGCGAAAGAAGCTTCCGAAGGTATATTAGGGCTGTTCTTAATGATTTGTAAAGCCAGCTCTTTTATTGACTCGATAATAGCTTTAAATTCCTCATTTTCTTCTGCAGGACGTGCCTCGGGCACTTCAATGATCCTGGCCTTCAAAAATGGCTTATCGGCAATCACTTCATCTACTTCAAAACGCTTTTTACCCTGGATGATCACAGTAGTGTTTCCATCGGGCATTTTAAGAACTCTAAGAATCCTTGCAACTACACCAATCTTATTAATATCCTGCGCAGTGGGATTTTCTACCTTCTCATCCTTTTGAGAAACCACCCCAATAACCTTAGTATCGTTGTTGGCTTCATTAATAAGTTTTATAGAAGCATCCCGACCTGCCGTGATAGGTATTACCACCCCGGGAAAAAGCACTGTATTTCTCAAAGGTAAAATAGGTAATACTTCAGGAAGGTCTTCCTTATTTATTTCTTCTTCATCTTCAGGCGTCATTAGGGGAATCAATTCTGCATCTTCATCTATTCCCTGTAATGACAGACTGTCAAGATTTTTAAATTTTGTTCTGCCCATATCTGTTTTTAAGTCAAACTGTCACTGCAGTTATTATATCATTATCTGTTAAGTTACTTTACTACCTTTACTCATACTGTGTTACAGGCGATTAAAGTACATTTTAGACACATTATTTCAATTCTTATGCCAACGTACAGAAAATCAATTAAAAGAAAAATCTTCGAAACTGTAACAATCTCTGTTCTATCTCATCTTTATAGTAAAGCTTTTAGATTTTGACACTAACCACCACACATATTGATGAGCTTTTGGAGAAATGCCGCCGGGGAGACGAGCGTGCCCAAATGAAAGTGTATAAAAAGTACAGCAAAGCGATGTACAACGTGGCGCTGCGCATTGTAAAAGACTCTGCGGAAGCTGAAGACATTATGCAGGAATGCTTCTTAAAAGCCTTTGACAAACTTGACACTTTTGAAGGGACATCAACATTTGGCGCATGGCTTAAAAGGATAGTGGTAAACCACAGCATAGGAGTGTACAATAAAAACACCCGGTATACTGAAGTGGAATACCACGACCAATTCAAGCATGCAGCCGATGAATCGGCAGGGATAGCTTCCGAAGAAGAAGAGCAGAATCCAAAAGTAAAGATGATCTTAAAGACCATGGAATCTTTAAAAGAAAATTACCGGGTAGCCTTAATCCTCCATTTAATTGAAGGTTATGATTACGAGGAGATATGTGAAATTTTAAACATTACCTACGCCAATTGCAGAACAACAATTTCACGGGCTAAAGAAAGCCTTCGCACCAAATTACTGAGCTATGAAAAATGATAACGATTTAAAGGACCTTTTTGAGGGGCTGGATTTCGATATTGCCGAACCTACACCACGGCATGAAGATCGCTTCAGGGAAAAACTACGGCAACGCCCTCAAATAAAGAAACCCAGGCACAACGGATTAATTAGCCTGTGGCTTCCTGTGATGGCAATAGCAGCAAGTTTTCTTGTAGCAGTACTCATCTTTCAGGGGGTATTTAACAACCCCTTTACAGGAGAACAGGAACTGGCAAATGTTTCACCAGAGATGAAGCAAACCCAGGAATTCTATTCTTCGGTAATAAGAACTGAACTAGCCGCATTAAAGGAGCAAAAAACACCCGAAAATGAAGCAGTGATCAATGATGCTCTAACTCAACTGGACATCCTTGAAAAGGATTATGAAACCTTAAAAAAAGACCTGGGAAAAAGTGGCCACGATCAAAGAGTGATCTACGCTATGATAACAAATTTTCAAAAAAGAATTGACCTGTTAAAAATGGTACTTGAAAAAGTAAATGACATAAACACCCTAAAAAACACAAATCATGAAAACAAAACTATATAAGGCTTTGATCGTCCTCTTCCTTATCCCGGCAGTAGCCTGTGCAGAAGGAGATCTTAGAGGAAAGTATACCAAACAAAAACGAGTACAAAAAGAATTCAAAGTGTCGGCCAATGACATGCTGAAGATCTCCAATAGCTACGGCAACATCGACGTTGTAACCTGGAACCAAAACCGCGTAGAAATTGATGTCATTGTTCGAACAAACGGGAATGACGAAGAAAAGGTTGAACAACGCCTAAGGGAAATTGATGTTGCTTTTAACCAAACCAGTGGGCAGGTAACAGCAAGAACCATTCTGGAAAAAAACAATAATAATTCCTTTTGGGGAAGTCTTTTTGGCGGTAGCAGCAGCAATGTTAACATAGAGATCAACTACAGGGTGAAAGCCCCGGTAACCAACCGTGTAGATCTTTCTAATGACTACGGAAGCATTAACCTCGACAAGCTTAAAGGTGATGCTCAAATCTCCTGTGACTACGGAAAGATCATGATAGGCGAACTTCACGGGAATAACAACCAGCTGGATTTTGACTACACCCGAAACAGCAGCATTGGCTATGTAAAACGTGCTAGGATCAACGCCGATTACTCTGAGTTCACCATAGATGAAGCCGGAACCCTGGACCTGAGTGCCGATTATACAGATTCCAACATTCTAAAAGTAGAACATCTATCTTTCAACAACGACTACGGCTCCCTAAAAGTGGAAAAATTAAAGAACATGAAAGGAGAAGGCGATTACCTGGGAATAAAACTGGGACTTTTGTACGGCAGCCTCAATCTCAATATGGATTACGGTTCACTGGTAATTCAAAAGATCATGCCCAGCTTTAAAGACATCAATATCAACAGCGATTACACCGGAGTGAAGCTGGGATATGACAGGGAAGCCCCTTTTAGCTTTGAGATAAAAACGGCTTATGGAGGTGTTAATGGAGTAAATAACAGTAACTTCACTGTAAATAAACGCAACCAAAGCGGCAGTGATAATTATTACCAGGGATACCACCGCACCGAAAATACAGGAGGAAAAATCTATGTAGATTCCAGCTATGGCAGTGTTTCCTTTACCGATTAATATTTAAAGAACATCAATCACCCAAAAAACAATAATCATGAAAAAATTATTATCAACACTTTTTGTAGCCCTCTTTTGTATCACCGCAACCCAGGCACAATGGTGGCAGGGAACCAAAAAAATAGACGGCAACGGGAATATGGTTTCAAAAACCAGGACAGTACCAAGTTATGATGCAGTATCTCTTACCGGCTCTATGGATGTGATCCTGGTAAAAGGCAGGGAAGGAAGTTTAAAAATTGAGGCCGAAGAAAACCTGCAACAGCATATTGAAACCGAAGTTAGTGGCGGAAGGCTCAAAATTTCAGTTGAGAAAGGCTATTCTTTAAATCCTTCCCGAAATAAGGGCATTACCATTACCGTTCCTTTTACAGATATTGAAGAGGTGAGCTTAACAGGGTCTGGCGACATACGCTCCAATGACCTGGTGAAATCCAGCAATTTCTCTATCAACATCACCGGTTCGGGTAATGTAAAACTTCCGGTTGAAACCAGGAATGCTTCAGCAAGTATTACAGGATCTGGGGATATTGACCTCTCTGGCAAGGCCGAAGATTTTGATTGCAAGGTAACAGGATCTGGAGATATAAGTGCTTTCGATTTTAGGTGTAAAAACGTTTCTGCAATGGTAACAGGATCGGGAGATATTCAGGTTTATGCATCAGAATCTTTAAAAGCCAGCACTCCGGGTTCGGGAGATATCGAATACAGGGGAAATCCTAAAAAAGAGGATTTCAGGACTATGGGTTCTGGATCTATCAGCAAAAACTAAGACTTCAGAAGTAACTGCGGCTTAAAGACCTCATCCCGGAAGGGTGTCAAAAAGGGGGTTTTAAGCCGCGTCTTTTTTTGAAAGTTTTCCCGTACGAGGCACCTTCAGCAGTAAAAATACTCCGATCAAAAAGAAGGCAGTAAGAAAAAGAATTGAATACCTGATGCTCCCAAAGACCTGGGTTACCAAACCATAAAGCGACATCCCTATCACAATGCCAATTTTTTCTGAAACATCATAAAAACTGAAGTAACTGGTAGTGTCCGGCGTGTCTTGAGGCAGCATTTTGGAATAAGTAGAGCGTGAAAGGGTTTGTATACCGCCCATTACCAGCCCTACAAGCCCTGCAGCGATATAGAACTGCATAGGTGTTTTTACAAAAAATGCGTAAATGCAAATGCCAATCCACAGTACATTTACCAGGATAAGAGTCTCAATATTTCCCATTTTTGAAGAGAGCCGGGAAGTTATAGTTGCTCCTGCCACAGCCACCAGCTGAATTAACAGTATACTTACAATCAATCCTGTTGTTGCATCCTGCCCTGTCCAGTTCACTTCTTCTATGCCAAAATAAGTGGCGATCAACATCACGGTTTGTACCGCCATACTGTACACAAAAAAGGCCCGCAGATACTTCTTTAACTGCAGATTATTTTCAAAAGACCTCCAGATCATTCTAATTTCTTTGTACCCGTTAAAAAGTACATCTCGCGTGAGTTTTTCTTTCTTGTTGCCTTTTGGAAGATAATAATAAGTGATCTGGCTAAACCCAATCCACCAGATCCCGGTAAGCACGAAGGAAATACGGGTGGGCATGGCTTCACTTTCAAACCCGAACCACTCGTAGTTAAGTACCAGCATAAGGCACATGAGCAGAAGAATTACACTCCCAACATACCCCAAAGAAAATCCTTTTGCACTTACCTTATCCTGTTGGTTAGGAAAGGCAATATCGGGCAGGTAGGAATTGTAGAAGACAAGGCTGGCCCAGAATCCCACCAGCGCAAGAAAATAACAGACCAGTCCAAAAATGAGGTTTTCGAGACTAAACCAGAATAACCCGATGCAGGACAGGGCGCCAAGGTAGCAGAAGAATTTCAGAAAGTTTTTTTTATTCCCCACATAGTCTGCAATCCCCGAGAGGAACGGACTTATCACAGCCACCAGCATAAATGCCATGGCGGTCACGTAACTAATGAGGGAATCGTTATTGAAATTTAAACCAAAAAGTTGCACGGTATCCTGTATCACCCTGCCGTCTTCATCTTTCACGATAGTGAGAGCAGCATAGAAAATAGGGAAAATGGTAGAAGCTATTACAAGGCTGTAGACCGAATTTGCCCAGTCGTAAAAAGCCCAGGCATTGAGCAATTTTTTACTTCCCTTGGGGAGTTTTTTCATGGAGTAACAAATTAAAAGAGCTGCCAATTTTGGCAGCTCCTAAAATACTGTTTTTTTAAGACCTCTATTTAAAAGAAGTTACTCCGTATTTTTGGGCCTCAGCTTTAGCCTGGGGAGCCCATTGTTCTATGTTGTTAATCCGGGTTTGAGGATTAGGGTGTGTACTAAGAAACTCTGGCTGTGACTGCCCTCCACTTTCCTGCGCCATTCTTCTCCACAGGTTAGCAGCCTCAGCCGGATCGTAACCTGCAATAGCCATAAGCGTTAAACCAATCCTGTCTGCTTCACTTTCATGGCTTCGGCTAAAAGGCAACATTCCGCCAAGGTTGGTACCAAGACCATAAGCCTGCGCAATAATTTGTTGGGTACTTTCACTCTTACCTCCAACTGCAGCTCCTACAACTGCGCCTCCCACCTGTTGCAACTGGGCTGCACTCATTCGTTGTGCCCCGTGATTTGCCACGGCGTGAGCCACCTCGTGCGCCATAATAGCTGCAACTCCGGTTTCGTTTTTGGCAATAGGCATGATACCAGTATAAAAGGCGATCTTACCACCAGGCATGGCCCAGGCATTTACCTGGTCATCTTTAATTAAGGAATATTCCCAATCGTAACCCTCAAGATACCCCTGATAGCCGTTGGCATTAAGATATCTCTCGGCTGCAACAGCAATTTTTCTTCCTACATTTTCGATCATTCTTGCTTCCGAAGTATTTTTAACCACCTCACTCTGCGCCAGGACTTCGTTATACTGCTGGAAAGAAGCCGGGAAGATCTGCGAGTTAGAAACAAAATTCAGGTTTCTTTCACCGGTAAAAGGGTTCGTTTTACATCCTGCCAACAGGAGTAAAAAACTAGCCACTATAGTTATTTGTCTCAATTTCATGATAGTTTTATTTTTGTTAAAGTTAATAAATCGAACCGGCTCCACTTGAAGCTTTAAATTAGGTTTAACAAAATACCTGCCAATCTTGAAAAGGCGCTGTACAGCTTGCCCCGTAAAGATTCATATTCGTACCTTGCACACTTTCTCCCTTTTATGACACAACAAAAAAAAGATCAAACTCCTGTGCAGAGGCTCCTGGTTCCCTCCTATATTTTGGCCACAGGAAAAATACTTACCACCCTTTCTCCTTTTTTGGCCAGTAGGTTTGCGGCCCGGCTTTTTCTAACCCCTTTCAGGTACAAACTTCCGGAACGGGAAAAGAAAATGGACAGAGAAAGTAAGCAGGAAAAGTTAGTCCTTCCTCATTTTCAACGGGAAATTGTAGTTTACCAATACGGCGAATCTTCCCGCAAAATACTGCTTTCTCACGGCTGGAGCGGCCGCGGCACCCAACTCGCTGTAATGGCCGAAGCACTTTTAAAAGCAGGCTTTGCAGTGGTGAGTTTTGATGCCCCGGCACACGGGAAAGCATCGGGAAAAATGAGCATGATGCCTCACTTTATAGAGGCTATTGAAGTCCTTGAAAAAAAATACGGACCTTTTGAAGCGGTTATTGGACATTCCCTGGGTGGTATGGCGTCTCTAAAGGCAGTTTCAAATGGCTTACCTGTTAAAAAACTGGTCATTATAGGTACAGCGAACAGCATTACGCACATCACCCGCGAGTTCGCCCGTAACATGAAGATGAATAACAAAGTAGCAGACAAAATGAAAAGCTATTTTGACAGGAAGTTTGATGAGGATATGGATAAACTCTCGGGTGCAGTTTCTGCGGAAGGAGTCAAAATCCCCACCCTGGTTATTCACGATGAAGACGATGTGGATGTGAACATCAGTTCGGCTTATGATATTCATGAAAAGCTCGAAAACAGTGAGCTCATGACCACCAAAGGACTGGGCCACCGTCGCATATTAGGTAATTCAGATGTAATTAAGAAAATTGTTGATTTTCTTTCGGTATAGTTCTTGTATCTTCAGTAGTAAATAAACTATGAAGCTTACAATCTCTATTATAATTTTAGTTTTTAGCCTTGGCTGTAACTCAAATGCGCAAGAGGTCAAAAACAAAAAAACCTATCCTGTTTCCAAAACTGAAGCTCAGTGGAAATCGGAATTAACTGCAGCAGAATTTCAGGTGCTTCGGAAAAAAGGAACCGAAAGGGCCTTTTCCAGCAAACTCAACCGTATCGAAGAACCCGGAACCTTCGTTTGTGCCGCCTGTGGTAACGAATTGTATAAAACCCGCCACAAATTTGAAAGCGGAACCGGATGGCCAAGTTTTGACCGCCCTGTAGATGAAACAAATGTAGACTACAGGCCCGACAGGACGGGAGGCTTCAGCGCTTTAGAAGTACTGTGCGCCAATTGCGGCGGACACCTGGGCCACGTCTTCAATGACGGCCCCAGAAATACTACCGGAAAAAGACATTGTATTAATGGGGTAGCCATGGATTTTATTCCGAAGAAAAAATAGCAGGAATAAGTTTACCAATTGTTTAAGAATGCCAACACCCCCTAATTTTTATATTTAGACAAAACAAAATTATATGATCAAGAAATATCCCATAGAACGCTCAGAAGCCGAATGGCGAAAGCAACTTTCAGAAGAACAATATAGAGTACTGCGAGAAAAAGGCACAGAAGCGCCTCATTCAGGAAAATATAACATGCACTTTCAGGAAGGAGCTTATTGCTGTGCTGCCTGTGACGCCAAACTTTTTAAGAGCGGTCAAAAATTTGAAAGCAATTGTGGCTGGCCAAGTTTTGATGAAGCTATAGATGGCGCCATAGAATATGTGCAGGACAGGAGCTTTGGCATGATTAGAACAGAGATCCTTTGTTCTAACTGCGGCAGCCACCTGGGCCACGTTTTTGACGATGGTCCCACCGACACCGGCCAGCGCTACTGCGTAAATTCGGCCAGTATAGAATTTGAATCTCAATCTAAATCCTAATAATCATGAAAAAAATATTCCTTTTATTCGCATTTGCCACCTTTAGTCTTACCTCCTGCTCCGACGACGGAGAAGTTGGACCACAAGGCCCTCCGGGAGAACCGGGAGTCAATATCATGGGACAGACTTTTGGAGACCTGACTGCCAGAAATTTCACTTTTGACAGTGACTTCAATTTATACAACCACTTCTTCCAGATTCCCGCCGATGTCGAGATTTATGAGTCTGATGCTATTTTAGCTTACAGGCTTGAAGTTATAGACAACGTGGAGACATGGAGCTTGCTTCCAAAAACATATTTTCTGGAAGACGGAAGGATTATCCAGTACTCCTTTAACCACACAGACGAAGATGTGGAGGTATTGATCACCGGAAATTTTGATCTCGAAACTTTAAGCGTAGATTACCTTCAAAATCAATATTTCAAGTTTGTGGTTGTGCCATCAGAATTTATTGATGAAATGAGCATTGATATATCAAATCACGATGCGGTAATGCAGGCGCTGGACATCAGATAATAAATAATTGATAGATAGATAAAAAATCCTTTTTCCTTCAGGGGAAGAAGGATTTTTTGGTTAGGGTCTAAAAAAGGCATTTTTGGAAGGATTTCCGGAAATCATATACTTTCGGTTTAAGGTTAATTTCCGTAAATTCGCTGTCTTAAATTCAGTTACATAAAATTCCGAATATGAGTAAATACGACGTTATAGTTTTAGGAAGTGGTCCTGGAGGCTACGTGACTGCCATTCGTGCATCACAATTAGGATTCAAGACGGCTGTTATAGAAAAAGAAAATCTTGGAGGCGTTTGTCTTAACTGGGGGTGTATTCCTACCAAAGCACTTCTTAAAAGTGCCCAGGTCTTTGAATATCTCAACCATGCAGGAGACTACGGATTAAAAGTAGAAAAAGCCGAAAAAGATTTTGGTGCTGTTATCAAACGTAGCCGAAATGTGGCCGATGGAATGAGCAAAGGAGTGCAGTTCCTGATGAAGAAAAATAAAATCGATGTTATTGACGGATTCGGAAAATTGAAATCTGGCAAAAAGATCGAAGTTACCGATAAGAACGATAAGAAAACCGAATATTCTGCAGATCATATTATCATCGCTACAGGAGCACGTTCAAGAGAACTGCCAAACCTTCCGCAAGATGGTAAGAAAGTGATTGGTTACCGCCAGGCAATGAGCCTTGAGAAGCAGCCAAAATCTATGATCGTGGTAGGATCGGGCGCTATTGGAGTGGAGTTCGCGCACTTCTACAAAACTATGGGTACAGAAGTTACTATTGTTGAGTTCCTTCCTAACCTGGTGCCGCTTGAAGATGAGGAAATCTCAAAACAATTTGAGCGCAGCTTCAAAAAAGCCGGAATAAAAGTAATGACCAGCTCTTCTGTAGAGAGTGTTGATACCTCGGGAGACCTTGTAAAAGCACAGGTTAAAACTAAAAAAGGTATGGAAACCCTTGAGGCCGAAGTTGTACTTTCAGCCGTGGGTATCAAATCTAACCTTGAAAACATCGGGCTTGAAGAATTAGGTATCAAAACTGACAGGGATAAGATCCTTGTTAACGATTTCTACGAGACCAACGTGAAGGGAATCTATGCTATTGGAGATGTAGTTGCAGGCCCTGCACTAGCTCACGTGGCTTCTGCGGAAGGAATTACCTGTGTTGAGAAGATCAAGGGAATGCATGTTGAGCCTATTGACTACGGAAATATTCCCGGATGTACTTATGCTACCCCTGAAATAGCTTCAGTAGGTATGACCGAAAAGCAAGCTAAAGAGGCCGGTTATGAGCTGAAGGTTGGGAAATTCCCATTCTCTGCTTCCGGAAAAGCAAAAGCTGCAGGAACTCCTGATGGATTTGTAAAAGTGATCTTTGATGCCAAATACGGCGAATGGTTAGGCTGCCATATGATTGGTGCCGGCGTTACCGATATGATCGCTGAAGCTGTTCTTGGAAGAAAACTTGAGACCACAGGTCACGAGGTGCTAAAAGCTATTCACCCTCACCCAACTATGAGCGAAGCAGTTATGGAAGCTGTGGCTGATGCTTATGGGGAAGTGATACACCTTTAAGAAGGTATATTGGATAATGTATAATGTGGGGCGGGTAATTCAGTTCCACTGAGTAAATTTCTCCGGGGCAAGCCCACGGAGCATTTTAGTGGAACACGTTTTCAAACTTTACAACATTTACTAACGAGGCAAGCCTCGGGGTATTTACCCTCCTATGAATAAAAAAACCTCCGGAAAAATTTCCGGAGGTTTTTTCTTTTTTGGAATTTGGAATTTGGTGCTTGGTGCTTAAAATTTCAATATCAAATATTCAATCTAAAATAATAAATCATTACTCCTTATTCCTTATTCATTCCTAAGTCCTTCAATATAGCTTCCATAAATATCTTTAAACTGTACTCCCCGTGCAAAACGGAATTTATTCAGTTTTTTGTATTCTACCAGTCCCCAAAGCACAAATTCCTTTAAGAAGTACCTATCTTCTTTTGATACATTGGGCTGATATTTATTTACCAGCTCTTCCAGTGCCGGTATAGAATCCAGCGCCTTTTTGTATTCATCATCGGGGGTTTCATCAAGAAGCTCAAATCCGCTTTCGGAGAAGAACCATTCCACAATTTCGGAATAAGGATCTTCAGCATCGGGCTTCTGCAGCTTTTCGATCTTTGGGAACAGTGTTGAAAACAGCGATTTTACAGCTTCCCCAATAAGCTCCTGGGCAACTACTGTACTTCCCTCCTGCTCTCCTTCATATACCAATTCAATCTTTCCGGTTATAGCCGGGATAATCCCAAGAAAATCTCCCAACCGGAGAAGGGTCTTATTTTCGCCATTTTTGACACCTCTGTGCTCGGCTGTGCTCACCAGATTCTCAAAAGCCGTTATGCTAAGTCGTGCACTTATCCCGCTTCGGGAATCTACATATTCATGTTCTCGCGCCTCAAAGCTTATTTGTTCAAGGAGATCTTTGGCAAGTTCAGGCACGTGAACCATTTCCATTTGCCCGGGCTCCAGCCTTGCTTCCTGTTGTGTGATCTTTTTCGCTGTTTTGACATCCATAGGATAATGAGTGAGAATTTGCGATCCTATTCTGTCTTTTAGGGGCGTTACAATACTTCCGCGGTTGGTATAATCTTCAGGGTTTGCAGTGAATACAAATTGCATGTCTAAAGGCAACCTCAGCTTAAATCCGCGAATTTGAATATCTCCTTCCTGAAGAATATTGAATAGGGCCACCTGTATTCTCGCCTGTAGATCGGGCAGCTCATTGATCACAAAAATACTGCGGTTGGCACGCGGAATCATTCCGTAGTGAATTACGCGGTCATCGGCATAATTCAGTTTTAGATTGGCAGCTTTAATAGGGTCTACATCTCCAATAATATCGGCTACGGTCACATCGGGCGTGGCAAGTTTCTCGAAAAACCTGTCATTCCTGTGAATCCAGGAAATTGGCGTATCATCTCCCTGCTCTTCCAAAAGTTCGCGGGCGTAGCGCGAAATAGGCCTGAAAGGATCATCATTAATTTCTGAACCTTCAACTACAGGAATATACTCATCCAATAGGTTCACCATCATTCTTGCAAGGCGCGTCTTGGCCTGACCTCTTAACCCGAGAAAATTGATGTTGTGCTTTGAGAGGATTGCACGCTCTACCTCAGGAATTACCGTGTGTTCATACCCGTGAATCCCTTCAAAAGCCGGTTCGTTGTTCTTTATTTTATTCAGCAGATTTTGCCTGAGTTCCTCTTTTATGCTTTTGCTTTTATAGCCATAGTCCTTTAATGCTCCAAAGGTGCTGAGCTTCTGTATATCCATGTCCTGAAAATTTGTTTGAAAAAGGCCATTTTTAGGCCTTTAATATTTTAACCTTTAATTCTTTTCTTGCGGTTGGTCTCGTAATCTTCAAAGATCATTTCGCCGAGACCTTTAAGTCCGGTGAAGAATGCCTTCCCTTGATTTGCCTGTGTAAATTCCCTTACAAAACGCTCCAGGTAAGGATCTTGCGCTATCATAAAAGTGGTAATGGGAATATGCAGTTTACGCGCCTGGCTCGCGGCATTGTAGCATTTCTCGACAATGTATGGATCGAGCCCCACACTGTTTTGATAATATCCACCATCCCGCTCTTTCAAACAGCTGGGCTTACCATCTGTGATCATAAAGATCTGTTTGTTGGTGTTACGCTTGCGCCTAAGCAAATCCATAGCCAGTTCAAGCCCGGCTACTGTATTGGTATGATATGGGCCCACCTGCAAGTAAGGCAGGTCTCCTATAGAAATGCGCCAGGCGTCATTCCCAAAAACGAGAATATCAAGTGTATCTTTAGGATACCTGGTAGTGATGAGCTCGGCCAGGGCCATGGCGACTTTCTTCGCCGGGGTGATCCTGTCTTCGCCATAAAGTATCATACTGTGACTTATGTCTATCATAAGCACGGTACTCATCTGACTCTTATGATGGGTTTCTTCGACTACAAGATCGTCTTCGGTCATCCGGAAATCATCGGCGCCATGCTGAATCTGGGCATTTCGCAAAGATTCTGTCATGGAGATCTTATCGAGTGAATCTCCAAAATTATAATTTCTGAATTCTCCCGTGTGCTCATCGCCCAGCCCCAACTGCTTGGTGCTATGGTTTCCCGACCTACTTTTGCGCAGCTTTCCGAAGATTTGATTGAGCGCCTGCTGCCTTATAGCTCTTTCTGTCTTGGCTGTAATAGCCATTCCTCCACTACCCTCAATCTCCTCACGGATGTAACCTTTTTTCTTAAGGTCTTCTATAAAATCATCTATAGTGTACTGCTTATCGGTGAGTTTGTACTCGACATCCAGCTGCCTGAGCCATTCTATTGCCTCATCAAAATCACCGGAAGTGTGGGTAATAAGCTCCTTGAAAATCTCAAACAGCTTGTCAAAAGGAGGAATATTTTCGGCTTCAAACCTTTTGAAGACAAATCCTTTTTTCACAATATTCCTTTCCATGCCCTAATTTAATTGTTAGCACGAATATCTCATAAAAGTGGAGGATAAATTTGTGTTAATTAGATGGGAGATTTTAGATATGAGATATTAGTAGTGAGTAGTGAGTAGTGAGTAGTGAGTAGTGAGTAGTGAGTAGTGAGAAAAGAAACAAAAGATCTCATATCCAAGCACCAAATACCAAAATCTAATTCCTAACTTTCAAATCTTCAAATCTTCAAATTAG
The DNA here is from genome assembly GCF_050750585.1 of Salinimicrobium sp. WS361. Classification (NCBI taxonomy): domain Bacteria; kingdom Pseudomonadati; phylum Bacteroidota; class Flavobacteriia; order Flavobacteriales; family Flavobacteriaceae; genus Salinimicrobium; species Salinimicrobium sp. WS361. The sequence goes on from NZ_JBOJLM010000005.1 coordinate 202,643, forward strand.
CAAATCTTCAAATTGAAAAATTCAAATTTTCAAATCGAAATCAGGTCGCAATAATAAAATTTGGTGTCCCAGGTTTCCTTCTTTTCTTTAAAGCAATCATCTTCTTCATCTCCGGCGGAAGTAAAAAATTTCTCTACAATTTGCCCTTTTTGGAAGGTAACTGGTTTTGAAAATATGGGTCCGTCAAAAACGAAAGTGTGAAATTCCCCATTCTCCCCGGCAGGATCTACGCCTGAAGGTAAATCGGCAAGAAAACTTTCATCTACGATCCTTCCGCAGAAAGATCTATCCAAAACCTTTGCATTTACGCTCACGGTTATAGCTTTAAATCCGGCGGCGAGTATTTCCTTCATAAGGGCTGAAGTATCTTTTTTCCACAGCGGAAATACCCCTTCAATGTCCACTTTTTGAAGCTGCTGTTCCCGGTACTGTTTTAAATCTTCCAGGAAAATATCGCCAAAAATACTATAATTGAATCCGGCATTCTTCAGCTTCATCATTTCCTCTTCCATGATTTGATTGTAGGTTTTCATGGATACATTGCCTGCAAGCGGAAGAACCTCCAGGGGAATACCTATACTTTGAACCTGCTTCAGCAATAAATCGCTTCGAAGGCCGTGCATAGAGATCCTGTCAACTTCAGAATTAACTGTGGTAAGCAACTTTTCTACGGAATATTCTTTCTCCTGCTGGGTGAGATAAAGTGCGAAGGCAGCATCTTTCCCCGAACTCCAGTTTATAAAGGCTTTTTTCATACTTCTGTAAAACTCAGTACCGCGAGTTCATAACTCTGCAACCCAAACCCCAGGATCACGCCTTTGGCATTGGGCGCAATGAAAGATCTATGACGAAACTCTTCTCTCGCCGAAGTATTGGAAATGTGCACTTCTACCACCGGCTTTGAAATTGCTTTTACAGCGTCTCCAATCCCGACGGAAGTGTGCGTATAGGCTGCAGCGTTGAGAATGATGCCATCAAATTCCTTATCGGCCGCATGAAGCCTGTCAATAATTTCCCCTTCAATATTAGATTGATAAGAGGCTAATTCCACTTGTGGCAATTTCTCTTTCAGGCTTAGAAAGTAGTCTTCAAATGTTTGGCTTCCGTAGGTACCTGGTTCACGGCTGCCGAGTAAGTTTAGGTTGGGCCCGTTAATGATCAATATTTTCATAAAGTAAAAGTAGAAAGTAAATTTCTCCGGGGCAAGCCCACGGAGCATTTTAGTGGAACACGTTTTCAAACTTTACAACATTTACTAACGAGGCAAGCCTCGGGGTATTTACCCCCCTATGAATAAAAAAACGGAAACCGCAGCTTCCGCTTTAACAGGTCTCAAAAAAGGTATTTTTTAAGCGAATTTATATTAGAGCCTAAATTCTACTCCGAGATTTACAGAAGATGCCGTGCCCCCATCTATGCTAATACCGGTGTAGGAACCAATGAGCCCCACCCCAAAGAGATTGAATCCTATTTTGGGTTTGTAGTAAAAGCCCCCATCAATACCATCGGTTAGCCCAAGAGCATATCCTAAATCGGCTCCAAGTTCTAAATTTGCAAGACTAAACCTCGCAGTGGCGGCAAGAGGCAGAAAAGAAATATCATCAAATTCATCTACAAAAAAGTGGTTGTAACCTACCATTGGCCCTAACTGGAAATTCTCAAATCCCATGAGATAAGCAATGTCTGCGCCGACATTAAAGTCTGATGCATCTGAAATATCCCCTACCGGAATTCCTGCATTAACTCCTAACCTAATATCGCGCTGAGCGTAGGTTGATGTAAAACCTACGGCAATAAAAATAAGAGAACATAAAAATTTCTTCATAACTCAAAGTTTTAAAGGTTATCTATCACTAAATTAGTAATTTACATATTACTCTTGTCGACTATGTAAAATTCCTTTGAAAGGAAAACCTCACATTCACATTAGTTACAAAAGAGCATAAAAAAAGAGGCTGCCTTAACTAAGACAGCCTCCCTTTATAAATTTTTCAGGTCTTTCTTAGAACATAAATCCAATACCGGCCTGTATCACAGAGTTGTGAGCATCTACATCATCAATTAATTTAGTAAATCCATGACTGTAGCGTCCCTGAACAAAGAAACCACCATCGAACTTATATTCTAAACCTACAGCTCCTCCAAACTCAAAATCTTTGACTTCGCTATAATCTGCCAGGTCGGTATCTCCACCATCTTCTGTTGGCATAGTATCAACCTCTTCATTCACCTTGAAGTTAAAAGAAGGACCCGCCTGAATACTTAGACCATCTGTAAAGTAAATTTTGGCCAGAATTGGCACATTAATGTAATCTAATTGATATTCGATGTTATCATCGATATCAAATACATTTTCCTGATCTATTTCAGCAAGATCAAATCCCTGTGCGGAATAAAAAACCTCTGGCTGAATAGAGAATCTGTCTGCCACCGGAATTTCAGCAACAAGTCCTACATTAAAACCTGTCCTGGATTCGGTATCAAAATCATCTCCGGTGATATTAGCAAAGTTAACTCCACCTTTCGCTCCAAATTGTACAAATTCTTGTGCTGTCGTAATGGAAGTACTAAATACAATTAATACTAAAACTAAAATTGACTTTTTCATAATTTTCATGTTTTTTAAAAGTTCAGGGACAAATGTAGGAGGCATAGTGTTAAGAAAAACTCACTTTATATTAAAGTACTCGTAAATCCGTACTTTTAGCCCCAATATTTAGCCTGTGAACTGGGAAAACGCCTTGAATGATTACCGCCATTACCTCAAAATTGAAAGAGGTCTGGCCGCGAATACCATCGAGAATTACAGTCTGGATGTGGAGAAACTTTCAAACTGGCTACAACTAAATAACGTCAAGGTATCGCCCCTGTCTATTTCTGAAGAAGAAGTGCAACAGTTCATTTACACGCTTGCCAAGACTATGAACGCCCGTTCACAAGCCAGGATAATTTCGGGCCTCCGCGGATTCTTTAGCTATCTGGTCTTTGAAGATTACCGACAGACCAACCCCCTCGAATTAATTGAATCTCCAAAAACCGGACGCAAGCTGCCCCATACGCTTTCTACTGAAGAAATCGATGCACTTATTGCGGCCATTGACCTTAGCAAACCTGAAGGAGAAAGGAACCGTGCCATTTTGGAAACCCTTTACGGCTGCGGACTACGGGTTTCTGAATTAACCAATCTACGCCTTAGCGACCTATTTTTTGAGGAAGGTTTTATTAAGGTAACAGGAAAAGGAAGTAAATCGCGATTTGTACCCATAGCCGAAACTACCTGCAAATACATTGAGATTTATATACACCATATAAGAGCCCACCAGGATATCCAAAAAGGCCATGAAGACACTTTATTTTTGAATCGTCGTGGTAAGCAGCTCACCCGCGCCATGATCTTCACTATAATAAAGAGACTGGCCACCCTAACCGGACTACACAAAAATATTAGTCCGCACACCTTTAGACATTCCTTTGCAACACATTTACTGGAAAACGGAGCCGATTTACGGGCCATTCAGCAAATGCTGGGGCACGAGAGCATCACCACTACCGAAATCTACGTTCACCTTGACCGTTCTCACCTGCGCAAGGTGATGGAAGAGTTTCATCCAAGACGATGATGGGTTCAAGGTTCAAGGTTCAAGGTTCAAGGTTCAAGGTTCAAGGTTTAAGGTTCAAGGTTTAAGGTTTAAGGTTTAAGGTTTAAGGTTTAAGGTTTAAGGTTTAAGGTTTAAGGTTTGTTTACACAAACCTCACAGGTTTTAGAAACCTGTGAGGTTTCATTTTGATCAAGACTGAAAAAAGGCAATCTATATCAGGGACGTACAAGATTCAACCTGCAACCCACAACCTGCAACAGGTAACAAGCAACCCGCAAACTGTGTATTAAATTTCTGCTAAACCATAGAAATTCCTTTGGCAGCAGCCTTTTCCTCATTAATTTAAGCTTATAAAACAATATTATGGAAACACTAAAATTTAAAAACGGAGATACCATGCCGGCTATAGGCCTGGGCACCTGGAAATCGGGTAAGGGAAAAGTTGAAGAAGCAGTAAAAATTGCACTTAATAACGGTTATCGCCATATAGATTGCGCCTCCACTTATGGCAACGAAGCCGAAATTGGAAGTGCTTTTAAAGACATATTTTCTCAGGGCAAGATAAAAAGGGAAGATGTTTGGGTAACCTCTAAATTATGGAACGATTCACACAAAAAAGAGCACGTAATTCCTGCCCTTAAAAAGACTTTAGACGATCTACAATTAGATTATCTCGACCTCTATCTTATGCACTGGCCGGTAGCTTTTAAACACGGGGTTGGTTTCCCGTCTAACGATGACGACTATCTTTCTCTTGAAGAAGTCCCTATTATTGAAACCTGGAATGCCATGATCGAAGCAAAAAAGCAAGGTCTGGTCAAGCACATTGGGGTATCAAACTTCAGCAGTAAAAAGCTGGACGACCTTATGTCTCAAACTACAGAAACCCCTGAAATGAACCAGGTAGAACTCCACCCATTTTTACCACAGTCTGAACTTATACAATTTTGCCGTGAAAACAATATTCACAATACAGCATACTCTCCGCTAGGAAGTGGCGATCGCAGTGCGCAAATGAAAGCTGAAGATGAACCTTCTCTTTTAGAAGAACCTGCAATTGTTGAAATTGCTGAGAAACACAATGTTTCCCCGGCGCAGGTACTCATCAAGTGGGCGGTCTCTCGTGGCACAGCAGTTATCCCGAAATCTACTACCGGGAAACACATCATTTCCAACCTGGAAAGCATCAATGTAAAATTGGATGAAGAAGACCTTAAGAAAATCGCGGGTATAGAACGCCATTTTAGATACGTGACCGGCGAGTTCTTTGTCACTCCAGGCAATTCATACAACAACATCTATGACTTATAGATCATACCTTCCAAAAATGGCACTTTGGCTCCTCTTTTTTGGAGCCTTAAGCAGCTGCAACAATCAGAATAGGGAGCTAGAGTCCAAAAATCAGGAAATTGATTCCCTTTCGCAGGAACTTACCCAGAAGAGGCAGCTCATAGATTCCCTACAAAACCGTCCGGTTATAACTGAAGATCAGGAGATTATCCCGGTTTACTTCGGAAAGGAATTTGAAGACATTCAGGATCCCAAAAAACATATTACTGAGGCTTTAAAACAGCAAAAAGAACTCATTCCGTTAGACCCTGTGCTGGGTGGCACTATGGAATTCAGGCAGGTACAAGTAATCACTGAAAACTGGGTGCTGGCAGTTTATGACGACGGCCATGTACAGGGAAAGTCAATTTTTGAATATGAACTTCAGGAAAATAATAAGATAACTTTTAAAGAAGTTGCTTCCAGGCTTCAGCAGTAGGAAAAGACTGAGTAAAATGCCATTTTTGGAACGTTATAATTTTTATAAACTAACCACTTTCCGAAGCAATTTTGCTATCTTGAAGAAGATTATTTTAAGCAAAAAACGAAGAATATGAAGACAAACATTCAATTTGTACACGCAGACACAAAACTTTCGGCAGAACAACTTGTTCAGAGAAAACTTGATAAACTTGAAAATAAATATGACTGGATCATCTCTGCAGATGTAATGTTTAGGGAAGAAAAGTCAACCAACGGCAACGGGAAAACCTGTGCTATAGAATTGAGCCTTCCGGGCCCAAAGATCCATGCCTCCTCAAATTCTGACAGCTTTGAAGCCGCTGCTGCCGAAACGGTAAAAGACCTTGAAAAACAGCTTCAGAAAAGAAAAGCCGAAATGCAAAGCCACTAGGCAAATGTATATTGTATAGTGAATAATGTAAATGATGTAAAAAAGGCTGCCGGAAAATGACATTTTCCGGCAGCCTTTTTTATATGAAATTAGTCTTGACTATTGTCTCTTGACTATTAACTCCCGACTCTAATCTAACTAAGCTACTCGCTTGATCTTAGCACCTATTGCCTGCAGGCGTTCATCAATATTTTCGTAACCGCGGTCAATTTGTTCGATATTATGGATCACCGAAGTTCCTTTTGCAGAAAGTGCTGCAATTAAAAGGGAGATCCCTGCTCTAATATCGGGAGAAACCATTGTAGTTGCTTTGAGCTGAGACTTAAAGTCGTGACCTATTACGGTAGCCCTGTGTGGATCGCAAAGAATGATCTTGGCGCCCATGTCTATTAATTTATCCACGAAAAAGAGTCGGCTCTCAAACATCTTTTGATGAATTAGCACATCTCCTTTTGCCTGTGTAGCCACCACCAGCATGATACTCAAAAGATCGGGTGTGAAGCCGGGCCATGGTGCATCGCTGATACTCATAATTGAGCCATCAATAAAACTTTGCACTTCATAACCGTTGGTATGGGCAGGAATGTAAATATCATCCCCTTTTCGCTCCATTTGAATTCCTAACTTTCTAAAAGTCGCCGGGATCAAACCTAAATGTTCCCAGCCCACATTCTTTATAGTGATCTCACTTTTGGTCATGGCGGCAAGGCCAATCCAGGAGCCAATCTCGATCATGTCGGGAAGTACGGTATGAGTACAACCTCCTAAAGATTCCACTCCTTCAATTTCAAGTAAATTTGAACCTACCCCGCTTATCTTTGCGCCCATTCTGTTAAGCATATTGCAAAGTTGTTGCAGGTACGGTTCACAAGCGGCATTATAAATAGTAGTCTTGCCTTTTGCGAGTACAGCTGCCATCACAATATTGGCAGTTCCGGTTACCGAGGCTTCTTCGAGCAACATGTAAGTACCCTTCAAGCCATTTGGCGCTTCCACTCCGTAAAAACGTTCCTCTTTATTATAACGAAAGTCGGCTCCAAGTTTTATAAAGCCTTCAAAATGCGTATCAAGTCTTCTGCGACCAATCTTATCGCCACCGGGCCTTGGGATATAACCCTGACCAAATCTTGCCAGCATTGGCCCCACGATCATTATTGAACCCCGAAGTCCACTTCCTTCTTCCTTGAATTTTTCACTCTTAAGGTAATCAAGGTCAAGCTCATCGGACTGGAAAGTATAAGATCCCTTTCCAATTTTTTCTACCTTCACACCAAGCTGCTTTAGCAGGTGAATAAGCTTATTGACATCCAGGATGTCTGGAATATTATTTATTGTAACTTTTTCGGAAGTGAGCAATACGGCACAAAGAATTTGCAGAGCTTCGTTCTTTGCTCCCTGGGGTTGAATTTCCCCTTTTAAAGCATGCCCTCCTTCAATTTGAAAAGATCCCATAGAAAATTCGTGATTTTTAGTATCGTTTACGGCTGCGTGTTCTGTTATTTGTCTTTTTAACCGGCTTTTTAGAGGCGAATTTCTTGTTGCTCCTCAAAAGTTCTGAAGCTTCGCTCAGGTCCTCTTCGGTGTTTTTTAGATTGATCTTACCGTCACTTAGTTCCCTTAAATGCTCAAAGATCACTTTGTCGTCAACAGAATCTTTATTCCAGCTTAGGTAAGACTTCTTCATGTGATTGGCAATCGTGAAAACAAGACCTTCTTTTTCGGGCCCGTCTTCAAATTTATTTGCCTCATCGATCATCCGCTTGATGTTATTTCCGTAGAAACGATACTTCGGAAAGTTTTGCGGGTAAGGCATACGCTCAGGTCTCTCTTCCAGTATTTCCCTGGAAGGTTTTGGGTAAGGACTTTCTACATCAAGTTTAAAATCACTTATAATGAACAACTGGTCCCAAAGTTTATGCTGAAAATCGGGTACATCCCGAAGGTGAGGATTGAGATTCCCCATCACTGAAATTATAGCCTTCGCCACTTTATTGCGCTCTTCATCATCTGCGATCTCTACGGCGTGTTCAACCATCTTTTGAATATGTCTTCCATACTCAGGAATGATGAGTTTACTCCTTTCGGAGTTATATTCTAATTCGTTTGTCAAAATGAATAATATTAGGTGATAATATACTGCAGAAGTTCATCGACTGCAAATTAAATAAATTATTCAGGAAAAAAGCAGCTCTACTAAATTATCCTGCAATTATTTAGAGAGAGATCACTCCTTCAATTTTTTGTCCTACTTCCTTGTATTTGGCTATGACCGCATCGGGGTCCTGCATTTTTACATTTACAGAAACACTGGTGTAGTTCCCCTTTTTGGATTGCTTTGTATTAATAACGGCGCCCATATTGTTGAAAATCTCTTCAACCCCCTGTATTTTCTCAGGTTTTGTGGGTACTATAAATTTATATAAATAAATAGACGGCCAGCTCGCAGTGTCCAGCAATTGCGACTTTAGCTTGCGATAAAATTCTTCCGGGTCTTTAGCTTCGCTCATAATGATCTTGCTTCATGATTCCTGCAAAGATACATTTTAGAATCTATTTTTTAAATTGGATGCAAATCGCGAAATTTGCCGGGTGAATACCAGAAAGATTGTAATAACCGGCGGTCCCGGTACAGGAAAGACATCTGTCATTGAAGCCCTTGAAAAACACGGACATTTTTGTTTTCATGAAGTATCGCGGGATATCATAAGAGAGTCTCAAAAAAAAGGAATTGATCAATTGTTTCTTAAAGAACCTCTGCTCTTTAGTGAACTCTTGCTCGAAGGAAGAATTAGGCAGTTTAAGGAGGCTCATGAGAAGAAGACCAACATGGTCTTTCTAGATCGTGGGGTGCCCGATGTTGTGGCTTACATGAATTACTTCGGAAATGAATATCCTCCCGTATTTAATCGCGTGTGCAAAGAATATGTGTATGACAGGGTGTTTATTTTGCCTCCGTGGAAGCAGATATATACTGAAGACAACGAACGCTATGAAAGTTATGAGCAGGCTGTAGAGATTCATGATGAGCTGGCCCGCAGCTATGCCTTTCACGGTTATGAAGCTATAGAAGTCCCCGAAGGCACCATTGCCGAACGGACCCTGTTTATTCTTAACCACCTTGAATAGCCCCGAAGACATATTGAAGCAATACTGGGGCTTTGACAGCTTTAGACCGCTGCAAAAAGACATTATTGAACAATTACTTCGGAAGCAGGACGTCATTGCCCTGCTGCCCACCGGCGGCGGAAAATCCCTTTGTTTTCAGGTCCCCGCCATCATACAACCCGGAATTTGCATCGTGATCTCGCCCCTGGTCGCCCTCATGGAAGACCAGGTAAAGGCCCTGCAGGCAAAAAACATCAAAGCCATGGCACTCACCGGCGGCATACATTTCAGGGAAGTGGATACTATGCTGGATAATTGCATCTACGGAAATTACAAGTTCCTCTACCTCTCCCCCGAAAGATTGCAGCAAGAGTTGGTGCAGGAACGCATAAAACAAATGCAGGTAAACCTCATTGCTGTAGATGAAGCGCACTGTATTTCACAATGGGGCCATGACTTTAGACCTGCTTACCGAAATATTTCTTTGCTGCGCCAACTAAAACCTGATGTTAATGTAGTGGCTTTGACTGCCACGGCAACACTTCCGGTAGTAAAGGATATCGCGCAGCAACTGGAATTGAAGGATGTAAAACTGCTTCAGAAATCCTTCCGAAGAGAAAACCTGGCATATATTGTAAAAGAGGCCCAGGACAAAAATTACTATATGGAGCAATTGCTCCGGGAGCACGACGCAGCAGGAATTATCTATGTAAGGTCTCGCAAGGCCACTATTGAACTGGAGCAATACCTGCTCAAAAAGGGCATTTCTGCCACCTCTTTCCACGGCGGACTTCCAAAATCTGAAAAGTCTTTACGCCTGCAGCAATGGCTTAAGGAAGATAAAAGGGTAATGGTAGCCACCAGTGCCTTTGGGATGGGTATAGACAAGGCAAATGTGCGTACAGTGATACATTTGAACCTGCCCGAGAGCCTTGAAAGCTATTTTCAGGAAGCCGGAAGGGCCGGAAGGGATAGAAAACCTGCCAAAGCAGTTGTTCTTACCAACAAAAGTGATATTCCCCTGCTTAAAAATCAGTTTTTGGCAACGCTCCCGGGAGTTGAGATGGTAAAACTGGTTTACAAAAAACTGAATTCTTATTTTAGGATAGCCTACGGCGAAGGTGAAGGCACAGAACATTATTTCAACTTTTACCAGTTTTGCCAGAAGTACGAGCTTAACACTTTACTCGCCTATAACACGATGCAGTTACTGGACAGGATGAGCATCCTGACGATGGCCGAGCAATTTCAGAAGAAAACACGTATTCAGTTTTTGGTTACAGGAAAACAGATCAACTGGTACCTGGAAGCAAATCCGCAGTTTGATCCTGTTGTAAAATCCATTTTGCGCACTTATGGCGGGGCTTTTGACAGTATGATCGAACTAAATATACAGGTAATAGCCGGGAAAGCAGGAACTACAGTGCAGGAAGCGGCAAAGCTGCTCCAACAGCTGCAAAAAGAAGATATAGTTAATTTTGAACACGATCAACACGATACGAAAATCACCTTTTTGGTGCCCCGGGAAGATGATATCACTATTAATCCTTTAATACCTTACATCAAACTTCAGGGGAAGACAAAACAGGAAAAAGTTGAGCAGGTGCTTGCATATGTTGAGAACGACAGGCAGTGTAAAAGTGAACAACTGTTGCAGTATTTTGGGGAAAAGGAAACTGAGCCCTGCGGAATTTGCTCTGTTTGCCGGCCTTTTAAGACCAAACTAGCCCGTGAGGAGATGAAAAGAATTTACTTTGCAATTATTGGCCTCCTGGAAGCTCAAGAATACACTTCACGCGAGATGGTTGAAAGACTTAATTTTCCGGAAGATCATATCATCAAAGTCTTACAGTTACTGGTTGAGAAAGGAGCCTTGGCTATCACCGCATCTAATAAATACAAATTAAAACATTTATGAGAGATTTGAGAATTGTCTTTATGGGTACGCCCGAATTTGCTGTTTATTCACTCAAAGCCATAGTGGAAGCAGGATATAATGTTGTGGGAGTTATCACAGCACCCGACAGGCCTGCAGGTAGAGGAAGAAAACTCCAGGCATCGGCAGTAAAGCAATTTGCAATTCAGCAAAACCTGAAAGTACTGCAACCGGTAAATTTAAAGTCGGATGATTTTTTAGCCGAACTAAAGGAGCTCAACGCAAATCTACAGGTAGTAGTGGCTTTTAGAATGCTGCCCGAAGTAGTGTGGAAAATGCCGGAATTTGGAACTTTTAATCTTCATGCGTCTTTGTTGCCGCAATATCGCGGGGCAGCCCCTATCAACTGGGCTATAATTAACGGGGAAAAAGAAACCGGCGTGTCCACCTTTTTTATAGACGAAAAGATTGACACCGGGGAAATGATCATGCAGGAAAAAATAGCCATCACCGCTACTGAAAGTGCCGGAGAATTGCACGACAAGCTTATGCAGACAGGATCTCACCTTATTTTAGAGACTTTAGAGGCCATTAAGAAAGGAGAGGTTAAAACGACTGCCCAACCTGAAAGCGGCGATTTAAAGACCGCCTATAAGCTCGACAGGGAAAATACCAGGGTGAACTGGGAAGCACCTTTAGAAAACACGTACAACCTTATTCGCGGACTAAGCCCCTATCCTACCGCCTGGACCATGTTGAGCAATGGCAACAAAGAGGAGATCATGAAGATCTACGCCAGCGAAATCGAAAAAACCGAACACGACCATGTTACCGGGAAAATTGTACAGGAAGGAAAAACAGTAAAAGTGGCAGTAAAAGAAGGCTTCCTGGTACTTACAGAGGTTCAGCTTCCGGGAAAGAAAAAGATGCCGATTAAGGATCTTTTGAACGGCTATGAATTTTATACGAACGCCAAAGTTCTGTGAGGCCTTATAAATGCTGATATTAGCGTATTTCCGAAAAAATCAACTAAGGTTATCAACAATTTGCCGAAGTTATTAACAATATCCGGCTTTTCCCTTGATATTACTTGCATGGGAAAGTTTTCCATATAAATTTGTAAAGCAAATTATTAAAAGTTCAACCAACAACTATTAAAAACTCAGATTATGAACAAAACAGATTTAATTGATGCAATGGCTGAAAATGCCGGGATTTCTAAAGCAGCTGCAAAAAAAGCGCTAGAATCTTTTCTTGAGAATGTTGAGAAATCTCTAAAAAAAGGAGATCGCGTTTCATTAGTAGGATTTGGTTCCTGGTCAGTTTCTAAAAGAGCTGCAAGAGAAGGAAGAAACCCTCAAACAGGAAAAACAATTAAGATTGGTGCTAAGAATGTAGTAAAATTCAAAGCAGGTGCAGATCTACAAAAAGCTGTGAACTAATATTCACAAAAGCTAAGAAAATATTAAACTCTCCCAAACGGGGGAGTTTTTTTGTTAAATATTGTATATTCTCATTTGACGCTGTACAATATTTTTTTAGATTTAGGTAAAAGATTGCAGAAACTATTGAAGAAATGACTACACTAAAACCTGCCAAAGGATTACTTCTTATTGCCGAGCCTGCCATTACAGGAGACCTCTCCTTCAATAGATCTGTGGTGCTCATTGCCGATCATACCGAGAGCGGCTCTGTGGGTTTTATCCTGAACAAGGAACTCGATTTTACACTCAAAGACCTTCTGCCAGATATTACCGGAAATTTTAAGGTGTACAATGGCGGACCTGTGGAGCAGGACAATCTTTACTTTATCCACAAAGTTCCAGATCTTATTCCCGATAGCGTTGAGATTGCCAGCGGAATTTACTGGGGCGGAAATTTTGAAGCGGTTAAAGGCCTTATCAATGAAGATCTCATTAGTGATAAAGAAATTAAGTTCTTTTTGGGTTACTCCGGGTGGGAATTTGACCAATTAAACCAGGAGCTCAATGCAAATTCCTGGATAGTTGCCGAAAACAACGATCATAAAGACATTTTAAACCGTAAACCACGCACTTTCTGGAAAGATAAAATGATCCAGTTAGGTGGCAACTATATAATCTGGTCTAACGCTCCAGAAAATCCTTCGTACAACTAGCTTAACCTGGCCAGCGTATTTAGACGGCCAAGCAATACTTTAGCCACTTCACTGCTATACTCTTTCTTCCGGTATTTTTTGACCGGCTGTATTCCCACAACTACGTTTGATATAAACATCTCATCTGCCTTTTGCAATTCAAAGGGAGAGATAGAAGCCTCCTCAAGAGTGTAATCGGGCAGTTTCTTTATGATTTCCAGGATCTTTCCGCGGGTGATACCCTTTAAACAACCATCGGTTATTGGAGGCGTTTTAATAACATTCCCAACTACCAAAAAGATATTACCATTGAGTGCCTCAACAACATTTTTTTGTTCGTTGAGCAGCAAACAGTTGTGGTAATCATTTTCCATGGCATAAATACCTGCCAAAACATTCACCGCCCTGTTATTAGTCTTTAACGTAGAGAGTAACCCCTTAGCTACATAGTGATCTTTAAAAAGTTCGACTTCGTAGAAGTCTTCATTTAAAAGGTAGAAAGCATCAGGGAAAGCTTCAGCAGTAACGAGATAATCTATTTCGTTAGTTTGAGGTGTATAGAAACCACCTGCTTGGCGGGACACATTGAGCTTCACCCGTGCCTGAGTGTCAAAAAGGTCATTTTCACGTACTATTTGTAAAATTTCAGCTTCAAGAAATTCGGGAGAGAAAGTAGCGGGAATTTCCATTCTCATAATACGCATAGATGCCATTAACCTAAAGTAGTGATCTTCCCAGAAAATAATTCTGCCATTAATTACGCGAATAGTCTCAAACACCGCATCTCCATAAGCAAAGCCACGGTTAGCAATAGAAAGAGAGGCCTCCTTTTCTTCAAACAACTGTCCGTTGATATTAACCATAAAAAAACCCGTTTTTAAAACGGGCAAAGGTAGTATTAAATAAGGGATTTCTAAACTGAACCCAGTACTTGTTTAAGATCTGAAATCATATTTTCCCACAACATTTTCCCTTCATCTATTTCATCTTCTTCAGCAAAGTCGGTAATCATAATGGAAACATCTTTGGTGATCTCGTCTACCTGGATACGCAATTCAAAAAAATATTGTGTATCATCATCGGCTAACCAGCGAAACTTCACTCTTTCTCCAGATTTCTTGCTCAGTAATTTTGCTTTTTCTTCGCTTCCGTTCCAAATAAAGGTAAATAATTCTCCGCGCGAATTTACATTATCTGCATACCATTCACTTAAGCCTGACGGGGTTGCGATATAGTTGTAGAGTAAAGAAGGGGAAGCCTGGATTGGAAATTCCATTTCAAACTTTATTTTATCGTCCATGCTGCGGTTTTGTTAGTTTCGGGCAATATAAATATTAATTAGAAACATAAAAAGAAATCAATTTAAATAATTACTAAAAGATAGTTTGCGGCAAGATAAAATGTTTTTATATTTGCACCCGCTAAAAGATAGCACAGCCCTTACAGGTAGTCTCTTTTAGAAACATGGCGAGGTAGCTCAGTTGGTTAGAGCGTCGGATTCATAACCCGGAGGTCACGAGTTCAAATCTCGTTCTCGCTACCAGTAAACACAAGGCTTTCGAGAAATCGGGAGCCTTTTTTATTTTGCTCTAGTACAGAATAAGTACAGAATATTAAAATTTTCAAGATTCACATTTAAATTGTTCTTTATTGATCTCTTTTGTAGGCAGATTTTAATTTTTCAAGGAAAAAACGGCATCTATAGAATTCAATTTTTTTGAAAAATTGTATGTTTTAAAGTTTTCATAAGATTCAGGGAAAAACTGTGGTTTGCCACCACTTTATAGACAAGCAGTTCTGAAATTGGGTTACTCAGAATTCTATGAACATTGGAAATGTGAGAACTACATCAGTTAAAGGCAATTTTCCAATAAGTCATAAATCGGAAATTCTTTAAAGCTACTCTCAAGTACCTAAAGATCTTTTCCCCTAAACATTCATACGAAATTGCTTAACAGGTTGTGAATTAAACAGAAAGTTAAACTATGCTAAAAATGCTATAAAACCATAATAACTAATGCTTTGCTTTTAAAGTCAAAAGGTTTATTACGTCGTTAAGCTGTAATTTCGAAATCAACTTAAAAATTTAACTATGAGAAATGAAGAGCTAGTAAAAGGTAAATCACTGCAACTGGTGTGCCGACGCTTGTTTAAATGAAGAAAACCTAAAGGATATGATTGAATGCATAAGACTGGACAAAGCTTTTGCAGCAGTATGCAGGGCATCGAACGACATTCTTGTTACAGAATACAAGGATATCCAAAAATTGGTGGACTATTGTCTTGAAATGTGTGAAAATGTCCGGAAGAGTGTGAAAAATTTGATTTAAAGCACTGTAGGGACTGTGCACAGGCTTGTAGAGAATGTGCTAATAATCTCCGGAATTTCACAGCTTAATACTTGTAAAATGAGACTATTGAAAGGCTGCAAAAAAGCAGCCTTCCTTTTCTACCTATTAATTTTAATCAAAGATTTTTTCCCGCCCCCGACAACCTCAAAAATTTCAAAGTTATGTTTGATATTAAAAACAGCAACAATTTTATTTTAGGATGTTCCGAATTCGCTGCAATGAGGAAATTCTTTTCTGCAAATGTGATTTTCATTGCTCTTTCCTTATTAACCACTCCCAAAACCTTTTCTCAGAAGACAGAGGCACTAATGTTGGAGCCAACTTTTACGGTGAATTTCTCCACTGAAACAAAATGGTTTTATTCATTAGGCCTGGCAAATAGGGAATTCTTATCGATGAAATTGATGCCAATAATTTTTCTGAAGACGTAACTGAACATTTATAAGTAAACTGATGGGTCAAATATTCTACCGGAGAAGATTCGAATGTCAGCATTGGAATACGCTATCGATTCAGGGAATCTTTTGACTCGGACCAGGAAAATTTTGCCAGAATTTTACAACAGTATTGTAGTGAAAACAGTAATGTTTGGATTGGGTGGTGGCATCGTGTCCGTTTCGAACAGCAATTTAACCCTTCTATTACCATTTTCAGGATTCGGTATCAGTTAGGATTGTCCTGAAACTGTCCACAGAAGCAGTCTACAGCATGTCAAGTAGCTTTAAACCTCAACCTGAGTAACGCATCACCTTTCAACTAGCGGCTAATTCCATAGGATCTTGGGATTTCTACCAGGGGCCACAGTATTGAATGGATAATTACGTCATAAATTAACATAATACTTCTTATATTTTAACAGGAGCTACATTAAAACTTTAGCATAACCGGCTTAAGATGCACATGTGATACTAGAAATGATTTAAACCTTTACTATTTCCTCATCGTTGCCTTTAAATTAAATATCTTACTTATTAAGGGTTCAAAAATTTTGATTTAACCATTTTTAAGTATTTTAATTTCACTCTCCTTTCAAAAATAAATCTGAATCACCTCCGCTTTATCGGTTAATTTACCTCTTCAAGATTTACACTTTGACATGAGAATTATTTAACAAATGATAATAATTTTTACTAAAAAATTATTAAACCCATAAAAACTAACGTTTTACACATAAATTTTAAGTCTCCCTAACTGTATGTTATTGTAATTTTAATTTGGAATTAATCCGATAACTCTGCCCTTTGTTGTATTCAGCACGCCCCAACAGCTGCCAATGAAATGTAAATACAAGAGTAATATAAAACTGTATTACATAAAATTGTGTGTTATCTGGTAACTCGAACGAAAAATAAGATGGGAACTCTCTATAAGGACTTTTTTTTGGTCTGGAAACTGATCAAATTATAAACAATAAACATAACTAAATAGAAATAACTCACCAAAAGACCTGTGCATTAAGAAGCAGGAGCTTCACTAGAATCAAATATCAATCAGAAATTTCCTTTGAAATGAAAAATTTATACTTCTACTATTTCTTTATTTTTTTTACGGTTATCTCGTGTAAAGATGCTGAAAAAACCCGGGGAGACGAAGACAATGCCATTCCTGAAGAGGTTGTAAACCAACCTTCGCAGCGAGTAATTGAGGTAGCAGACATTGTTGTCCCTGATGGCTTCACTATAGAAGCTGTCAATATCGGCCTCTCTTACCCTGTAGATGTCACCTTTGACGAGGAAGGAAATTATTATATTGCTGAAGCAGGAGGCCATACCTACGGCACTAAACCTCCGCGAGCACCGGAGGCACGTATTCTAAAAGTATTCCCCAATGGGCAGGTAGAAGTACTTTACGATAAAGTGGTTCCAATGACTGAAATAATGGAATCAGCATCTTCCGAGGATATGGAAGAAGGGCTAATTCCTCCTGTAACAGGAGTAACTTATTACAAAGGCAACCTCTATATCTCCCACCGCAGCCGGTATTCTGTTTACAATCTTGAAACGAAAGAGTTTGAAACCATCATCAATGGGCTTCCTTCCTGGGGTGAATTTCTAAATGCAAAACCAATTTTTAAGGATGAAAAAATGTACTGGTTCCTTTCCACTCAGGGGAACAGCGGGGTAATTGAAGAACATTTTGTAATGGTCATAGACCAATTTAACAAACCTGATGCCAGAGAAATCCCAGGTGAAGATATTACGCTTACCGGACAAAATTTTTGGGTTCCAACTTCAAAAATTACTATGACAGAAGCAGACTCTGTAAAAACAGGGGCCTATGCCGCTTTAGGGGAGACCACTACCGCGGGGCAGGTAATTCCTGGGGAAAAGATTGCAAACGGAGCCTTTTATGTAAGCGATTTAGACGGCTCCAATATTAAAAGGATTGCCTGGGGATTCCGAAGTAGCTTTGGCTATCGCTTTAGTCCCGACGGAAGACTTATAACTACAATGAACAGTGCAAATCCAATGCCCCCACGCGGATTAATGTTTGACTGGGAACCTATTTACGAAGTGATAGAAGGGGAATGGTATGGTTGGCCTGATTTCTATAGTGGGCTCCCAATTACAGAAGAACGTTTTGGGGTCAAAAAAGAAGAACGGAATTTTGTCCTTACTCCTGAAACTCACCGCAAACTTTTAAAAGGTAAAAACAGACCTATACAACCTCTTGCAAAATTGTCGTCTCATGCAGCAACTCAGGGTATGGTATTCGGTCATGGAACAATGGATGTACCCGAAAATGAAATTTTGGTCGCTGAATTTGGAGCTATTGTACCGGTTTTTAAAGGAGAGAAGTATCATCCCCACCGCCCGCCTGGTGTGCCGCCAGAATCTGAAGCTCCCGAAGGTGTAAAGTATAATTGGCCGGGTTTTAAGGTACAGCAGGTAAATTTGAATTCAGGAAAAGCTACAGATTTCATTTACAACAAATCCGGACTTCCAGCCTCGGCTGACCAGGGGGGTGGTTTGGAGCGTCCTATTCAGTTAGAGTGGGACTCTCAGGGAAATTTGTATATCGTGGATTTTGGAGTAGTCGAATTTGACGATACGGGAATGAACGCCCATCCTTTTACAGGTGTAATCTGGAAAATTAGCAAACAATAAAAATACCGGGAATGGAAATTACAGCTACAGTTTTACTTTTTGCAGGAGCGGTTTTAGGTTTTATGGCCTTTACCCACTTAAGCATGAATATGTCGGTGCCTAAAATGATCTGGTTAAGCCACGTTGTTCTGGTAGCATTAGGTCTATTAGCTTTAATCATTAATGCTTTTACAACTGACAGTATGGAAAAACATTATAATTTGATGGTGATTTTCGTAATTGCACTTATTCCCGCACTAACGATGTTTGCAAAAAAGGACATCAACACCAGGAAAGCATTGGCCATTGTTTATGGTCTCACTGGATTTTTTGGTCTTTTCTGGTTAATTACTTATGTATTACCTTAAATAAAAATTATGAAGTGGACGTATCCAATAGTGGCTTTTATTGTATTCTTTGTTCTTGGTTTTGGTCTTGTAAACCTTTTAAAAGAAGACCTTGAAGTAGCCCCTTGGGCTGGATCAACTGCTGAAGAAGGCCGCCTTATATCTCATACAAAAAACGTTACCCGACTGGTGAATGCAGGACCTGCGGATCTACATTCTTATTTAAAGACTGCCATTCCGTATGAAGAAGCACAAACTACAAATATGGCTCCTTCAGAAGAAAACTGGCAAGAATTTTTTCTGAATTCCCTGAAAGTCAATCCTGAAGCCAGGCACGTTATCATTTTGTCCGGAGGTGACAAAAAAGCTTTAGCCTGGTCTTTACCTGGACTCTACTACGCCTACTTTTATGGTTCTCCGGTGATTTTTTATAACAACGGGGAACTTACAGGTAGGGAAAATGTCACCACTGCAATGCAAGCCTATGTACTGGGAACAGAACAGATGATTCCTGACGAAATTTTGAGTGACTTTAAGGATGTAGAAAGAATTTCCGCAAAGTCACCCCAGCAACTGGCCTTGAAACTTGCTGAATACAGGGACGAACAGACCGAATTTGGATGGGGTCGTGAAGTGGATCGAGACAATGGATATTTTCATTATGTGCTTACTACACCAGACGATGTGCTTTTAGGTTTAGCTGCCCTACCCTACGCCAAAAGTAATAACGCCACCTTATTGTATGCAGAAGAGGATGGTGGAATTTCAGGGGAATTAGATCGATATGCATTTGCTCAACGCGCAGACTGGTTTGTAACTCCTTCAGAAGGTCCTTTCAGGCATTTCTGGGTCGTGAGTAACAGGATAAGCTATGCAGCCCAGGCGCGCCTCGATTTTGCTTTGGAAAAAGCAGAGTACGCCAGTATGGGACCAATTGCTTTGGGTGATATGGAAGCCTTAATGTCCATTTTCCTGATTTGGGGAATTGCTTCTGCCCTGTTCGTGTGGATCCATTCCCTTTATTTCCTGCCTATGGTAAAGATGCCCATAAAAATCGGCTGGACGCTGGCTTCGCTTTTGCTGCCGGTACTGGGACCTGTGCTGTATATAAATTCCTATAGAAGGCCTGCAAAAGAAGTTGATGATGGTGACTGGAGATGGATACGCTCCCATAACCAGCAAAGTGCTACCGCTACTATTATGGGCTTTGGATATGGTGCTCCTTTAATGATAGTGGTTGGTTTCATTTTAGTCTGGTTCGGATTTCCCATTTTCTTTGGGGAAGGAATGGAAGGGCCTTTCTTTTGGCTGGGGGCGGGTATGCCTGTTATGATGATTGCCATGTATATTTTGGCAGTGCTCATTGCCTGGGCAATGGTCCAATACCCTATGAAAAAATCAATGATGCCGGGAATGTCTGATAAAAAGATTTCTAAAATGGCATTTATCACCACAGCACTAAGTATGCTGGCAGTAAGCCTTGGAATGATGTCGGTTTCCTGGTATATGCTTATGGACAAAATACCTATGATGCCAAAGGAAGACGATATTTTATGGTTTGCGAGTATGTGGCTGGCCTCTTTTATAGGTTTTTTGGTCGCCTGGCCTTTAAACTGGATTTTCATCCGTAAACATTTAAAACCCGGAAACGTATGATTAGATATTTTTATACTATAGCATTAGGTTTACTTCTTACCGCTTGTGGCAAAACTGAAGGAGGGCCAGGAGGAGGAAGTCATCCCCTTCAACAGGAGGCTTTGGCTACAGCTTATACTGTGAGGCTGCCTGGAAGAAACCCTGAAGAACAGGCAATCCTCTTAACCCAGACAGTTTATCCCGCCACAAGGGAGGACAACGCAGTTGGCGCTATCATTCTTGTTCCACAGGATGAGAAGATTGCTTTTACTGCTATGAATCGCATCACACATATGCCGGTAAACGCACCTTTACTTTACCTGACAAGAGACAACAAGATTTCGGAACAAACCCTTCGGGAAATGAAAAGGCTTCGACCAGATGGGGTGCTACAGGATAAACGCACTGATGTTTATGCAGTAAATGTTCCGAAGGACCAGGTAAACAAAATTCGAGAGGTGTTGGGATATCGTGTTCGAACATTTTACGAAGAAGATCCGGTAAAGTTAGCCTCAGTGCTGGATATGTGGCAAGCGGCTATGAAAGCAGATCATCCCGATGAAGTCATCATCTCGGCAGTAGATCATCCCGATGGCGTAAAACACGGTATAGGTCCTATGGGGTGGAATGCCCATATGGGCAAAGGATTCGCCTGGGTTTATCAGGATTCCATTCCCCAGGCGACCCGGGATATTCTCAAAAGGAGATATGGAGATCATGGCTCATTTATGTACCTCACCGGTGGGCCAGATGTAATCTCAAATAAAGTTGCACAGGAACTAGGACAGTATGGGCTGGTCCGAAGAATTGATGGACCAAACGTTTTCGCTACTAACACAGTTAACGCTGGATATAAAGATTTTGGCAGAAACTGGGGATGGTGGTGGGACTGGGAACCCAGATCTTTTGGCTGGGGAATTGCACAGGCAGGCCACAACTATATAATTGGAAATCCGGACGATATGTTATCAATGATCCCGGCAGCAGTTTTGGGCCATATGGGAAAACACGGCCCTATTTTACTGGTCAAACCAGATAGTGTTCCTAAGGCCACTGCAGATTACCTAAAAATGGTTAAACCATTTAAAACAGGCCCCCAGGAAACCATCTTAAACTTCGCCTGGATCATTGGGGATACCACCTCTGTGAGCCTGGCGACCCAGCAAAATTTGGATCGATTGTTATCACCTTTTGACATTCCGGCCGATACTTCGGCTTATTTAACGGAGGCGCCAACATTACAGGAAAAAAAAGATTAAAATGGAAAAACAAAACGAGAAGCAGAAAATGAAAAAACCAGAACCTGATCTAATGGTGGAGAGGACAAACAGAGATCCACATGGACAGCTCTTTTATCATCCATCGATGCTCTCCATGGCGATTACAGGCGCTATTATAGGTGGTATTTTACTTGGATTCATTGCCTGGATGGTGGCCGATGGTGCATGGTCTGTGGTAGGTTTAGGGCAAATGTCGGCAGGAAATCGAGGACCGGGAGCTTTTTTCGGCTTTGTAGTAGGAAGCGGGATTGGAGGTCTGTTTGGTGGTCTTTTGGGCATCCATTCTACTCTTCGGGAAAATAGAAGAGTATCAGAAGAAAAAAGTAGAAAGTAATCCTATCTACACAAAGATAACTGAAGCAGGAAAATTTTAAATTAATAAAATAAAATCACAGAGTCATGGAAACAGAAAGAGAACAAAAAAGAAAGAACATGTGGTACTGGATCATAGGAACAATAATAGTCATTGCACTGATCTGGTGGTGGGCAGAAGCCGCCTAAAAAGTACGGGAATTCTTATTCATTGAAATTTTAATCAATTAAACTTTCTAAACTATGGAAACAGAGAGAGAACGGAAAAGAAAGAATATGTGGTACTGGATCATAGGAACGATAATAGTCATTGTACTGATATGGTGGTGGTGGGCAGAAGCTGCCTAAAAAGCAATACAATTTTATACTTCAGTGGCTGCAGGCCTGGAAAAAGATATTTTTTTAGATTATGATGATCATAGTTATAAGCCGGCCGGCAGTCATTTTATAGTTTAACATGATCCCCTCTACAACAAATTTAAGAAACTGCCCCCACTACAGTAAAAATTAAAAAGATGAAGGAAAAATTTAGAATTATAATTTTCTTCGCTATTCTGGTGGGATTCCAAAGTTGCTATCGTATAATGCCTTCCAAAGGCGGCGGCCAGCTAAATGATGTTCCCGAAAAGCGAAATATAGAGCCCACTGATGTGCTTTTACCTGATGGGTATAAAATAGAAGTCGTCACAGAAGGATTAACTTTTCCCACCGCCGTTACCTTTGATGAGGAAGGAAATACTTATGTTATAGAAGCAGGTTACTCCTATGGAGAAGTTTTTTTAGCTCCAAAATTGCTCAAAATACAGCCTAACGGTTCCACAACTACTCTATACATGGGTCAAAAAAATGGACCCTGGAATGGTATTACCTATAGCAAGGGTTACTTTTATATAGCTGAAGGAGGGCAGGTCGAGGGAGGAAAAATACTCAAAGTTAGTAAAAAAGGTACTTCACAGGTATTGGTAGAGGGCTTACCAAGTCTTGGGGACCACCATACAAATGGCCCGGTCATAAAAGATGGGTATCTGTATTTTGGACAAGGCACAGCAACCAATTCCGGAATAGTGGGTAATGATAATGCCTCTTTTGGCTGGCTCCACCGCTTTCCAGATTTTCACGACATTCCGTGTAAGGATATTACTATAAACGTAATAAACAGTGAGACAAAAAATGTCCTGAGCGAAAATTCCGATGATAAAGCAATTACAGGCCCCTTCCTTCCTTATAATCAAAAAGCCCAACGAAATCAGGTGATAAAGGGAGCAATTCCTTGTACGGGTGCTGTAATGCGGGTGCCAATCAATGGTGGCGATCTTGAGGTGGTAGCCTGGGGGTTCAGAAATCCTTACGGCCTCGCATTAGCCCCAGATGGACAGATCTACGTTACCAATAACTCTTATGATGTTCGGGGCAGCCGGCCCGTTTGGGGAACAGGAGATTTGCTTTTTAAACTAGAGCAGGATGCCTGGTATGGATGGCCAGACTACAATGGAAGTATGTCCATAACCCACCTGGAGGTGCCTGGAGAAGAAGACCCAAAAAAAATACTGGTGAATGATCCCGGTACGCCGCCACAGCCCGTGGCAAGTTTGGGGGTTCACTCCTCCTCCAACGGAATAAGTTTTTCCACAAATGAAGACTTTGGCTTTGAAGGCCAGGCTTTTATAGCCCAGTTTGGCGATATGGCACCCGGAGTAGGAAAGGTGTTGTCGCCCGTAGGATATCGGGTTGTACGTGTAGATGTAGCATCGGGAATAGTTGAGGATTTCGCCACTAATAAAGCGAAAAAGAATGGACCTGCCTCCTGGTTGGAAAAAGGAGGTTTGGAAAGACCGGTGTCAGTGCAGTTCAGTCCCGATGGTACTGCATTGTATGTGACAGATTTTGGAATCCTTGCAACGAGCAAGGAAGGTGCTAACCCTGTTAACAATTCTGGTGTGGTATGGAAAATTACAAGACAAGATTAAAAGGAAGAAATTACAGGTTTATAGCTATAGCGCTTCTATCAGGCATTGCCATTATTAGCTGCTCTGCCCCAAAGACAAAACCTTATGCTGAAGTGGTCACGCTGCCAACAGAGCAGCTTCAAAATGGGAGGATACTATTCAACAATTACTGTGCCTCCTGTCATCCTGGAGCAATGTCGGGTGTGGGGCTGGCTATTATAAATAAACCTTTGCCAAAGGCTCTTATTAAATTTCAGATAAGAAACGGAATTGGTGTTATGCCCGCATTTAATGAAAAACAACTCTCAGATGAACAGGTAGAAAATATCGCAGAATACCTGCGCTACTTGCGTATAAACAGGAACAAAGACTAAATTCTGAGAAGTGAAATTACCAACACTGCATTTTTTCTTTTGTTTTTGTTCTCTGCCAACCTGCAGTTAAATGATCCGGACCCTCTGTTATGGTTTTTCATCCATTTATCTGGTGCAATATTATGCGCTTTTCCGTTTTTTAAAATAAGCTTTGCTGCCTTGTATTGGGTGGCCATGATTTTCTATACAGGTTATGCTGTTTACCTGTTATTCATTTCAGATGGGGTCCTTACCTGGTACAGTGAATATGGTACCGGGAACCTTGCCCAAACTATGAAGGCAGAAAAACAGTACTAGTAATAATAAAGTAGTTGAAGTAAAAGTAAATGCTCGCTACTAAAGAAAAACGATAAAAATTAATTGATAGATATGAGAAAGAATGAAAAAGAAGTATTGGACGGGTACGTAGTGGATATTATTTGTCTTCGGCGTATTTCACCCTCGCAATATACTAATCAAGCAAGTGAGCATTCTACCGCCTGCGCTTTGATGGACCATTGCGTAGAAAGCGGTTATGGATTGATAGGGGAGAATAACGAGCTAAAACTGCTTGATCCCAAAGCTACCCCTCGCATTGTTGCCCTCTTAAAACAAACCGACAAAGACAAAGGTGTACGCCTTCGAGTGGAGCGGGAACAAAATGACCAAGAAATGACGACCACAAAGGTCTCGTTTGCTTAACCCGAAACAGTTAATCTATATGAAAGAAAAAAAGCCTAATCTGACAGAGTACAGGGAAGCAGAGGAGCGTAAACCTCCTTCCGCCAAAGTCATACATGATGCTATTTTTAAAGAAGCAATCTCAGAACTTTCCCGTTCATCCTCGGCATTATTCTGGTCAGGACTTGCAGCCGGATTATCTATGGGATTTTCTATGATTTCAGAAGGCTTGTTAAAGGCATATTTACCTGATGCCGATTGGAGCTTCCTGGTTTCTAACCTCGGCTATAGCGTAGGCTTTGTTATTGTGATTATGGGAAGGCAGCAGTTGTTCACAGAAAATACGCTAACACCAATATTACCTCTTCTGGAAAAAAAAAGCTATAGGACGCTTTTAAACGTCCTACGCCTATGGGGAATTGTTCTTGTTGCTAATTTAGTAGGAGCTGCTATTGTAGCTTACGTGGCTGCCCGTACAGAGGTTTTTGACCCGCACGTACAAAAGGCCTTTGCAGAAATTGGAAGTACTGCAATGGACCCTGGGTTTGAAACGACCTTGCTACGGGGTATATTTGCCGGATGGCTCATCGCATTGATTGTTTGGCTTATACCATACGAGAAAACTACAGGTTTTTGGGTAATAGTAATTTTGTCATATATTATTGGAATCGGACATTTTAGTCATGTAATAGCAGGCTCTGTGGAAACTTTTACTCTGGCTTTTATGAACAAGGTAGGATGGTGGTCCGTCCTCGGCAACTATACACTACCTGCCCTTATCGGAAACATTATAGGGGGCGTAATGATTGTGGCAGGAATTAATCACGCTCAGGTAAAATCAGATAATTAAAAAAAACTCCTGGCAAACTAAAAGGCTACAGTTCTTTAAAGTTAATGGTAAAGAAGTCATTCTAAAAAATCACTCCCAAAGACAAAAATTACATTTAACACAATTTTTATGTAATTAAATTTTCAAGCTATTTAATTTGTAAAAGCGTTTAATACTCAATCAAATTAAGCTTAAATCAGAAATAACTTCTAACCAAATAATCTAAAAATGGAAAATAATCAAAACAACAAAAAGCCTTACATAAAGTTTTTTTTAATGATAGCAACTTCAATGATTGCCATGTTCTTTCTGATGTATGCTCATTCTTACCAAATTATAGATCATTTTTGGTATAGTGAAACCAGATTGTTTATGACAATGATCATGGGAGGGGCAATGATCATTATTATGTTATTGTATATGCTCAACATGTACAAAAACAAAAAAGCTAATATGCTCACTCTTGCTTTCGGAGTTATACTAATAGGTGGTTCGATATGGCTGGTACGAAGCCAGGTAACTGTTTCAGATACAGATTACATGGAAGGCATGATACCTCACCATTCAATCGCAATTTTAACCAGCGAACGTTCTCAAATAGAAGATGTTAGGGTAAGAGAGCTTGCAGATAAAATCATTAAGGCGCAGCGTAGGGAGATCATGGAAATGCAATGGCTAATAAATGACATAAGAGAAAACGGCATAGTAGAAACAGAGGAAGAAAAAAAGGAACGTCCGGTTCCAGATTTTGAAGGTACGGTCGAGAAAGAGACCATAGATCTATATGAATAACTAAATTCTTGCTAAATCGGCTAATCTTCTTAAATCACGTTTATAACTTTAAATGAGAACCTCCAGCACCTTGTGGGGCGAAGCTGACTAATGTTCAAAACCAACTTTTCGTGAAAATAGCCAATGGATTTTTTGCAGTAATTTTTCTTGTTTCTGCCGCTATACAACACAACGACCCGGATCCACTTTTATGGATGTCAATATATGGCTACGGTGCACTGATCTGTACCCTGGCGATTTTCCGGAAGGATAGTAGGATTTTACATTATGCAGGCCTGGCCGTTTTCGTTTCTTACGCTGTGTATTTGTTTTTTATTCATAACGGCGTCTACACCTGGTTCAGCTTGCATTCTGCAGAAAATATCACCGGATCAATGTCAGATGAAAAACCATGGATTGAAGCCACCCGGGAATTTTTCGGGCTTCTTATTCTCAGTTTTGCCCTTTTATTAAACCTGATCTTTCGAAAACAGAGAAAAGGCTCTACCTCTTCCTATAGCTGAAATTAAGATAAATACAACAGAGGATGAAGATTAGATTTCTTATATTAAAAAGGCATTGGCACATCGAACTGCAACCAAAAATTTAATCACAATGAAACAGCCACAAAAACTACTGCTAGATTGGATCGCTGAGGTTTGTTCTTCAGAAGAAGTAAAATGGCTTGAGGAGGAAGAAAAAAAGTTCAGATCTCAAGGAAATGAGAGGGATCTGGTATTAGCTTTTTCTAAGGTTCCTCGAAAAATTACCCGAAAAGATCTGAATATTGGGCCTGAAGAAACCTTTAAGGCGCAAACGCTGAAAAAGAATTGGCATCCGGAGAATCTTGATTCAGAGCAGGCGGCAAGAATTCTGCTTCTGCTTTCTTTTGCGTCAGAGAAGCCGGAAGAATTTTCAGGTACAGTTGAAAAATTGTTGGAAACTGCAGATCTAAATGAACAAATCACTATTTATTCAGCTCTACCATTGTTTCCTAATCCTGAAAGATTTCTCCAAATAGCTTACAGCGGTACCCGTTCTAATGCTACCTCTGTCTTTGACACCATTACATTGGAAAATCCTTATCCTTATGAACATTTTTCAGAAGAAGCTTATAATCGGCTGGTACTTAAAGCCGCTTTTATGGAGAGGCCTTTTTGGAAAATTGTCGGCATCCCCGAACGTGCCAATCCGGTACTTGCTGAGTTACTGCTGGATTTGGTCTCAGAAAGATGGTCTGCCGGCAGGGAGTTTAATCCACTCGTCTGGCGATTAATTACTCCTGCCTTAACTGAAAATCGCTTTCGGGAATTTAAAACAAGGGCAAAACAAATGGATCCCATAAATGAAGAAGCTGTTGTTCTTGCTTATGAGCAACATAAAAATTCTTCAACTCCGGATTCCCGAAAGTGGGAAGAATTACTTGAAAAATGGGAAACTCAAATACACACCTAAATATTGACATATGAAATTTATAGATCCACACATTCACATGACATCCCGAACTACAGATGACTACAGCCGTATGCGCGAGGCAGGAATTGTAGCTATAATTGAACCTTCTTTTTGGCTTGGCCAGTTACGAACAAATGTTGGCACATTTAAAGACTATTACAGTAGCCTTATAGGCTGGGAAAGGTTCAGGGCGAGTCAGTTCGGGATCAAACACTATTGCACCATCGGCCTTAATTCAAAGGAAGCCAATAATGAAGAACTGGCAGAACAAGTGATGGATCTGCTGCCCCGGTTTGCTCTCAAGGAAGGTGTTGTGGGAATAGGGGAAATAGGATTTGACGAACAAACAAAAGCAGAAGAAAAATACTTCAGAAAACAGCTGGACCTGGCAAAAGAGCTGGAACTACCGGTGCAGATCCATACACCGCACAGGGACAAGAAAAAAGGTACTTCTTTAAGCATGGATATATGCCTGGAGCATGGACTTGACCCGGAATGGGTAGTAATAGACCACAACAACGAAGAGACAGTCAAAGAAGTTCTGGACAGAGGTTTTTGGGCAGGGTTTACTATATATCCCAACACCAAAATGGGAAATGAACGTATGGTGGAGGTTGTGAAGCAATACGGTTCAAAGAATATATTCATAAACAGTGCCGCCGACTGGGGGATTAGTGATCCTCTCGCAGTCCCAAAAACAGCTGCCCTAATGCAAAGAAGAGGTATTGATCAAAAGGATATTGAAAAGGTAACCTACGGCAATGCACTGGTTGCATTTGGACGCAGCGGACAAATGAAAGAAGAGGACTGGGAAACAGAAAAAGAAATTGATCTCAATGCTAAATTCTCGGGGAATTCGGTTCTACGTGGGGAACAAATTCCGACTTCTCAATCTAACGAAGAGGACATCCTAATAAAGTAGAATAAATGTTGCCATACCTGAAGCTAATGAGGCCTGCAAATATCATAACCGCTTTTGCAGATATACTTGCGGGATCATCAATCGTTGCCGGAGGTTTAATCGTGTTTTATAGTGCAGATCTCTACCTGTTATTGTTGGCGACAGCAGGCTTGTATGGTGGCGGGGTAGTCCTGAACGATTATTTTGATGCCGAAATAGATCAACAGGAACGACCGGAACGGCCTATTCCAAGTGGACAGGTAACCAAAAGCGAGGCTTTGACCCTGGGAGTGGTGCTTTTTCTGATAGGAATAGCAGCTTCTTTTGTGGTTAATGTAGTTTCAGGGTTTTTGGCAGTGGCTATTGCAGTTTTAGCCACCGCTTATGACGCCAAAGGGAAACATATTGATTGGATAGGCCCCATAAATATGGGGCTTTGCAGGGGTTTAAATCTCCTCCTGGGAATGTCAATACTTCCTGCTATCACCGCGGAAAACTGGTACCTGCTATTCATTCCGGTAATTTACATTGCAGCCATAACCTCCATTAGCAAAGGTGAGGTTACAGGTTCTACCCGGAAACCCTTATATGTGGCAGCTTTTTTTTATCTTTTGGTCATTACAGCTATTGCATATTTGGGATATGAATCAGAAGCCAGCGACTTCTTTTCCACTGTTCTGTTTGTAATACTGTTTGCAGCTCTTATCCTGCCTCCCCTTGTTCGGGCTATTAAAGAACCTTCAGCTAAAAAAATACGCCTGGCTGTAAAAGTGGGGATTATCTCCCTGATTGTTATGAACGCAGCCATTGCGGCTTCCTCAGCAGGTCTTTTTTTTGGGCTTGTGGTGTTGACTCTTTTACCCTTTTCTTTCCTGACCGGAAAATTGTTCCCGGTCACTTAAAACCTTGTTATGAATACCAAAATAAGTGCTCAAAAAACAAACATCCGGCAAAGCTTCACTCTACCTGTAGCCTATGACGTGTATTTTACCGAAGATCTTTTTGCCCCTGCAAATCCCACTTTTAAGCAGGTATTCAGTCGAAAGACAGAAAAAAAGTTAAAGCTCTTATTTGTGGTTGACAGTGGTTTACTTGAAAAAACACCGGGCCTTCAGGAAAAAATCAGGACTTACTGCGAAGATATTTTACAACTCGAGGACCTTCCCGATCCCATCATTCTACCGGGTGGCGAAGAGAGCAAGAACAATTTAGATCACGTTACTTCTGTTCTGGATCAAATTAATAAATATGGCATTTCCAGGCATTCGTTCGTAGTAGCTATTGGAGGAGGCGCCGTGCTCGATGCCGCAGGATTTGCAGCAGGCATTGCGCATCGCGGAGTAAGGCTGATAAGAGTTCCCACCACTGTTTTATCCCAGAATGATTCGGGCGTGGGCGTCAAAAATGGAATAAACTGGTACAACAAAAAGAATTTCCTGGGAACCTTCACCCCTCCCTTCGCTGTCATCAATGATCAGCAGTTTTTACGAACTTTAGAAGAAAGAGACTGGCGAGGCGGCATTTCTGAAGCCGTGAAAGTGGCTCTTATTAAAGACAGGAATTTTTTTGACTGGATTAAGAATGACACCGAAAGACTGGTCAACCGGGATAATGAAAGTATGCAGTACCTCATTTACAGATGTGCAGAGCTTCATTTAAAACATATCTCTTCGGGAGATGCATTTGAAACAGGCTCCTCCCGGCCTCTTGATTTTGGCCACTGGGCAGCTCATAAACTGGAACAGTTCACCAATTACTCCTTAAGACACGGGGAAGCTGTTGCTATAGGAATCGCTCTGGATTGTGTCTATTCATGGAAGACCGGCTTGATAAAAAAATCTACTTGTGACGAGGTGCTTCAATTACTTTGGAATCTGGGTTTCAGATTATATACGCCGGAATTACTTCGATCCGAAGGAAAAGAATTTGAGGTGCTCGAAGGCCTTCAGGAATTTCGGGAACATTTAGGCGGGGACCTCACTATTATGCTTCTTGAAGAAATCGGCGTGGGGAAAGAGGTACATCAAATAGATCAGGAGAAAATGAAAGAATCCATCCTTTTTCTTGAGAAGGAAGATCAAAAAATTGGGGCATCTTGAAATACAAAAACTACCATCTTACCTACTGTACCAATGTGCATCCCGCGGAAGACTGGGCAACCACGTTCTCACAGCTAAAGAAGCATGTCCTGCCTTTAAAGGAAAGATTATCACCCGAGACACCCTTTGGCATCGGCCTGAGATTGTCGGCAAAAGCTGCAGCCGGTCTCCTGGAAAATAACGGGCTGGGAGAATTTCAAAAATGGCTTAAGGAAAATGATCTGTACGTATTCACCATGAATGGCTTCCCTTACGGCGCTTTTCACTTCACGCATGTTAAGGAAAAGGTACATGACCCCGACTGGAGCACTAAGGAAAGAATAAAATATACCAGGGACCTTATCCATATTTTGGCCAGGCTTTTACCTGCGGAAATTAGTTCAGGCAGCATTTCAACATCTCCCGTATCTTACAGGTTTACTCAGAAAAATATTAAAAATAATAAGGAGACTGAACAGAAGATCACTGAAAATTTCGCTGCTGTTGTGGAGCTGCTTTTTCAGCTGAAGGAAAGTACAGGTACAGAGATTCATCTGGATATAGAACCCGAACCGGATGGAATGGTAGAAAGTTCAGCCGAGGCGGTAGCATTCTTTGAATATTTAGTACAGGATGTTGGGATGCTTCTACAAAAAAAGCTCAGGGTCCCGGCGGAAAAAGCACATGCCATCATTTTGGATCATCTTAGGATCTGCTATGATGTTTGCCATTCTGCCCTTCTTTATGAGGAACCATCTGAAGTCATGGCAAATTTTGAGAAAGCAGGAATAAAGATTGGAAAAATCCAAATAAGTTCAGCCTTGAAGATCGCTATTCCCCTGGAGCAACCTGAGCGGAAAAAAATTCAGGACCGTTTGACAGCTTTTGCAGATTCTGTTTATTTACATCAGGTAGTGGGTTTACTACCCGACGGTTCTTTTGAACGTTATAAAGATCTCCCGGCTGCCTTAGAAAGTTTGCCCGTGACCCATTCCACCGAATGGCGAATTCATTTCCACGTTCCCATTTTTGCTGCGGAATATGATGGGATCTGCTCTACCCGGCAACAAATAGAAAGGGTTTTCTCCCTACCAAACCTGAAGGAGATCACTTCTCATCTTGAGATAGAGACCTACACCTGGGATGTATTGCCCGAAAAGAATCAAAGCTCTTTAACCGAATCTATTGCCCATGAATATCGTTGGGTGCTAAGCAACCTGTAAAAAAATGAAAAAAACAGTCGTTATTAATGTAGTTGGACTTTCAAAGAATTTAGTGGGAGACAAAACACCTTTCTTAAAAGGGTGGGCAGGAAAAAAACACGTAAGAGCTATAGATCCGGTACTTCCCGCTGTTACGTGTAGCGCCCAGGCTACTTACCTTACAGGGAAATATCCTGAAGAGACAGGGATTGTAGGAAATGGCTGGTTTTTTAAAGAGGAAAATGAAGTGAAATTCTGGAGGCAACCCAACCAGCTTGTACAAAGCGAAAAGATTTGGGAAACGCTGAAGAAAAAAGATTCGGATTTCACCTGTGCAAATTTTTTCTGGTGGTATAATATGTATTCTTCTGTGGACTACTCGATCACCCCTCGCCCCATGTATCCTGCAGACGGCAGGAAAATTCCGGATATCTATACCTTCCCCTCCCATTTAAGAGAAGATCTCCAGAAGGAATTAGGACAATTCCCTCTGTTCAAATTCTGGGGCCCTGCCACCTCAATTGAGGCTTCAAAATGGATCGCCCGTGCCTCGAAGATGGTCGATGCACAAAATGATCCCACTTTGACTCTCATTTATATTCCACACCTGGATTATAATTTTCAGCGCCTGGATTCACATCATCCCAATATTGACAAAGACCTGAAACAGGTGGACGAAATTTGTCAGGACCTTATCAACTACTATGAATCTAAAGGTGCTGAAGTAATTTTACTTTCTGAATATGGAATAACTGAAGTAGAACGTCCTGTTTATATCAACAAACTGCTAAGGGAAAAAAACTGTATCGCTGTCAGGGAGGAACTGGGTTATGATGTTTTTGATGCTGGCGCCAGTGAAGCTTTTGCTGTTTGTGATCACCAGCTCGCCCACATTTACGTCAGGGACAAAAGCAGGATTTCTGAAATAGGAAAACTGCTAGGGGAGCTACCCGGAATTGAAAAGTTAATTACAGGAGAAGAGAAAAAGGAGTATCACCTGGATCATGAACGTGCCGGAGATATTATTGCTATTGCCGACAAGGATTCCTGGTTTTGTTACTATTACTGGCTGGATGACAAAAAAGCTCCTGACTACGCCCGAACAGTCGACATTCACCGAAAGCCGGGATATGACCCTGCCGAGCTTTTTATCGATCCTGACATAAAATTCCCCAAGCTGAAAATAGGTCTGAAATTACTACGGAAAAAGATGGGCTTCCGGACACTCATGGATGTAGTTCCGTTAAAGCCTGAGCTGGTAAAAGGTTCCCACGGCCGCCGTCCTGAATCAACCGGGGATTGGCCGATCTTCATTTCTTCTTCTAAGGGAAAAGAAGCAACCTTAAAACCTGTGGCTGTCTTTGACGAGATTAGATCCGCGGTACTTTCAGAATGAACTAGCTCATCACATAAAGCTAACTTTATTTAAGGAGCAACCATTTTAAAAACCTTGCCGGTAGTACCTATAGGGCCTTCTTCATCGGTTGTAAGAATAAACATTTCTCCTTCCTTGTTCTGACCGAAAGACAATAAATAATGGCCGATTGAAGTAGAGTTGGTCTGAGCAATTTTCAGCTCTTGAAAATCCCACATGCCGGTCTCTTTTGGAGTTGAAACGAACACGGCTCCCGCAGGTTTTCCATGATGCTGCGTCCAGGTGCCAAAAATGTACTTTCCGTCCATATTTCTAAGGTCTTCACCCCTGTAAACATAACCTCCTATGACGACCAGGCCTTTGCCTCCATGGTCGGTCCCGCCTTGTTTAAATTCAATCACAGGACTTATTAAAGGGTTGCCCATCTTATCTTTTTCGGGACATTTCTCCTTCTCTTTATCGTTATTATAGGCATTGAAGCAGTGTGTTCCTTCCATCACGTTCCATCCATAATTGCCACCTTTTGTGATCACACTTACTTCTTCCCAAAGTACCTGTCCTGCATCTCCCGCAATGAGATCATTGGTTCCTTTCATGTCAAACGAGAACCTGTACGGATTTCTGAGCCCGTAGGCGTAGATCTCGTCCATTCCCTCCTTATCTACAAAAGGATTGTCATCAGGAATATTATAAGGAGCATCTCCATTTACGTCAATTCTCAGGATACTGCCCAGCAGGTTTTGCTCTACATCCTGCCCATTACCACCGGCATTTTCCCCATACCAATCAGGTACATGTCCCATGTCGATATCATTTGCCCCACCACCATCGCCAAGGGCAATGTAGAGGTAATTGTCTGGCCCAAAGGCCAAAGTCCCAGCATTGTGATTATCCTGTGGCTGATCGACCTTCAGAATGATCTTTTCTGAAGCTTTGTCAGCCATATCGGGGTTATCCGGAGAGACCCTGAATTCTGAAATGTGGCTGGTATGATCCCAGTTCTCGGGACCATCCCCACTCAGGGGTGCACTATAATAGACGAAGAACCTGCCGTTTTCACTATAATTGGGGTGAAAAGCAAGTCCTAACAAACCTCGTTCTTCATGGGCATCTTTTAGTTCAACTATCTTATTTTTCAGATTTAAGAATGGTTCTTCCAAAAGTCCTTTTTGGGGAGTATGAATTCGGATCACCCCTACCTGGTCAACGATGAAATACCTTCCAGATTCATCAGGAGATTCAACAAATGCCACAGGGGAAACTAGATTATCTGCTACAACCTCCAGTCCTACCGATTCCTGCGAAAAAGTTGCGAAGGATATAGTTAATAAGCAGATTAAAGAGAAAAAGGATTTGATTTTCATAATGGTCTATTTTTAGTGGAATTCCTTGTTATCAATCTGTTAGCAAGGTACACAAAACCATATACAGCAGTGGTTAACAGGCTGTTAAAGACTGACATATGACTGTTAAGTCTATAAATACTAAATCGACATTTAACCGCTCTATTTAACTATGATTTAAACTTATCCTCTTATTAACTTTAAAGAGAGTAAAGTATTAGTTCTTCAATAGTATTTCTATCATTTTATTTTAAAAAAAAGAAGAATATTTGAATGTAATTTTATCCATGGCTATCTATAGTAAAAATCGATTCCGCTAGGAGAGACATTTTATTTTTAAGTTTTTTATTCAGAATAGAGGATATAATTGTTAATTATGACATATTTTTTAGCTTTCTTGATCCTGTTCCACGACCTGGTGCCAGCTAAGGCCCTCGCTTCTAAGCAAGCTCCCCAAAATACGCCTACGCTCAACCAACTCTTGTGAGTTTCTTTGAGTCAAACTGCGCGGTAAATCTTCATTGCCTGGGGAAACTTCAGCTTTAGGCAAGCTGCGGGAGAAATTTTTATCTAGATTTCGAAGAAAATCTGACAGAGAAGAACGCAAAATTTTCAATTCCTCCCGAAAATTTTCTCCCTTGTTAGATTTAAGAAGAATTGATAAAGCCTCATCTAATCTTGTGATATTAATACTGAACGAGTCTTTCACTTGGGACCGACTGTAGTAATGAACAACAGGATAAGCCTGATGACTTACGGAATGTTCGTCTACCTTCTCCTGAAGGTCAAGGATCTGTAGGTAACTATAGGGGGAATCTAGTCTAAGTAACTTATTTGCTATGGCCTGGGGGCTATTACCCAAATTATGGATGCTTTTCGCCAGGGTTCTTTTCTTTACCACAGCAGATGAAACTGAAAGAAAATAAGTCATCGAGCTGGTGAAAAAAATGAATCCAAAGAAGGAAAAGCAGCTCGTAACCAGTTCAAAAAAAGGCGATATAGGTTTAAAATTTCCCATCCCCAGAGTAGAAAGTATATATCCAGTAAAATAGAGCCGTTCCCAGAAATTTGCTACTCTGCCGCTACTGTTAGTAATATCCTCGGGGTTGGAAGAATAAACCAGGAAAAGTCCAAACCAAATCATAGAAAGCCATACTGCGAGGATCATGAGATTTATGAATAGCCCGTGATAGTTATAAAGCTTTCTCCCAAAAATCCCCACACAGAACTGTAGTATCCTATCTGATAAAATTGCCACATTTTCAGAAATAAAACCCGCCCCACTGGCGGAAAGAGTAGTGTAAAAGAAATCATGTATAGCTATTAATAGTATAATGAATCCAAGGATTAGCAATGTTTCTGACATTTTATTATTTATTTGTTTTTATCTATGTTATAATTTTTGAGAAGCCAATATAAATAGACCCTGAAATTCATCCTGAAATCCTACAAAAAAAAGAATCATTAGGTGAAATTTCTTTCTCTCCTTTAGAATCAACCTCTATTACAGGCTCACAGAAAACTTCTTCTGCTATCCACCATCCCAACTCTACAATTACTATTGAAGCGAAAATCAGACACCATAGCCGCTTATTCGCATCTCTCTCTCTTTTGAAATCCATAACGTAATTTGTATCAATTTTGAACAAATTAGTTATTATGGATTTCGCCCTGTTCTATTATTTTAGAAAATACATTCACTATCCCAGGATAATGGTAATTTAGATTGTAATGTCTTTGTCAAGGAACCATAGATTTTCATTATATGCTAAACCTTTGCAGCTCTAAGACGCCAAGCATTTGCTATTACCGCAACAGGGCTGCAATAGCCAAGGCAGCAATTATAGGTGAAAGAAGTATTACTAAAAATGACTACGGCAATCCTGCTGCAACTGGAATACCCAGGGTCTTGTTTTCAATAAGCTCGTTCAAAAAACATCCAGGTGGCATAAAAAACAACAGGAACAGATAGCCCTAAATGAACCCATTTCCGGTACTTTCAATCCATTAGCTCTAACAGTGGATTATCTGAAAACATTTCCTCAGACATCGCTGCTATTAAATTAGGAACGGTGAAGACAGTAGCAGTCAAGAACTTCTTCAGCAGTTTCTTAAGTCTTATCATCTCCATCCACACCTCCTTCCATAGGCACAAGATCCATCCCGCAAATTGGGCAGGAACCCATTTCATCCTCTACTGTTTTAGGATGCATGAGGGAGGTAAATCACTGAGGCATCTTTTGCGAAAACGGTACTTCCACAAGATTCACCCTACACACCGTGCAATCCCCGGGTTTGTTGTAGGTTTTTTCCTCCTCGCAGTACATTGGATAATAAAAGGTTCCAGATCCTCCCGTCGCTTTTTATGTATTTTCTTTAGACGGTTTTTTGGGTTTCTCTCCCGGCACAGTGATAGAATAAGTTCCTCCATCTTCCTCCAGCTTTTTCTGAAAGGTTTTAAGTGGAATATGTTTATCCATCTCTATCATCGCCTCTTCCTTTTCTAGGTCTACCGAAGCCTTTGTGACTCCTTCTACTTCATTTAAGGTTTTTTCGACACGGCTACGGCAGCCGTTGCAGGTCATCCCGTGAACAGCATAGGTATGCGTCATATTGTTTGAGAACTACCTTCATCCTCAAGTGGTAGAGCAATAGAATAGCTTCCTTTCGTTTCTTCCAGTGCCTGCTGTAGCTTTGCCACGGGCACATGCTGCTTCATCTCAATAACTGCCTGTTCATTCTGAAGGTTTACTTCAACATTAGATACTCCTTCAACTCCCTGCAAAGCTTTCTCCACCGTACTTCGGCAGCCGTTGCAGGTCATTCCTGATATTTTATATTTATGGGTCATTTAATTACGTTTTTAGTTAAAATAATTTACGCTACTATTCTGTAAAAGTAGAATTTGTATTTACTCATGGGAATGCATATCAGCTTCCCCTTCGTCAAACCTGTTTTTCAGAAAGAAAAATTCAGCAATAAAAATTAGAATAATAGAAGGAACCGCGACATAAATTATAAATATGTCAGTTTGAGATTTTACAATCAAGAAGGCAAGAAGAACAACAACATCAAGAATAATTGCTGTAATCAAAATAGCTGATTTTGCTTTTACTTCCTTTCTCAGATATCTCAAAACCCCCACATGAACGATTATATCCATGACCAGGTAGAAAATAGCACCCAAAGAAGCAATTCGGCTTAGGTCAAAGAATATGGTCAAGATAATTGCAATTACTACTATATATATCAGCATATGCCTTTGGATAGTTCCAGACATTCCAAGATGGCTATGGGGGATTAAATGCATATCTGTGAGCATTCCTGTCATCCGGGAAACTGCAAAAATACTGGCGATCACCCCGGAAACCGTTGCTATAATAGCAATTCCAACGGTAAAGATTAATCCAAAATCCCCGAACAGGGGCCGAGCAGCTTCCGCAAGCGAGTAATCTTTTGCTTCTATTATTTGAGTAATAGAAAGATTCGATCCTACAGCCAGAGCTACTAAAAAATAGATTACCACACAAGTTGATAAAGAAATTACTATGGCCCTACTAACATTTTTGTGAGGCTTTTCAATTTCACTCCCGCTATTGGTTATAGTAGTAAAACCTTTATATGCCAAAATAGATAAGGCAAGTGCAGCAACATAATCAACAATGCTGTTTTTGCGTTCTTCAGAAGGAACAGCCGCATCCAGATCCACCCCGGAAGCCCAAAGGGCTCCAGCTGCAAAAATAATTAAACCTCCAATTTTTAAAGCTGCCATATAAAGGGAGATTTTTCCAATTGCTTTATTTCCAAGAATATTTACAACAAAGGCTGTTATAAGCAATCCTACCCCTAAGGCTGGAACCCAGAAGCTTCTTTCCCCAGCATCAAATAGCTGCAAGGTGTAACTCCCAAATGTCCTGGCGACCAGGCTTTCATTAATAATCATAGAAAAGGCCATGAGCAAAGATGCGGCAGCTGTAATAGTTCCTTTGCCATACGCTTTTTGCAGGTACATAGCTATCCCTCCTGCTGAAGGATAAGCATTGGACATTTTAATATAAGAGTAGGCACTAAAACCGGAAATAATTCCTCCCAGGATAAAAGCATATGCAAAGTATTCCCCGGAGAGTTCGGCCACC
Source organism: Salinimicrobium sp. WS361 (assembly GCF_050750585.1). NCBI lineage: Bacteria > Pseudomonadati > Bacteroidota > Flavobacteriia > Flavobacteriales > Flavobacteriaceae > Salinimicrobium > Salinimicrobium sp. WS361. The sequence goes on from NZ_JBOJLM010000005.1 coordinate 241,602, forward strand.
TGCCCAAGGAGCGCAAAAATCCCTGCACCAATCATTACACCTGTTCCCATTGCCACCGCACCGGTAAGGGAAAGGCTGTTCTTTTTATATTCAGACATATAATTCTTTAAAAAAAATCAATCAACCTTCAATATAACTTCAAAAAAAGGAAATTCCGGGCTTTCATTTAATAAGCTGAATTCCTTTGACTATAAGTAGACCTGCATTTCCTCATTCTTCATCAGAACCGAAAAAAGTCCTTTCATTGAAATCCTCCTGGTTGTAAAAATTCCCTTGCGTATAACTGATTTCCTCCTTTTGTTTTGCGGAAAAAATTAGCAGAGTCTTCTTTTCATCTTCAATAGCGAGACTTTTTAAGTTTTTATAGGTGGGCAATGTTTTTAGTTTCTCAGCACTTACTTGTTCCTGAACAACAATTTTTTGTTTCTCTTGATTTAGTTCTGCTCTTCCTATGGGAATTAAAACATCCTTATCCTCTTTTACATTTATCTCTAATCCCACAACGAGGTATCTTATTCTTTTCTGGGTTTTGTCGAACAAAAAATCCTTCAGCTTTCCCACTCTTGTTCCAGTAGCATCAACTATCTGCCTTCCATAAATCCTGGAAAAATGATCATCAATTTTGTAGTCGCTGTTCTTAAGCTCTTCCAAATGTTCAAGTGGTGCAGAAATCTCATTAGGATCTCTTGAGGTACTTCTTTTTATATCCTGACCAACCTCATCATATTTCCACTTCTGTATCATTATTCTGTGTCTCGTCATATCTCAATTTTAAACGGGTTTAATTATTTCAACACATTTCATTTAAAACTAAACATTTTATTTTTCAAAGTAAAAATAGAATCCTTAATTTCCTTTTAAAATTCTAATCAGGGAGAAAGACATATTTTAGCCTTTGTAGTGTCTCTATTGAAGAATTTTTCGTGAAAATTAAATGATATTTACCAAGACTTTTTCACTTATTTTCCAATCTTTTTCTTCAGTAACTGCGCATTAATTGCAACAATAACTGTACTCAAACTCATAAACACGGCCCCAACGGCAGGTCCTAACACAAAACCTGTGGAATAAAGTACTCCGGCAGCTAATGGAATGGCTACAACGTTATAACCCGTTGCCCATACCAGGTTCTGAATCATCTTATCATAAGTAGCTTTTCCAAAAAGGATTAGATTGGCAATATCCTGAGGATTACTGTTGACCAGGATGATATCGGCAGTTTCTGCAGCCACATCTGTTCCCGAACCTACTGCAATACCAACGTTCGCCTGAGCCAAAGCCGGCGCATCATTAACCCCGTCACCGGTCATGGCCACAAATTCTCCCTTACTTTCCAATTCTTTAACTATTTCCACTTTTTGATGGGGTAAGACTTCTGCATAATATCCATCCAGACCGAGTTTGTCACTAACTGCTTTAGCGGTCCTCTCATTATCCCCTGTTGCCATAAAAACTTTAATATTGTTCTCTTTAAATATCCTGATGGCGTCTGCAGACTCGGGTCTAATCTCATCGGCAAGCGCGATATACCCGGCTAATTCACCGTTGATCAATACAAAAACCACAGTTTCGGCTGCATCGCTATAGGCATCTTCGGGGATGTTGATATTTTCATCCCGCAAGTATCCAGGACTTACTACTTTCACCTCTTTTCCCTCTACAGTGGCCTCGACTCCTTTGCCGGTAATGGCATTAAAGTTTTCTGGTTTTGGAATAGGGACTTTATCATCTTTTACTTTTTTGATGATCCCAACAGCAATAGGGTGTTCAGAACTCTGTTCTAACGCGCTGGAAAGCCTTAGAATCTCTTCCTTGGAGAATTTATCATTCACAGATTCGATACGGGTGACGCCGAAGTCCCCTTTAGTAAGGGTTCCGGTTTTATCAAAAAGTAAGGCGGTAATTTTTCGGGATTCTTCAAAAGCCGTTCGGTTACGAATTAACAATCCATTTTGGGCAGATACTGCTGTAGAAATTGCGACTACAAGTGGAATTGCCAGTCCTAGCGCATGGGGGCAGGCAATGACCATAACCGTCACCATTCTCTCAAGTGCGTACACAAAAGGAAAGCCTAAGATCAACCAAACCGCAAGAGTGCCAAAACCAATACCCAATGCTATGTAGGTCAACCATTTTGCGGCCCTGTCGGAAAGGTTTTGCATTTTGGATTTGGATTTTTGCGCTTCCTCCACCATAGTGATCACCTTATTGAGATAGCTATCCTTCCCGGTATGTTCGACTTTAGCCTTTAAGGATCCATTGCCGTTAATAGATCCACCAATTATTTTTTGATCTGTACTTTTCTTTACCGGTTTTGATTCCCCGGTAAGCATCGACTCATTCAGGTAGCTTTCACCCTCCACGATTATAGCATCTGCAGGCACTTTTTCACCAGGTTTAACAAGAATTATATCTCCTTTTTTTAGCGTATCCAGCTTTACATCTTCAATCTGATCTCCGTTTACCCGATGCGCTTCCGCAGGCATCATACTCACCAAAAGCTGTAAAGCTTTGGAAGCACCCAAAACAGATTTCATTTCAATCCAATGCCCTACCAGCATAATAGCAATAAGCGTAGCGAGTTCCCAGAAAAAGTCAACACCCTCGAGACCAAAGACCGTGGCAGAACTGTAGAGATAAGCCACTGTAATTGCCATAGAAATGAGGGTCATCATCCCTGGGGCAGCTTTTTTCACTTCAGACCAAAAGCCTTTCAAAAATGGCCAGCCTCCATAGAAGTAAACAACAGTCGAGAGGGCAAAAAGGATGTACTTATTTCCTGGTAGAAGATATTTGTACCCAAAGAAATCCTGGATCATTGGCGACAGAAAGAGGATTGGGATAGTTAAAACAAGAGTTACCCAAAAACGCTTCTTAAAATCTTCAATCATCATTTTATGGTGATCATGACCTGCATGGCCATGAGCGGGTTCATCATCGTCATGTTTCCCCCTGTCATGATCCATCATGTCCCGGTCCATCGCCTTATTGTGCCCATGTTTTGTTTTTTCAGCAAGGTCATCCTTTAAGTTAGCTTCTTCTTTTCTTGCTTCCCGCTTCGCTGAATTCTTTGACTCCTCCTTGTGTTCGTCGTGATGTTCCATAATTCCTGAATTTACTGGTTAATTTGTCTTAGTTTGGTTCGCATTGTTTCCGAAATATTTTCTGAATAGATACCGTATGCATCTACCAAAATCCCCCTGACCCCATAACGGGAAGAGATAGCAAATAATATACTGTTGTCATCTGTACTGCTCATTCCTTCAAATCTATATACTTCATTGACCAAAAAATCCTGTGGGTGTATCTCCAGCTTTAAAGAGGGGCACTCAAGACAGTGAGGCTTTAAATTAAAATCATATTTGTAACCTCTGGCCTGGAGGCCATTCACAGCTTCTGAAAGGGTGTCATAATTATTCATTTTCTTTTATTTATAAGTCATTGTAAAATAACTGTTGTCTTCTTCGATAAATTCTTGAAAGTTCAATAGACCTTGTCCATTTAATTTCTCGTTAACAGTATAATTTAGTTGCTTAATGCGAATCCCCCACGCATAGGTCTTAATATTGATCTTTGAATTAATAGTTTTTTTGTTGTCATTGAACTTTCGGTCATATATCTTTATAATACTTTTGGAACCAAAAAAATCGAGCAGTCCCGAATCAAAAGTCATTTCCAATTCTATATTTTCAAGGTTGTCCAAATCGTAAAGCCTTTTAAATTTTTCAGAGGTGGTATTAACCTTGGTCTGCCTTGATTTTGGGTTGGAAAACGGCAAAGCCATTATTATAATACTGGCTTCATCAGGCTTACAGAGATAGGTCGTGGTGTATTTATCGGTCAATTTTTTGTCTTTATCCAACAATTCTGTAACTACCTCAATTTCATAATATCCATTTTTCTTTATTGTTTCACCCGCTTCAAATATTTGTTTATTGAGAAAAGCACCTTTTTCATCAAAATTCTCACGAATGACCACTCTGCCTGAAATCTGCCCTATAAGCATTTCCGTTTGTCCAGTCATTGTGATGCTGAATAAGATAAATAGTACTATAAATCCTTGTTTTCTCATATATGGTGCATTAATTTCTTTACCTCTTTTGCAATAATATTGCTTAAATCTATGCCATTGGATGGATGCGGAATGGTATTGCAGGTAACTATCTTTTCTACTCCGGAATCCAATAAATCTTGATAGGCATTTCCTGAAAAAACGGCGTGAATGCCTACGCAGATAGGGGGTTTCATTCCTGCTTTTTTCAGATGTTGTACGGTTTCAATCATTGTTCGCGCGGTGGAAATAATATCATCTACCAAAATGGGTGTGGCATTCTTGTACTTATCCATATCAGGAACAGAGACTTCCACGTCACGGTCGCCGTGACGTACTTTCTGTAATACCGTAAAAGGTGCGCCAGCATTTTTAGCGACTTCGGAAACCCATTGTTCACTTTCCAAATCGGGCCCGATAAGTACCGGGTTTTTGATGTATTTCTTGATCCATTCTGAAATGGCATCAGCAGCGTGAATTACTTTATTTGGAATTTGATACACTTCTCCCAAAGAACTAATTCTATGCAAATGAGGGTCAACTGTGATAATGCTATCGGCAAAACCTGAAATCAATTTTCCAAAAAAACCGGAATTCACTCCTTCACCTTCATTAAATACTTTGTCCTGACGCATATACGCCAAATAGGGTGCTACCAAGCAGGTGCACATTGCTCCCAAGGATTTGGCTGTGTGGCTTAAAAAATATAGAGGCAGCAGTTTCTCGTCCGGTTCGTGCAAGGTGCATACCAGTACCACACATTTATCTTTAACATCAGATAATATACGTGTGTATGATTCCCCATCCGGAAAATTGCGCAAAATGGCTTCGCCCACGTCGGCATCCATTTTTGTAGCCAACAGTTCTGTGAGTTTTTCATTTCCGGGAAGACTGAATAATATTGTTTTCATAGTATGTTTTTACATTATAGTTATGATGTCGTCATGGCTGTTTTTATATTCCAAGGCATAGTTAAGTTCACCTTTGGATTCAGCATATATGGTATAAAGCAATTGGTTCTCCTCAATGGGTTCTCCCAAATGAACATTTAGAAGGATCCCTGCCGCTTTAGATTTAGGCGCACCTGAAAGCTTTGCGAGCTTCGCTATTTTTCGGTTATCAATTCTTTTTAAAAAACCTGACTTCTCAGCTGTAATTTCAATTTTATAAGGCGCTAAAACTGGTTTTGAAAATTGACCTTGCGCCTTACAAATAGCTATGAATTTTTCATATGCTTTTCCAGATTTGAGAATTTGATGTGCGGTTTCCAATCCCTGTCCTTTATCTACTTTTCCAGAAAGTTCTAATAGTTCAGCAGCTAAAAGCAATGCTCTTTCTGTTAAGTCTTTAGGTGCATCTTCCTCATTTTTTAAAACTTTTAATATATCAATGGCTTCTAAAGTTGGACCGATACCCCTTCCAACAGGCTGCGTGCCATCCGTAACTACAACTTTTACATTCAACCCAACAGCAATTCCAACGGTTTCCATATGATTTTTTAGTTTTTCTGCCATTTCGGTACTACGAACCTTGGCGGTTTCTCCCACGGGAATATCAATGACCACGTGTGTGGAACCTGCCGCAGCTTTTTTAGAAAGTACAGAAGCAATTAGCTGACCTTCGCTATCGATATCCAGGGCTTTTTCAATTTTAATGAGCACATCATCGGCAGGACTTAACTGTGCTGTACCGCCCCAAACAAAACACCCGCCTTCTTTTTCTACTACGGTCTTTATTTCCTCGGAAGAGAGCGTTACATTGGTCAATACTTCCATCGTATCTGCTGTACCAGCTGGTGAAGTGATGGCACGTGACGAAGTTTTAGGCATTGTAAGTCCATAAGCGGCAACAATAGCTACTACCAATGGGGTTGTTCTATTGCCTGGTAAACCACCAATACAATGTTTATCGACCACAATATCTTTACTCCAGTCCAACTGTCTTCCTGAAGCTATCATTGCTTTAGTAAGGTCGCATATCTCATCAATATCCATTCGGTCGCCCGCACAGGCTGTAATAAATGCCGATAGGTGAATGTTAGAATAATTGCCTTCTACGATATCGTTGATGATGTTGTTATAGGCTTTAAAATCCAGTTTTTGATTATAGATTTTAGCTCTTACGTGGCTTAACGATTCAATAGGCTCCAAATGGGAAACATACAGCATTTCATTTTGGGAAACATTCAGTTTTTTTGCTGCAGCATCCGAAAGGCCTATTTCATTTGGTAAAAGAAGGCCGGAACTCAAAACGTTCAAGCTTGCGACGATTGAGGTGGTTGCATTTGATATCCTGATCCTTGTTAGTGCTACAAACCCTTCAGAACTACAGACGTGGCAATCCTCACGCATATACACTACATATTCGTTTTGGGTGTAAATCCCGAGATGTTTATATTTTAGTATGTTTGAGTGTGGGTCCATTATTTTATTGATTGCTGGGATTTATTCTATTTCTTCGATGGTGTATAATTGCGGAATTTCTGTATTCCATCCATAGGTTTCCTTGATACCTTTTTGTAATGCTTCTGCACTTTCTTTTTCACCGTGGACAATGAATATACGTTCGGGCTTATTTTTAATGTCGCCCATCCATTCTATAAGTTCTGCGTGGTCTGCGTGTGCCGAGAGACCTTCAATTTCAGCGACCTGCATATTGAAAGGCACCCATATTCCATAGACTTTTAGTTCTTTCTCACCTTCCAACAGCTTTCTACCACGTGTGCCTTCAGCTTGATAGCCTACAAAAAGCAAGGTGTTATTTGGATTTTGTGCCTGTGTTTCAAGATAGTTGAGCATTCTTCCGCCTGTGAGCATTCCACTCCCTGCAATTACAATTTTTGGTCTGTTATCAGTTCTTAATTCCATTGTTTCGCGATAACTGCTAACAAGTGTAAAATGTGAACACATTTCGTCACATTCGTTGTCTTCCAATCTGTGCCAATCCCGAGTTCTATGAAACAGTTCCAATACGTTGGCACCCATTGGGCTATCCATAATCATTTGAACTTTAGGGATTTTGTTCTCCTTGAGTAATTTCCAAAAGATAAGCATCATTAGTTGGGCACGCTCTACCGAAAAACTGGGAATAAATAAGCTGCCACCTCTATTGATGGTATCGTTGATTAATTTTTCGATTTTTGGAAGCGCTTCTACTTCATCAGGATGAAACCTTCCTCCGTAAGTGGATTCAACGAAAAGTATATCCGCTTTTTTTGGTTTAAGGGGTGGATAGAGCAATAAATCATTGGTTCTACCAATGTCTCCAGAGAAGACAAAGCGTTTTCCATAAATATCCAACTCAATATAAGTTGCACCCAGAATATGCCCGCTGTACTGGAACCGAGCCCTGATACCATCAAATAACGGAATCCATTGTGCTTGTGGAATGCCCTTAAAATGCGGAATGGTTTTTTCTACATCCTTTAAATCGTAAAGCGGTTCTGCGAGACTGTGTTTGGAATAGCCTTCTTTATTGGCACGTTCTGCTTCCTGTTCCTGAATTTTTGCACTATCGTTCAATATGATTTTTGCAATGTCCAAAGTAGGATTCGTACCATAGATGGAACCATTGAAGCCTTGTTTCACCAACCTCGGCAGATAACCTGTATGGTCCATATGGCCGTGGGTGACCAAAACAGCATCAATATTTGCAACATTAACAGGTGGGTACTCCCAGTTTTTAAGGCGTAATTCCTTTAGCCCTTGAAAAAGTCCGCAGTCTATGAGTATCTTTTTATCTCCTGTATCCACTAAATATTTTGAGCCGGTTACTGTACCTGCTGCCCCCAAAAAGTGAATGTTTATTTGATTAGTTTTCATCGGTTGTTCTAGGATTAGATTTTGCATAGTTCAAGTGAATCTTCCAGAATTCTTTTGTGTCGGGAGTTGGGAATCCCTACTTTATCCAACAAGTTCGGACTTTCGTGGAGTTCTTTACAGAGAACAATGCCTTCATCCAATAATTTTGTTTTCTCAGCTTTCGTTAAACTTGTTAAGGCTGTTAAGGGGTGCAATCCCGCCTGGTCAATTCTATCTTTGAGTCCACTCTCCTTTGGATAATCCCAACTGGTCATTAGCAGGCCAACACAATTGCCATAGTTTATGGCATCAGATGTAAAACGTGTATTGGTATATAAACCTCCTTTGTGGATTTTGTTCTGGTGACCCTTTTTACGTCTCCACTGTTTTTCCACATCTAAAAAACGGGAATGGATGTACAAAGGAATTTTTACATTGCAAAACCTGCCTTGATCACTATGGTATTTACATTCAATCATATAATGTTTTTCACCTTTTTGCGCTATCACATCCACTTCATGCTGAACGCAATTGCCTTGTACAATCACACCAACCTTTGTTTCAAATCCTTCGTGTGCCAATAATTTGCCTACCAACTTTTCAAATGGGAAGCCAGAAGGGCCTAATTCCATCAATGCCTTTTTAAGCTTGTATTTAAAGGCACTTACTCTCGATTTTGCCTTAAGCATTTTAAACGCTGCCTCATAGATCCTTTTAGTGGTCATCCCTTCTTCAAGCTGTTCATACACCTTATGAGCTATATCCTTAACAATAACCTCATTTGCTCCCGCCCGCCTAAGGGAATTGATGAGTTTTTCAATTTGGAAATCCTCATACTCACCCGAAGACTTTTTAACCAGGACTGATCTTTTCATAGTCACATTTTAATTGTCATAACGGGCAATTCAGAATGGTTGGTTACCTTTTCAACGGTGCTACTGGAGAAGAGACTTAAAAATCCCGTGCGCCCGTGCGTACACATGGCAATAAGATCCACATTTTTGTAGATCAAAAAATCATTTATTCCTTCCTCTACACCCGATTCGTTATAGACATTCATTGAGTAAGTTGTGAGCCCTGGGAAATTTTCAAGGAAATCTTTTATAGGTTGCAGACTCTTTTCAATACTATTATAATCTGTTGTAGTATTCACCTTTAATAAATGGATACGTGCATCACATTTTTCAGCAAGTGATTTTACGTGTTGAAATTCTTCTGTCACATCTTCTTTAAAATCTGAGACAAACAAAATGTCTTTAAAAGGAAAAGAAACATCCTTATCTTTAACTACGATGACAGGCACCTCGGCTTTTCTCACTATTTCTTCTACATTGCTTCCCAGTAATTCACGAATTCCTCCTTTTGTGCCACTACTACCGGTAACTATAAAATCATGTTCAAAATGACCGCAGTGGCTTAGGATGTTGCTTATTTCACCATTATATTCCAAAAAGGTTCTGCATTTAAGTCCAAGGCCCTCTGCTTTTTTTTCTAATTCTCTCAAATCTGCCTTCGCGCTGCCAATCTTTAATTTTGTTTCGGGGTATAGATCTTCCTTCTGTTTGTCCAGTCGAACCCAGTCAACCGGGGTTTTTACGTAATGGAAGAAATGGATTTCCGAATTGTAAAATTTAGCCATTTTGAGCCCCAGCTCCTCTGCTTTTTGACAATTTTCAGAAAAATTGGTAGGTACAAGTATATTGTTCATAATTTAAAATTATTAGTTATTTCACATTATCGTTTTTGGTATTTTTTATCTTAAATATATCCTGGACATCAGAAACATATATGAGACCATCACCACTTTTTCCTGTTTTGCCATTTTGACGAACGATGTCACAAATAGCCGCCACTTTACTGTCCTCACAGACGATTTCCAGTTTATAGATCTTGCTGTGGAGGAATGGTAGTTTGAGGGAAGGCCAATCTTCTCCAGGATCTGTGTAATCGCCGGTTCCTTCTCCCTCAAAGACTGTTAAACAGCAATGGCCCTCTCTCCTCAAGGAAGAAATCACCTCCTTAATTTTATTTGGCCGTATGAATGCTTTTATTTCTTTCATAACCTCTTATTTATTGTTATTGATAAATCATATTCCTAACGTGCGGTTGGTTTTAAGTATGGATACGTGCCCATCTTCTATGATACCTGTGAGTGCTCTTATCGCATCAATAGTTTCGGGGATTACAATAGCCTGGTTGTCTACCACATAGGCATAGAAGAGTTCGTCTCCCTGTACTTTCAACATATCCTCCCAAAGTGCAACTTCGTACATGTCCCCCCAGGGTCTTCCCATATCCAGGAACATTTCTTTTATAGTATTGTTTGAAACCAAACCCTGCTCGTACCGAATCATCTTAATTCTTGTCGACGTTTTAAAAGCATTTAAAACTTCATCTTTTGAGGCCTTTTTTGTCAGTCGCACATTCCAGTAGTGCATATGGCTCAGGGTTTCAGGTACTTTTACTGCAGCAGTAATAACATCCAGTTCGGGATCTACACTTTGAGCATCGGGACCCTGATGACTGGGAATATCTTTTTCAGGAACCATTGTATTCATGATTCCCCCCATATGGCTTTCCCAGGGATCTGTTGCTCTTCGTAAAAGAGTACCGCGGGCACTTTGTAACAGATTTGCCCTTTTTAGAGCCGTAAGAGTTCTTAAAATGGAGGTGGTGTTGCACGAAACCACCCGCGTAGCATCTATGTTTAGAGCGGTTTGGTAATTGTTTTCGGCACTGAAGGAATGGCCCGCAGTTTCATGCTTTTCACCTCCTTGTACAATAAATTTTTTACCTTGACTTTTGTATCGTTCTACGTTTTTTGCGGCAACTTTTTTAGGGGTGCAATCCACAACCAGGTCCACCTGATCTAAAAGCTCTGTCATTCCGCCTTTAACGGAGAATCCGGCGTTTTTCATTTCCTTTTCTGCTTCTTGTGTCGCGCTGTAAATATTGTAGTTTTTTCTTACCGCATTTTCTATGCGCCAGTCACTTATGATATCACAAATGCCGGTTAACTCCATATCATGTTGTTTGTCAATGGCATCGGCAACTCTTTTGCCGATGACTCCATAACCTACTACTGCTATTTTTTTCATGACTTCCAATTTTTTAATTTGATCTTGTTCCTTTGTTTCACATTACTTTCGTGTTTAAAGTAACCTGATTATGCTTTGGATGTACCAGGCGAGTGGCTTATCTCGATTAAAAGTGTATTTCAAGTAGATCCTTAATTACAAAAGCATTAAATGCAGCAGTATCCTTTAACCTTTTACTTGAGCATTATAAAATGCCGCTACACAAGCACCGATTAGCCAGCTTAAGATGAAAACCTGGATAATTCCAAAGAACACCTCCAGTACAGGCACATCCATTCTTATTATACTACTTGTGTCCAGTCCGTGTAAAAGACTGTTAAAGAACTTTACTGTTCCTTCCCGCCCCACTGTGGCCATCACCAGTACACACCCCACATAAAGGAGAGCTCCGGTAAGACCGAGTGCCAAACCAAATTTTTTTATGTTTAATCGATACATATTTTCAGATTTTAAAATTATTTATCCGATTCTAATAGCTTCTTTTGTTCTTCGAACTGTTCCTTCGAAATTTCGCCACGTGCAAATCGTTTTCTTAGGATGTCCAGTGGTTCTTCTCTTCTTGTTTTTTTTCCCCATTGTGTTGGTATCATGAAAACCCAGATAAGAAAAACTATCCAGATGAACCACCAGATGAGGTGCATTCCAAAAAATCCATCATAATTGTGCATGTCTTTATTTTTTTTGATGTTGGTTTGTTACTTGATCTTTGCTTTTTTTCTTTAAATTCTCATCGGTTAACCCGTGAGTATGATCTCCATGCCGCATAGGCATCATTAGATGTATGGCAAACATTATGATGATAAATGTGAAAAGCCAGACATCACCACCCAATCCAATTGATGGGGCCAAAAAGATGAGCAAAAGAGGTAAAACACATCCGATGATCATCCATAACCAGTGATTTTTCATTTTAATTTATTTTAATGATTAAACAATTACTTCACAGAGTATATTATAAGTTAACAAAAAAGATGTTTTAAAAACATGATATTGCTCAATTCTGCCCAACATTCAATACTCTTTGTTGACTGTATAGGTTATTTTCTCATCTATTTATCTTTAGTTTTGTTGATATTGAATCACTTTAGTTGATTTATTGGAAATTGTAAAAGATTGTTTCTTAAATTGAATTTTTATGTCGGATTCAACTTCATCCAGAAGCTCTATTCGACAACTATTGGCCGAAAAGTTTAACTGTAACCATACACCTCTATAATTGATCTTCATACTGAGGGAATTTATCTCTTTGGGTAATTGGGGATTTAGCCAAAGCACATCATTTCGGATCTCCAAACCTGTAAAACACCTTTGTACAATATCTATGGTACCTGCCATAGCGCCCAGATGTATACCCTCGGGTGTGGTGCCGCCCTGCACATCTTCAAAATCACTAACAAGTGCCTCTCTGAAACAATGCCAAGCACATTTACGATCGGATCTGGCCACAACCCAGGAGCGAACTATTCGGCTAAGAGTAGAACCATCTGAGGTTCGGGTAGCATAATAGTTAATATTATCAGGAATGTTGGATGTATTGAAATCATACCCTAAACCTTTAAATAGCTGTACTAATTGTTCAGAAGAAAAAAGATAAAAGAGCATAAGCACATCTGCCTGCTTTGAAGCCTTGTAGCGATTAACAGAGTCACCCTCGGCATCTAATATTCGGTCAAGCCGGTGAATATCGCTGTACCTTTTTCGATAGACTTCCCAGTCGAAATCCTCCAACCGTTCATAGCCTTCAAACTGGGCGATGATCCCTTTTTCAATAAATGGAATAAATAATTTGCTTCCCATTTCTTTCCACTTTTCCAACTCCCTGTCATCCAACTGCAGCTCTTGTTTTAAGACTTCCCGACGGGTAATTCCAATTAAATCAAATGCTTTAAGGGTATGGGAAAAAAGCCAGGAAGCCATGACATTGGTGTAGGCATTGTTATTTATTCCTGGGCTATCATTTCCAGGATAGGCGGTATGAAATTCGTCGGGGCCTACTACTCCTTTTATTTCGTAGCGCTTTTTTAAATCGCACCAGCTGGCCAGTTCAGCAAAGAGACGAGCGATTTCAATTAACATCTCAGCACCGTAAAATTTCATGAAGTTTTTATCTGCCGTCACTTCATAATATTGCCAGATATTATAAGCTATAGAGAGATTAACATGACGCTGGAGGTATGTATTGTCTGGAACCCATTGTCCAGATTTCGGGTTTAAATGAACCACCTGGCTTTCTTCCCGTCCATTGCTTCCGCTTTGCCAGGGAAACATAGCTCCATCATAACCTTCCCTTTTAGCGAGTTTTTTAGCTTCTTCTAAGCGTTTATATCGATAGAGGAGCAGGGAACGGGTAAGGTCAGGTAGGCGGTAATTAAGAATTGGGAATATGAATAACTCATCCCAGAAAATATGGCCACGATAAGCCTCTCCATGCCAACCTCGCGCCGGTAATCCAACATCCCGACCAATGGTAAGTTTAGAAGCCGTTTGAAGCAAATGAAAAATATGTAATCTGAGGAGGAGCTGAGAGTTTCCCGATGCATTGACGAAAATATCAAACTTGTTCCACAATCTTTTCCAGGCTTCAGAATGTCTTCTTTTTACAACAGAAAAATCTGCCTGACCATTTACTTGCTTCAAAGCATCGTTGAGCGGTTCACTTATTGCATCGTCTTTGGAGGTAAAAAGGGACACCGTTTTTTCTATAGAAACTTGTTCTCCCAGAGTCACGTGAAAAGTGAATATTTCACCAATTACCTCTTTTCCCCGAAAAAATTTTCGTATTACATCCAGCTTTTGAGTTTTAGAAAAAATAACGCATTTAGCTGCCTGAGCCATATAGAGGAGGGATTGATTCGTTTGAACCAGAATGTAAATGGCATTTTCTGCTTCTCCTTTTTTAATTATTTTTAGATGCTGATTCTTTAAAGGTTTATATCGTTTTACGCCCTCATTTTTTGTTGATCCGTCAAGGGTAGAGCGTACTTCTACCATTCCGGACCAGTTTACCGGCACAAAATCCCATTTTATGGCGGCAAGGTGAGGATTATCCATACTTACCAGTCTTGTACTGATAATCCTTGTTTCCCGCTGTTGTTCATCGATGAAGTGCATCTCCCTTCTCAGGATACCTGCAGAGATATCAAGTTCCTGAACATAATTCAAGACCTGTAATTTTTCTAACTGAAACCAATTCTTATCTCCTTCCAGCCTGAAGCTAAGGTGCAGCCAGTTAGGCCAATTGACCAGGTCTTCATTTTCAATGGTCTTTCCTGCTACTCGCGATTTGAGCCTGTTGTAACCACCTTGCAGGTATGTGCCCGGGTAATGAGTGCCATCAGCTTTTGATTCTTCTGCTGCTCCCCTGGTGGCGAAATAGCCATTGCCAAGGGTACATAGAGCTTCCCGGAGACCCTCTTGTTCTTTTCTTAAACCGTCATATTTCAGCTTCCAGTTTTGCATAGCTTCTATTATTTTTTTAAACTTTCTGACGATCTAAGTTTCTAGAGGCCGCCATCACCTACATAACATTCTGATCATGTTTATAATACCATTAATTCTCCTTACAGTTAATACCTCTAAAGTTCATATTCCAATTGTTTTTCCAATATTTAATAGGTAATCTTTTTCTCTTAATGACTTACTCCAATAATCATAGCTGCCGTCATTCCTAAAACCATTACGATGCCGCCGACTGGAGCCAGGCCCATGTGCATCCAGTTTGTAGACCTTCTTTTTTGTTGGGATTTATGAAACTTTTCTGGATTCTTTCTAAAAACTGTCAGACATTCTTCAGAATCAAAATAGTGCGTGTTTTCCATGTATTTAAAGTTTATAGCACTTTTCTCGCTAACGACTACCCCACATACAGGATCCACGTGTTGACCTTGAGCTAAATCTATACGGCTGCTGCTACAAGAGGTGAAGGTGAGCAGGGCGGTAATCCAAATCAAGAGTATGATTAGAAAATTTCTTTTTCTGAGGGTGCTCGCAAAAATCGATTTCATCTTTTTATTTTTACTATTTTTTATTCCACCACTATAAGTACCAGTCTCTCAAAAATGCCATGGACAGAGCTAGAAGAAAGAGTATTACGAAAGCACATATTGCCAGAAATTTATCACTCTTTTTGGCCTTGGAACGATACCGCTTTTTCTTTTTCTTTCTTGATTTTCTCCTTTGTTCCCTGTAAGATCTCATGATAGAATTTTATGGTACTTATTATCTCTAATTAGTTCAAAATCTTCCTGATCCTTTTTCGAAAACTTTATTCAAAAAGTGCTGTTGTTCATACATTGTGCCTGCCAATGGGCCGGTAACCGATATAGGGGAATGGGAAAAACCTCCGGCCCATTTATGCAGGACTTAATATTATCTAACTTCAAATTTTTCCTGTTTTCAAAGCTTTTTTGTATGTAGCTTCCGATTTGTAGTAGGCTACTTCGCCTTTTTTGTTTAGCAGGACAATAAAAGCTTCAGATTTGTCCACGGCCTCGCCGGTTACAGGATCAACAGCCACGCGGGCCGTTTCTTTTTCGTTAAGGGTGTCAACGCACATGTTACAACAGCCATAGTAGATCTTACCATTTACACCGATTGGAATCTGGATTTTGGCCATATATGCATCGTTGACCATACATACTAAATTATTTGGGATCCGATCTCCAATTTTATAATTGTGCTCTGCTTTCACAGTACTTTCTGCTACTTGATTAACCTCCGTTTGCGTTGTTTGCACTTTTTCTTTCTCTTGCGAATTACAACCGGACAAAAACATTGTACCTATTATCGCTAATGCGAAAATTTTTATTTTAGCTTTCATATTTCTTGCGCCTGCTTTATGGACCGGATAAGTCTTGAGGGGATAGTAGGGGAAACCACCGGTCCACTTACGCAGGTCTTTTTTATTTTATAGTTTCTTGTATACTACCACACTTCAGCATTTTTCCTCCGAAAAATGGATTTTGAATTGCCTCTTCGTGGCTTAGCCAAAAACCTCCTGAGTTATTATTAGCCATTGGACAGCGGGCAAGATATAATTGGTTGTCAGCAATTTTTCCCTCAAGAAAACTTGCAAATGCATTGCTGAACTCAGAAAATGCTCCTTTTTGTGCTTCCAGATTGGGACTGGTAGTCACCTTTGTTACAATTTTCTTTAATTGACCAGTCCCTTCAAACTCTCCGAGAGCGCCTAGAAGTTGCTCTGCTTCCTCCTTCGCCAGTTCTTGATCAGACTTGAGTATTGCGGCTTTAAGGGTTAAATAGTCTTCATAAGCTGTAGTTATTTTTTCGTTATTAAATTTTGGGATTTTACTGTCCATCATTTTCATCTCACCTTTCTCCATTTTATGATGGTCCTGGTGCATCATTTTTTTCTCCTGGCTGTAACCCAGGCTTACCGTCATAAATAATACTGCTGCAATTTTTACTTTTAAAATCTTCATAGTTTTGATTTTAGATATTAGTATTTAATTTATCTTTCAGTTTTTAGTTTATTGTCGATCTCACTTCACCGCAGGTAAGCATGGCTTCTCCAAAAAACGGGTTCCTGATTTCTTTGCTGTTACTTAGCCAGTAGGCACCTTTGTTATTATTGGCCATGGGGCAAAAGTTCACATACAACTTCTGGTTAGCTCCAAAAGCCTCTACGATTTTTATTAAAGGCTGTGAAAGGAAAATAAAGTTTTCGCGTTTCCCTTCTATTGTATTCGCCTCCTTACACAATTTTGTGTGTTTGAACAAGAAGGCCTTTTTTTCATCCCAAAAATTCTTAGCATGACCAGAGAGGGAATTGCCATCAAGTTTATCAAGAGCAGCCAATAGCTCAGTACTCGATTCCTGTGTCTCATCTATATTAGCCCTTACCAGCCCTTCTTTAAGTTCCAGATAGGCTTCGATTACTTCATTAAGTTGGTTTTTGAAAGCTTTGGGGACATCTTTGCTCATATCCATCACATCTTCCTGAACAAATTTTGAAGTTTTTGTTTGCTCCGGCATGTCGTTACCCTCTTCCATTTCCATTCCACCATGATTGTGTCCTGTCATGGCAGGACCACCTTCCGGGCTCATCATGCTTCGTTTCCCTTGCAGTTGCGCGGCAGCATCTACCTTAAATACGCCATTGGCCACAACTTCATCACCTGCTTCCAAGCCTTTAGTGACCACATACAAATCCCCTGCCTCGGGTCCTAGAACTACTTCCCTAAACTCGAAGGTGGGCTCTTCAAACTCGGGCCTCCTTAAGTAGACAATGGCTCTTTTACCGGTCCACAGGATGGAAGATTTTGGTATAACGAGAGCGTTTTCTAAATTATCCAACTCAGTGTTAATTACTCCCTGAGCAAACATATCCGGTTTGAGTTTTCCTTTAGGATTATCTACTTCAGTTCGCACCAAAGCTACCCTCGTTTGGGGGTTAATAACAGGATCAATAAAAGTAACAGTACTGAAAAAGGATTGTCCAGGCATCGAGGGTACAGAAAAAGTAACTTTATCTCCTTCTTTAATCCATGCAAGATCGCTTTCATAGGCATCATAAAGGACCCATACTTTATTTAAATTAGCGATATCAAAAAGCGGCTGACCTTCGCCCACATAATCTCCTTCACTTATATTTCTACTGGTAACGGTTCCAGACTGTGTAGAATAAATGTCAAAATTATATTGCACCTTTCCATTCTCCTGAATATTCTGGATTTGCGTATCGGTTAAATCCCACTGTTTTAATTTCCTTACCGCAGCTTCTAAAAAAGAAGGATTAGTCTCTTTAAACCGTACAGCCTCCAGGAGTTCCTTTTGTGCCTGTACTAACTCCGGGGAATAGATAGAGGCTAACCTTTCTCCTCTTCTTACTTCTTGTCCTGTGAAGTTCACAAATAACTTCTCAATACGTCCCGGAAAACGTGCAGTCACAGCCGAAACATTGCGCTCATCTGCGGTCACCCTCCCCGTAAGATATATCTCTTTAGTAGGTGAGCCTGCCTTTACAGTTACGGTTTGAATATCGGCAATCCTGGCTGCGGCTTCACTCATTTGTATCTCAGAGTCATTGACAGCTGCAGACGCTTTTACGGGAATCAATTCCATGCCGCATATAGGACAATTTCCCGGTTCCTCCTGTCTAATCTGTGGATGCATTGCACAAGTCCAGATTTCTGATTCTCCTTCCTCAT
Organism: Salinimicrobium sp. WS361; assembly: GCF_050750585.1. NCBI lineage: Bacteria > Pseudomonadati > Bacteroidota > Flavobacteriia > Flavobacteriales > Flavobacteriaceae > Salinimicrobium > Salinimicrobium sp. WS361. Next base: position 259,720 of record NZ_JBOJLM010000005.1, read on the forward strand.
GAGCATGTGCTTCCTCCGGCTGATTTTCGGTGGTGGCTGAATTTTCTGATGTTCCACCAAAAAAAAGCCACCCCAAGAGTAGGCCTGCTGCTAAAAAGCCCAGCCCCACGTATATCATTTTTTTATTTATTTTATTCATAACTTTCTCCTATTAAGTAGTTTATTCTGTACACATTGTTATTTCGTTCTGTTTTGGCCCTTGCCAGTTCCAAACCGTAGTTTAAAAGTTGGCGTTCCATTCGAATTATTTCCAAAACATTGTTTCTACCTGTAGATAGTTCTGTATGGTAAAGCTCCAGTGATTGTTTGGCAATTGTTGTCAACCGACTGTAGAGTTCAACGTTTCGTACTGCGTCCACGTAATCCCGATACAACTGCTCAAGCTTTGTCTCCAATTCATTCTCCAGGTTTTCCTTTTTCAACTGCACTGCCTCTTGTTGCAGAATAGCTTCCTGGCGCATGGCTTTATACTTTTTTCTGTAAAGCGGCACCCGTATTCCTATTTGTGGAAAAATAAATGCATCCTGCCCATTGTCTGGTAGTGCCATATCCGGGTCTAAATCTGTTCTTGAAGCAATATTGGTATAGGTCCCCCCAAGAGTAAAAGATGGTAAACCCATTTTTTTGGCTACAGTTAGCTGCTCTTCGAAACTCCTTGCCTGATGTTCGAGTTGTTCCAGGCGTGGGTTCTCAGCTAAGATCATTTCCAGAAGTATACTCTTTTCATTTAGAAGCTGTTCCTCCCAAAGACTGTCAGGGAACCCAAGAGGCTCTTGTAGTTCTTCATTTAGTAACTCCTCGAACTCTGTAAGCAGGGGAATCCTGCTGTCCTTTAAATATGCTAGTCTGCTTTCCAACTCTTCCTCTTCCAGTTCAACTTGTAGAACAGAAGAAAAATTTGTTTTTCCGCTTTCGAACTGCACCTCAGCGATGCTCTTAAAGGAACTAAGCAGCGCCAGGTTCTCTTCTGTTACTTGTATCGCCATTTCAAGGTAATACAACTCTGTATAGGTAATTTTCACATCCCTAAAAAGTTCGAGTTTAGCATCTTCAAAAAGCTGTAGCCGTGCCTGCGCTCTTTCAGCCGCGACCCGCTCCTGGGCATCAAGGGTCCCAAACCAGGGGAACATTTGGCTAAAGGAAGCTGTAGCCTGTTGAGCTCCAACACGGGTTTCTACTGGTTGGATGAAATAGCCAAAACTTATCTGTGGATCTGGTAATGTTCCTTCCTGGACTACTTTTTCCAGCGCAGCGAGATATTCCTTGTAGAGGGATCTTATCTGCGGATTGTTTTCAGCAGCCAGTACCAGATATTCATCTAAATACCCGATTCCTATTTCTTCTTCCTGGGCATGGGAGTTATTCGTCCACAAAGCGAGAAAAAACATGATTAAAGCGCCTATATTTATGATATTTTTTTTCATTACTTGTCTAATTCATTTATTTGTTGCTCCTGTAATTTAGGATTTGACCATTTCTTCTCTTGCCACATACTGTATAGGACGGGAACTACGAACATAGTTATTGTCTGGAACAACATTCCTCCAAATGTCGGTATGGCCATAGGGATCATAATATCAGACCCCTTCCCTGTGGATGTTAAAATTGGCATTAAAGCGATGAGAGTAGTTGCAGTGGTCATTACAGCGGGTCTTACCCTTTTGCTCCCTGCCATTACAACAGCTCTTCGAATGGAATTTTTGTCCGTCGTTTTTTCTTCAGCAAAAACCTGCTTGAGATAGGTTCCCATAAGTACGCCGTCGTCTGTTGCCACCCCAAAAAGGGCAATAAAACCTACCCAGACAGCAACACTTAAGTTTATAGGCCCTATTTGAAAGACCTCCCGCATATTTTCTCCAAGAAGATTGAAATCCAGGAACCACGTCTGGTTATACAACCAGAGCAGGATAAACCCTCCCGACAATGCCACGAAGACACCTGAAAAGGCCATTAATGTGGTCTGAAAATTGCCAAACTGGAAGTAAAGCAGCAGAAAAATAGCTAACAAGCTGATAGGAATAACAATAGACAAAGTTTTTGCAGCCCTTAATTGATTTTCGTAGTTCCCTGCAAACTTGTAGCTCACTCCGGGAGGTACTACAAATTCTCCTGATTCAATTTTCTCATTGATCAGAGCTTGTGCATTTTCTACTACATCTACCTCCGCAACATCAGCTTCCTTATCAAAAATGACATAAGAGAGCAAGAAAGTATCCTCACTCTTTATGACCTGAGGTCCCTGTACATACTGTACCTCTGCCAAATCTCCTAAAGGGACTTGAACTCCGGTTGGGGTTGGTACCAGGATGCTCTTAACATCTTCAGGGTTATCCCTGAATTCCCGGGCATATCTTAGCCTGACCCCATACCTTTCCCGACCTTCTACGGTGGTAGTCATAGACATACCTCCCACAGCAGCACTAATGATGCGCTGCACATCACCAATAGATAAGCCATACCGAGCTATCGCCTGCCGGTTTATATCGAGTTCCAGATAGGGCTTTCCTACTACCCGGTCGGCAAAAACAGATGGAGCTTTTACACCCGGCACTTCTTGTAAGATCCCTTCCATTTGTAGCCCAACTTCTTCAAGTGTTTCCAGGTCGGGTCCGAATATTTTCATACCCATGGGGGCTCTCATTCCTGTGGAGAGCATGATTAACCTAGTGGCTATGGGCTGTAGCTTTGGTGCAGATGTGACTCCTGGTAAGCTGGTAGTGCCAACTATTTCATCCCAAATATCATTAGGTGATTTAATGTGATCACGCCACTGCCGAAAGTATTCCCCGCCGGCGTCTGGAATTAATAGGGAAACATCCAGATCTTTTCGCTGCATCGTCTCAGGGTCAAAGATTTCACCGTTCTGCAAAACATAATGCTCGTCATCGTTAACTTCAAATCGCATTCGCCGCCCATTTTGATCAAGCACATATTCCGATTTGTAGTTTATGACATTCTCATACATAGAAATTGGCGCGGGATCTAAAGCCGTGGCAGCCCTTCCCCATTTCCCCACAGTCATGTCTACTTCTGGAATTGCAGTCAATCTTTTATCCAGAATGCGTACGGTCTCAATATTTTCTTCTACTCCGGAATGTGGCATAGTTGTGGGCATCAATAAGAAAGATCCTTCTTCTAAAGGGGGCATAAATTCTTCCCCCGCACCCGGGAAGGTCTCACTTATTCCCAGCCAAACCTCAGTTTGCCTTACGTTATATCCAAGTTTATCAAAGCCTGTAGCAACAGGACTAAAGATCTTATCAAAACCCTGCCAGGTAAAAAGCCCGAAGAGAATTATCAAAATGGGAAGCGACAAAAATTTCCATTTATTTTCTAAAGCCCACCTAAGGATGGGTTGGTAATATTTTACCATCGCCATTAATAATCCCAGCACTATGACTATAATCCCTCCTACAAAAATGAGATTGGTAAATTCAGATTGATCTGCACCAAGTGGCAACCATTCTCTGTTTAAGAAAAACAGGACCCCAACTAATACAATTCCAATGTTTAGATAGGTTGGATATTTACGCTTTTCTTCAGGCCATCGCGGCTCCAGAAGATTGTTAACTCCCAGTGCTATAAACATTAATCCTACCCAGGCTACCTTAAACAATAGTAAAATTCCTAATGCAATAAGGGCAAAATTCCAGATCCTCCGGGTTCTTTTTTTTCCGAAGTTCATAGAAAAGAGCCCGTGTGCCAGTGCTGGAATAACAACAAGCCCGACGAACATTGCAGATATAAGTGCAAAAGTTTTGGTGAAAGCCAGTGGCCCAAATAACTTCCCTTCCTGACCTGTCATGGCAAAAACAGGTATAAAACTAATTACTGTTGTAGCCAGGGCGGTTAATACGGCTGATGCAATTTCTATGGTTCCTTCATAGATGACGGCCATTTTAGGGCGATCTTTATTTTCAGGTAGCTCAAGATGTCGAAGTATGTTTTCTGTGAAAATCACCCCAACATCAAGCATGACTCCAATGGCAATGGCAATCCCGGAAAGTGCCACAATATTGGCATCTACTCCTGCATACTGCATGACAATAAATGTCATAAGTACTCCAATAGGCAGCAGACTTGAGATCATAATGGCTGCCCTTAAATTCAGAACAATAACTATGACGACTATAATGCTAATCAAGATCTCCAGGATAAGTGCTTCCTCCAGAGTTCCTAAAGTCTCATAAATTAATCCGGAGCGATCGTAAAAAGGCACGATTGTAACTTTGGAGACAGTTCCGTCTGCCAGCGTCTTACTTGGCAATCCGGGAGCAATATTCTCTATTTCCTTTTTTACATTATCAATAACTGCGAGAGGGTTCGAGCCATATCTTGCGACAACCAGCGCTCCTGTTGCCTCCGCGCCCCCTTTGTCCAGCCCGCCGCGCCTGGTAGCTGGCCCCATCTGTATCCTGGCCACATCTTTGAGGCGAATAGGAGTATTCTCATTGACAGCAACAACAGCTTCTTCGAGATCCTCCAGGCTTTCTATATAGCCCAATCCACGAACCAGATATTCTGCCCGGTTAAACTCAATGGTGCGTGCTCCTACATCCAGGTTACTTTCACGCACAGCCTCCATTATTTGTTTGACATTTACGCCGTAGCTTTTCATCGCGGTAGGATCAATTTCCACCTGATACTCCTTGACAAATCCTCCTATTGAAGCTACTTCAGATACACCTTCGGCAGCAGATAAAGAGTACTTGACATAAAAATCCTGAATAGTACGAAGCTCCTGAGGATCCCACCCCCCGGTTGGCTCACCGGTTTTTGGGTCTCTTCCCTCCAGAGTGTACCAAAACACCTGTCCCAATGCTGTAGCATCAGGACCCAGGGCGGGCTGGACGTCTGCTGGGAGTGTTCCGGCGGGCAGAGAATTTAACTTCTCAAGAATTCTCGAGCGGCTCCAGTAAAATTCCACATCCTCTTCAAAAATTATATAGATGCTTGAAAGACCAAAAAGGGAACTACTTCGAATAGTTTTTACGCCTGGCACTCCCAAGAGTGAAGTAGTAAGGGGATAGGTTATTTGGTCCTCGATGTCCTGAGGAGATTTCCCCATCCATTCGGTATAGACGATTTGTTGGTTTTCACCAATGTCTGGTATGGCATCCACTGGCACGGGATCCCTTGGCATCCAGTCTAAGTCCCAGTTAAACGGTGCTGTAGCTACTCCCCAGGCCATTAAGGCAACCGTAAGTAAAGCGGTCACCAATTTGTTCTCTAAAAAGAACTTTATAGTTTTATTAAGCATTTGGTTTTAATTCTGAATTAATACTCTTTTGAAGCTGCACGTTTGCAACATCAAAAAAACTCTGCTCCGGCGGTAAAGCACCAGAGCCTAAATATTAATTCAGAATCAAATTAAGAAGGTCTTGTTCAATATGTGGATTTCCTGAACGATTAAGGGAGGTATATACTTCACAAAAGGAATATCTTTCGCAGGCAGTTCTTCAAAAAGCCCGTTAAATGAATAAGCAAAACTTACAAGAAATACTTGCTGATCAAAGTTGAGATCATAAAAGGATATCTTCAAATCTTTCTGACCATCAATAGCTATAGAATCGTCAGAACAACCTTTCTCATCAGCTACTCCGGAATCATGTTCCATTCCGCAGGTATCAGCTTCAAAAAAGACTGATTGGTCCACAAGAAAATCCCCGCAAAAGTGTTTATTCACAGTAAAGGACATTGTCGATAGGAACATTAAAAATGCCAGGACCAAAGATGATATTTTTAATAGGAAGGCTTTCATAACACTCTTCTAATTTCCTCTATTCATTAGCTAATTACCACTGAAATAAGGTTGAAATTATATTTGGAGCATTTTAATAATTCAATAACAAAAATAATTAATTGCTCTTTTTTCAAATATGATCAAAGTCATATTTTCCCTTTTCTCTCAGAATTCTAAACATAGGACGCATTTTCCTTATCCAGAATAAAGATAGCTCAAAAGGTTCAAAAGCACTTTTAATATAACAGAAAAAACATTCACTATTAAGGGTTTGTAATTATTTAACAGTAAAGACTACGAAAAATGGTCATGAAAAGATTATAAAATATAGAAGAATCATATGACGTTTAGAAAAGAGAATATTTACTTTACCTAAATTACCAGTATCTAAAAATTGAGACAATATAGGCGGCCAAACCTTCTATTTTCCCATGGCTTTCAACAAAAAACTTATTGTAATGTTTCTTTTCACAAAAGATCAATTCCTTACTATCTCAGAACCTATTGAGATCTGTTTTACGTTTTTCTTCTTTATTTTTATAATCCGAAGGAGTTACACCAGTAGCTTTTTTAAAGTGGGTTGATAGGTAGGTAGCACTGCTGTACCCCGTTTCATGAGCAATCTCTAAAACAGTTAGCTCGTTATACTCCAATAACTCCTTTATTCTTTCTATCTTTACTTCACTATAAAACTTCTGAATATTTTTCCCTTCAAGTTTTGTAAAAATATGGGTAAGATGGCTATAGTCGTAGTGTAGACGGCTGGTCAACAGATCTGAAATCTTCTGTTTCCCAAAATCTTCCTCCTTGTAAACCCGCGCAATGATTATTGATTTTATCTGGTTCACCAGGCGTTCATTTTTTTCGAAAATGAGCTCAAATCCCACTTTACGTAACTCTTCCTGAAACAATGTGAACTCAAAATCTGAGAGACTCCTTTCCAACTCTGCCTCTCCCAAAGACACTCTTTTGAAAGGAATTTTTAATGTAGTCAGTATTTCTCTTACGCTCCTTTTGCATCGCTGGCAAACTACATTTTTAATCTGAATAACTCTCTGATTTTCAACATTCATAGAATTCCTGTCAATTAAAATTTCCTTTTTCATGGTTGATGGTTGGTTAGTTCTTTAGGTTTTATACTTAGTCATTCATCCTTTGTTCATCTGCACTGACTTGAAAAGGAATACTAATTTTCTTTCTTTCCCAAGTGAGAGAAATTACTCCTTCATCATTTTCTATTTTTTGAACTTCATAAGTCAGTGCCTCCTGGACATTCTCCAGCGTCTCAGAATGAACTTCCAAAACAACTACATTTTCTTTTTCATCATATTCATCCTTTCCATGCTGATCCCAACGGGAATTGAACATGACTTTCCAATTTTCTTTACCGGGAACTGTAAAAAAAGCATACTTCCCGGCAGGCAATATTTCATCACCAATTACCAAATCCTTATTGGTTTCTATCCAGGTCGCTTTATGAGCTCCGGCCTGCCAAACTGTGTTGTAGCCTACCAGTCCGCCAAAAATTATCCTGTCACGCACGCGTGGTGAAGAATAATCTATATGAATATGAGCCCCATCAATTATGGCCATGGTACTGGTATGCGGACTTAACACCTCTTTGTTTTGTGTTGTCACCTTTTCGGCCTGGTGGTTTTCATGTTGCGCCTGCATCCCACTTGTGGAAAATAATACAAGCAGCACGTAAATAATATATTTTGTGGTTTTCATGGAAAATGTTGTGTTTAATTAATTGTTTTTATTAATGCTTACGCTAATATTTTCAGTTTGGATATCAGAGAAAAATTCCAGTTTTCCTGCTTCATATAGGGAGTCCAAATCACGTAACGGTGTGGAAAACTCTTTGGCTTTATAGTTTTGGTAATCTACGAACCTGATTCCTTCTACCACCCTGGGATTCAACGCTTTCCTGAACCTTATTCCCCCGTCATTGGTAAAAAACCTATAAGCTAAATAATCTACCGTGAAATTTTCCTTGTGGATCCAGTATAAGAACTCATCCTCAAAATCTGTCCCTCCACCTTCCTCACGAAAGGTAACTTTAACTTCGTAATAGGTCTCCCCTTCCACCTCATCTTCCCCCAACAGTTCTTTGTTGGCCGCAGGCGAATTGAGCACAAAAGGCACCTGGACAAAATAATGAACAGAATTTACCCCATCACTTATCCGGGTGACCATCGAATCTGGAACAGTAGCAGCTTTGCTGTTTACAAAACGTTTCAGACCCTCATTGCTTAGAACATCATGTGTGGTGTTACCGGCGGAATCCTTTACAATACGCTCCAACCGGAAGATGTCCCCATTGCGTTTACTCTTATATCTCCTGTTCCTAAAAGTGAAATCGATTTCAGCATTTACATAGTTTTCTCCACCGGAGGCCTCAATACTTTTCTCTATAATTTTCTCACCTTCTGATTTTTTTTCGGAAGTGCCACAAGACAGCGATAATACTGAAACCAGTATAGCAGTTAGAACTGTATTTTTGTGAAAGGTGTTCATTTTGATTTCTCCCATTTTAAAGTACTTAAATTCGATCCCTATGAAAAGTCCCAGATAACGATGGGCTTTCCTCAATTTTACCCCTGTTTTTCTTTTGACCAATAATTATAATTTTTATTTGTTGCTGAAAACTTTTTATAAAGACCCTGCACCTGAAGTGTTAACTAATTAAACAGACAATTTCCAGGCACAGGGCCGGGGGATTATTTTCTTTTACCTTACTTCCATGGCCAAAGAATCCATCCAAACTGTGAATTCTTCCTTCTCCTTGTCAGAAAGTTTCGCATCCCAATGCACCAGGGTATATGATTGCAAAGGCATTTCCCCATCTTTCACCTGGCTGCTTATAGAGCGCAACTTACTTCTTTGCCGCCGGGAGGAATATTCCCCAAATTCACTAAAATTCAAATCTGCCTTGCCTTTTTCAATATGGTCGTTCAAATACCAGGTAAACGGCTGGATCTTATTATACCATGGATAATTGGTATTATTGCTATGGCAGTCATAACAAGAGGTTTGCAGGATGGTATTGATGTTTTCGGGCACCTCGTAAATCTCCGTAAAATCTGATTTAGGAATATAATCACTATGATTGCGGTTTGTGGGGATAAACTGTATCCCCACAAAGGCAACCAATAAAACCAGACCGATGATCTTCAGGAATTTCATTCGTTAAATTTCCTTCTGGACCTCTCCACAGCTAAGCATACTTTGCCCAAAATAAGGATTCCTTATTTCCTCACTGGTGCTTAACCAAATCCCACCTTTATTGTCGTTGTACATAGGGCAAAACTGCTGATAGAGCGTTTCGGGGGAACCGGTAATGGCCAGCATATCGACCATGTCAATGCTCATTAGTTCAAAATGCTCCCTTTGGTGTGCCATATCGCTATAGGAAATATGATCGGCGTGTTCCTTGGCGCTTTCAATAATTTCGGTTAGCTCCTGCTGTTCGGCAGCTTCATAACCGCTCCTATCAAAATTTTCAAAAGCTGTTACGAGGCTTTCACCGGCTTGCGCAGCCCCCTCCGAATTATCGGCTACCAGGGCATCTTTTAATTCAAGATAATCATTAATAATAATTCCGGTTTGTGAATCCTGGTTTTCACTGCCAGGCATTTCTTCGGAAGTTTGTTCCCCATCTTCCATCATTTCTGAACCTTCGCTCATATTTTCATGGTCCATTCCTGAATGGTCAACGTTTCCTTCTTCATTGTTGTTTTTACAGGATACTGCTGTTAAGCTCGCAATTACTAGCATTGCAATTCCTAAGTTCACTTTTAGATTTTTCATTTTTGAATTGTTTTAAACTGATATTAATTGATATTGATACTTCACTAAAATCTTATGCTAAGCCCGCCCCCCGCACCAAACCGGTTGTCATAACTTCCCATTAAAGAAAAATTCCTGGAAAGGAAGTATTCGGCACCCACAGTGTACACCTGTTCTTTTTCAAAGTCAGTGCCTTCGGGCAGTTCATTTACCCAGCCAAAATCGGCCTGGAACTCATATTCCCCGAATATGACGAATCTTGGAAATAACATAATTTCCCGGCTTAAACTTATTTGCGGTCTTAGCTTATGGTCCAACCGTACATCCAGGTTGAACATATATGGCGTAAAATAGCGTACCCCGGCAACGGCAGTAGTACTTAGTTCATCCAGGTTATCTTTCATTTCATTTTCCACGTTCACCCCACCAAATACCCGAAACCAGTCGTTCAGGTAATATTCGTAAGAAAACTCAGCTTCTAAATTTTCGTTCCAGCCGTATTCTGCAATTAAATTGAACTGGTTCCTGATATTGCTGGAAACCACATTCACTTCGGTCATGTGAGAGGCTACATCTGCTAAGCCCCAGGTAAAAAAGTGATTCCCTTCCTGAAAGAGAATTTCTCTGGGATGTTCTTTCATTAGTGGATTGCGCTCGGTCTGGTAGGTTACTGCCCTGGCCATGCCCCCAACCATGTGATACAGCACATGGCAGTGTAAAAACCAATCACTGTCCTCATTGGCCTCAAATTCAATGATGGTCTTTTGCATAGGTGCTACATTCACTGTGTGCTTGAGCGGAGAATAGGCTCCATGCTTATTAAGAACACGAAAGAAATGGCCGTGAAAATGCATGGGGTGGTGCATCATGGTGAGGTTGTTGAATATTATTCGCACTTTTTCACCTTTTTCAATTTTAATCATATCGGCTTCGGCCAGGGGTACTCCATTCATACTCCAGATGTAGCGCCACATATTGCCGGTAAGGTTCAGCAAAATCTCTCTTTCGGATTTCGTCTCATCAATAGTAGTAGGGACAGGAGCCTGTAGAAAATCATAATTATAATCTGCAAACATTCCCATTTTTGACATATTGGATCCCCCCCTCTGCTGTCCTTTTTCTGAAGTTTGGGTCTTCTCTGAAGAGGAACGCTCTGCCCGAAGGCTGTCAGTCATCGGTTCATGTGCGTCATGATCCATCTCGGGCATTCTCTGCCTGTCCATATTCCCCATTTTTTTATCGTGGTCCATACCCATATCCCCCTCCATTTTTTCACCATGTTCCATGTCCATTCCCCATTCTTTCATAAACTCGTAGGGCTCGACTTTGCCCGGATTGAATTTCATGGCGGGAGCTCCCATACGCATGTCCATTTCTGCCATCTGCATCATCATACCTATTTTATCCGGCCTTGGCAGCACCTCTGCCGGTAGTATGTCTCCACTTCCGAAATAGGCATGTGTAGCCCCTGAACCATCCTGGGCTACGGCCCGCATTTCAATCTGTCCGTTTTCAGGAATGGTAATGATTAGGTCATAGGTTTCTGCGATGGAAATAAAAAGTTTTTCTTTGTTCACCGGGACCACATCCAGGCCATCGGCCGAAACTAAAAGAGGCGGAGTGCCTCCGAAGGTAAGCCAAAATTGCGTTGATGCGGCTGCATTTATAATGCGTAGCCTTACCTTATCCCCGGCTTCATATTTGGTGTAATGTTGTACTGTATCCCCGTTAGTCAAAAAAGCAGGATAATATATGTCCGCGATATCTGCACCTTCCATGCGCTGACGCCAGAAATCCAGCTGGGCACCCAAAGCGCCCCTGGCAATTACACGGTTCAAGGGAGTCGCAGTTCCTTTTTTAATGCTGTACCATTCGTTGCCGCGCTTTAGGTTCCGCAGGACATTCCGCGGTTTCTCAAAAGTCCAATCCGATAGAACCAGTACTTCGTCGTGATCATAATTATAAGCGGCCGATGGTATTTGTGGTTCTATGACAATTGAACCGTATACGCCACTTTGTTCCTGCAGCATGGTGTGAGAGTGATACCAGTAAGTCCCAGCCTGAATGAGGGGAAATTCATACTTCTGTATCTTACCGGGCTCTATGGGTGGTGTAGTGAGGTAAGGCACTCCGTCGTAAAAATTGGGTAGCAGGAGGCCGTGCCAATGAATTGAAGTTTCCTCTTCCATTTCATTCTTAACGTATATAACGGCATATTCCCCCTCTTTAAAGTTTAAAGTTGGACCGGGAATGCTGCCGTTAATCGTCATGCCCATGCTTTCCTCTCCTGCAATATGGACCATTTCTTCATCTAGGGTTAAATGGTACTCCCGTACAGGTAAATTATCCACATTCCCTTCTAATGAGGGGGTTTGTTGGGCATTAGTAAGATTTATTGATACAACTATTAATAATACTGCAAAAAGATGTTTTTCCATTTCCTATTAATTTAATTAATATTTGAACATGAAGTCATTTGTAGTGGCTATTTCAAATAAAGTATAATCTCAATGAATATTTTAATTCACTCCTAAAACAGATATACCTTACCAGTAGTAAGTAACTGGTATTGACAAAAATATTAAATCAAATAAGAAACACCTGATCCCGAAGATAAATACTATGGATCAGCAAAGGAGGAGAATAAAATGTGTAAGCCGGCACCTGCCGAGGTATATAATTAAATAGAGACACATAGGAATTCGCAAAAGCACCTAAAAACACCTGTTGTTTAAAATCCAGCGATAAAAACGAATTTTTCAACTCGTCCTGACCTTCAACTAAAATTTTTTCATTACTACAACAATGATCCTTCTTCATGGAAGTGGCCATATTGTAATGATCATGAATTCCCATTACGCAACTTTTAGCTTCAGAAAAGACAGCCAGATCCATTAAAAGACCTCCACAGAAATGTTTTTCTACAGTAAAAGATAAAGTAGACAACAACACCACAAGTGCCATCAAAATAGAGACAATATTACGCAATGTACTTTTCATCGTCAATGGAGAAAACATTCCCATAATAGAATGATCTCCTAATTTTTTCGCTTAAAAAGCGAAATTAAATATAAAATAGCAGCTAGTGTTATACTATTATGGAAAAATGTTGTACTAATTGGCTAAGCGAAATAAGCTTTCTTAATTTCATTATATAAAACTCTTTTGAGCGGCATCTCGGCGAACCTCAATATACCGTCAAGACTACGACAATTCTTCTCCCTCTTAAGAACTATATTAATGCTCTGTAGCCGGGTTTTTTTGGGTAACAGCTAAAATCCCTGATGAATGAGGCATTGAAGAGTATTTTCAATTATACAGCTTGCTTTTAAAGCATTATAAATTCTGCTGATAATTAGCCTGTTGTAAAAAATATTTACGCTATAACCATCTGTTTATCAGATAATTAAAACCTAGTCTTACTTCCTCTCTCTTGCCGTTTTGCCTTTGGCGGAACGATCTTGATTTTTTACCGGAGACTATTAATTTTAAAAACATATCCCCGGGTGGAAATCAAATTATAAAAGGGAATTTAACAGCAACTTTTATTCTCCTGAATAGGAGGACAGGGAATACTTCCAAATGAACAGAACACACAACAATCACCCTCTTTGGGCCTTAAAACCTCTTTACATTGCTCACATTGATAAAAAAACTGGCAGGCATCTGTTGGCATTTCTTCTTGCTTGGAGTGGCCGCAATTAGAACACGTCAAAACAGATTTTAAAATAGTTTCCATAGGTATGTTTATAACATTGATGTGATATCCGAGCCCATTGTCGGATAGGCATAAATCATTTTCTTTAAGTCTCGTACTGGCACCTCTTTGTACATCGCAAGTGAGAAAAAGTTAATCGTTTCTTCTACCCCCGGACCAATGAGATGAGCTCCCACCAAAGTACTTTTATCAGTGTCTATTATGGTTTTATAAGCATATTCCTGAACGTTAAGACGTTTAGCATTGAACCACCCTGGAACTGCCTTGGTGTTCACTTTGATATTTAACCCAGCTTTCTCCGCTTCCACTTCAGTCAGACCTACCGAAGCCATAGGTGGTAGGGTAAAGACAACTGACGGCATAGGTGGATATTCCGGTTTCTTATTTTTACCCTTTAATATGTTGGAAGCAATGATATTACCTTCATAAACAGCTACCGGGGTTAATGGAAGCCCATCAGTATCGGCAGCGTCACCAGCAGCATATATGGATGGATTGGAGGTACTTTGTAAGTACTTATTGACCTCAATTCCTTTCTTGTTATAATTTACAGAAGCCTTCTTCAAGTTCAAGTCATCAATATGGGGTACTCTTCCCGCACTGTTGAAAACAGCTTCAGCTGTAAACTCTGTTTCGGAACCATTTGTTTCACCAATTACCGTATAACCTTTTGCATCTTGCTTGATTCCCGTGACGTTTGTTTCGAGCATCAATCTTACTCCAAGTTTTCTGGTGGCCTCCGACAAATGGTGAACTATATCCTTATCAAAATTCTCCAAAGGCTGAGGTCCCCGATGTATGATGGTAACTTCTGCTCCACATCGCTTAGCTATATGTGCAAACTCAAAGGCAATGTATCCACCACCTATAAAGATTAATGAGTTAGGAAGTTCCTGAAGATTTAAAAAATCTGTACTTGTCAATGCAAGGTGACCACCGTCAAATTTCAACTGGCGTGGACGTGCTCCAGTTGCAATAACAATCTTGCTTCCCTTTAAAACTTCCGATGCAATTTCGACTGCATCACTGCCGATGAAGCGAGCGGCACCATGATAGGTGTCGATATCATTGTGTTTATATCCTTTTTCAATTTTTTCAGGCATTGCATCTACAAATTCCTGTTTAAAGGCCATAATGTCCTTCCATTCTACTTGAGGAACCGTATTAATACCCTTTCCTACCAGACGTTGAGCGAAGTCTCTCACTTCGGTAGCACCAATAATTATCTTTTTTGGGTCACAACCACGAAGAGCACAAGTTCCACCATAGGGTAGCTCATCTGTCACAGCTACTTTTAATCCTTTGGAAGCACACTTGTTCGCAACGGTCATACCCGACATACCTGAACCTATTACTATAACATCATATTGTTTCATTGTTTTCTAATTTCTGTTACTTTATATCCTGTTCGTGCAATAGCCGTTTTTACCTCTTGAACATTAGTACGTGTATTATCGAATTCGACAACCGTGTTACCATCTTCGTAAGATACTTTGCAGGAAACAATACCATTCAGCTTGTTAACTTCGGATTTTACATGACCCTCACATCCTGCGCAGGTCATACCGCTCACTAAGAATTCCATGGTTTGAATGTTTTTCTCCTGCACGAACACAACTTCTCTTTCATTGGAAGGATAAAAAGCTTCTGCGTAGTAAGGAAATGCTAAACTCAAGGCAACAAAAACAGTCACTCCACCCAAAAATGTTCTGGATTGGAAGAATGATGTTCGAGATTCTGTGTCGCAACCGCAATCCTCAACCTTGACAGGTTTAATCTTAAGATACCAGGCAACAGCCAAAGCAAAAAGGGAAATCACGACAAGAGGCCATCTAAAAGGCTCCAACCATTCAAATGCACCTGCCATGGTTCCCGTTCCTGCTACTATAGTAAGTAAGGGAGTTATGCAACAAAGGGAACTGGAGATACCAGTTAAAATTCCCACTCCAAGTAAACTGTTTTTAGCATTCATATGGCTTCAGGTTGCCGATTCAACAAATTAAAAAAAGGAGCAAGAAGTTCCCGATGGTCATCCCGTAGCGAGTAAAAGATTGTTTGACCTTCCTTTTCCGATTTTACAAAATCCCTGTCCTTCAACTTTCGCAAGTGTTGCGAAACTGCTGGTATGGTCATGTTCAGAATATCACTTAAATCACAAACACATAACCTTTCCTCTGCCTGAAGGACATAAAGAATCTTTAATCTTACGCTATTACTTACTAAAGAGAGCTTATTGGTTAAGGCACC
This sequence comes from Salinimicrobium sp. WS361, assembly GCF_050750585.1. Classification (NCBI taxonomy): domain Bacteria; kingdom Pseudomonadati; phylum Bacteroidota; class Flavobacteriia; order Flavobacteriales; family Flavobacteriaceae; genus Salinimicrobium; species Salinimicrobium sp. WS361. The sequence goes on from NZ_JBOJLM010000005.1 coordinate 275,220, forward strand.
TACTGCCTCTTCAACTTCTGATATTTGTTCTTTACACCGTTTGATTTGGTTCAAATCGGCCTCTTTCCGTATGCAACTATTTTCTTCCATAAAACAAAGGTAAAAAATTATTTAAGCAAGTACTTAAATACATGAAATATTTTGTTCGGCTAATTATTTTTGACATCCGAGGGTGTAGGACTATTTTTTATTTTACAAATGGCATCATTTTAATTCAACTAATCAGTTATCTGGAGGAAAAAATAAAGAAAATCGCTGAATCATTTTTGTCGCTGATAATTAAAATAAAAAAGTAGGATAGGATGTAGAATAAATTCCCATTGAGATAGAAAATATCTTTCTGGATGGCTGGTATATAAATCCCTTTGTTTTCCATTCTCAATGCCGTTACTGTGATGTAAAAGAAAGTACTCAATAATGAAATTTCCGTAAAACCATCGCTAAAGTGGTTAGATGGAAAACTTAGATGGGGCAATCTTTATTACTGAAGGAATTTCAAAATTAGGCTTCTCCCTCCCGTAATTGCCATTTTAAACACAACATTAATATGTACAAGCCTGCCACCGTTTCTAAACTTAGGTTAAGTAACCTTTCATTAGCTCATCTATCTATTAATTGCACTTCCTGTGCATTCATATTTTAATACCTTTGCAATGTGAAATTTTTCGCAGTCATATTATCCGTTTATTTCCTGGGGCTAAACTTTATACCCTGTGATGATACAGCCGTGTCTGAAAATCAGGATACTGTCTCCGTTAGTATGGAAATATACCAGGATCAGCCGGGAGACCAGCAGGGGACTTCTGATGACTGTCCTCCTTTTTGCCAGTGTCACTGCTGTCATATCCATTTGGTGAGAAGCACTCCCAGTGCCTTCGAAATTTTTGAACCAAAAATACCTTTTTTGACACCTTTGTTTGGAGAGCGTGTCGGCAAAGAAATTGCCTTTTCTCACTTTCAACCACCCCGCGTTTAATTCAACTTTTGTGATAGGATAATTATATCCTTACGCCATTGACTTCATTAATGGCCATCTCATCTATTTATGTTGAATTAAATTCTATTATTAATGATTAACAAAATTATAGCATTCTCTATAAACAATAAGTTTATAATAGGTTTGCTAACATTGGCACTTATTGGAGCCGGAGTATGGTCTATGATGACCGTAAACCTGGGTTCGGTTCCTGATATTACAAATAATCAGGTGCAGGTTATTACCCAATCTCCCAGCTTAGGTACTGAAGATATTGAACAGTTTGTCACTTATCCGGTCGAACTGGCAATGGGTAATCTTCCTGGGGTGACTGAATTACGGTCTATTTCCCGCTTCGGACTCTCGGTGGTAACTATCGTTTTTGAAGATGACATGGGCACTTATTTACCCCGACAGCTGGTTCAGGAAAAATTGACCGAACTGCAGGAAACCATTCCGGAAAACTTTGGTAGCCCATCGATGGGTCCAATTTCTACCGGGCTAGGACAGATTTATGAATATACCATTCAGCCGCAACCCGGTTTTGAGACGCAATATACTCCTGTTGAGCTTCGCAGTATTCAGGACTGGATTGTAAAAAGGCAGTTAACCCTGCTGGAAGGGGTTGTGGAAGTCAATTCGTTTGGTGGATCAATCAAGCAGTACGAAGTAGCCATCAACCCTGAAAAATTAAACGCGCTGGATGTAAGTATCTCTCAGGTGTATGAGGCCCTGGCCCGGAATAATGTAAATACCGGTGGAGCCTACATTGAGAGGAACAGAATGTCCAACTTCATTCGGGGAGAAGGCCTGATCCAGTCCTTAGATGACATCAGGAAAATAGTGGTTACCCATGAAAATAATACTCCTGTTACGATTGGAGATATAGCCGAAGAAGTGAATTTTGGAAGTCAGGTGCGTTATGGTGCTTTTACCCAGGATGGAGAGGAAGCTGTGGGGGGTATTATTATGATGCTGAAAGGTTCCAATCCTAATGCAGTGATACAGAATGTAAAAGACAGGATGGCAGAGGTGGAAGAATCCTTGCCGGAAGGACTTGAAATCAGGCCCATCATTGACAGAAGTATGCTAATTGGCAGAACAACCGATACTGTGACTAAAAACCTGTTGGAAGGAGCCTTAATTGTAATTTTTGCTTTGGTTTTTCTTCTTGGTAGCTTGCGCGGAGGTTTAATTACTGCTACCACCATTCCTCTTTCTCTGCTTTTTGCTTTTATTCTTATGAAGCAGTTTGGCGTTTGGGCAAACCTGATGAGCCTGGGTGCCATCGACTTCGGGATAATCATTGATGGTGCGGTTATTATCATAGAAGGTGCCGTTTATGAAATCCATAAAAGGATTAAAGCCGGAAAAGCCAAGTTTAATCAGACTGTAATGGACGAGGTAGCTTACGACTCCGGAAGCACTATGATGAGGTCGGCATTTTTTGGTCAAATTATTATCCTGATTGTGTTTGCACCTATTTTATTCCTTACCGGGGTGGAAGGCAAAATGTTCAAACCAATGGCTTACACTTTTGGTTTTGCAATGATAGGTGCCATCATCTTGTGCCTTACCTACGTTCCTATGATGACTGCATTATTTATGAAGCCGATTCAAAACAAGAAAAACTGGTATGGCAAGTTGGAGCGCTGGCTGGAAAAAGTTAGTGATAAAATCATTGGTGGTATCCATCGTGCCTACCTTCCGATTTTAAAAGTTTCCCTTCGCCTTAGAGCAGCGGTAATCATAGGATCTATTGTTTTATTAGGGGCTGCAGGTTATGTTTTTTCCACGATGGGGGGAGAATTTATTCCTCAGTTAGATGAAGGGGACATTGCCATGCAGGCTTTGATCAGACCCGGTAGTTCGCTGACTGAATCCATAGAAGTCTCCAAAAAAATAGAAACTTTGCTACTGGAAAACTTCCCTGAAATTGAAACGGTAACAGCCCGTATCGGGGTGGCCGATATTCCTACAGATCCCATGCCGATGGATATAGCAGACATGTATCTAATTCTCGATAAGGACAGGGACAAATGGGTATCTGCTGAAACCAAAGAGGAACTCATTGAACAAATCGAAGAACTACTCAATAAAAACCTTACCGGTGTCAACTTTGTTTTCACTCAGCCGGTAGAGCTGAGGTTTAATGAACTTCTGGAAGGGGTAAGAGAAGATATTGCAGTAAAGCTCTATGGGGAGGATTTAGAGGTACTTTCTACAAAGGTCCAGGAAATGGCAGAGATTATTCAAACCGTTCCCGGAGCCGGAGATGTGAATGCGGAAAGAACGTCTGGTCTCCCACAAATGACGGTGCGTTATAACCGGGATAAACTCGCTCAATACGATCTGGATATTCAAAAAATCAATGAGTACATAAGCACTGCATTTGCAGGCGGAGTAGCCGGGGTTGTTTTTGAAGGAGAAAGGCGTTTCGACCTGGTGGTTCGCTTTGATGAAGCACACCGACAAAGTATTGAAGATTTAAGAACTTTATACATTGATCTTGACGATGGTACTCAAATTCCTATCAATGAAATAGCCGATATACGTTATGTGCCCGGACCGATGCAGATATCACGTGACGACACCTATCGAAGAACTTATGTTGGGGTGAACACCCGGGGGCGCGATGTCGAGTCTGTTGTCAATGACATTCAGGCAAAACTGGATGCCGAACTGGATTTACCCCCGGGATACTACATTGAATATGGTGGAGAATTTGAAAATCTTCAAAGTGCAAAAAGCCGACTCTCCATTGTTGTTCCTATCGCCCTCTTCCTGATTTTTGTACTACTTTATTTTGCACTTAAATCTTTTTCGCAATCTATCATGATCTATATGGCCATCCCATTAGCTGCCATTGGGGGTATTTTTGCCCTCTGGCTTCGGGACATGCCTTTTAGTATTTCGGCAGGTGTAGGATTTATCGTGCTCTTTGGAGTTGCAGTATTAAACGGACTTGTGCTGGTGAATCGCTTCAATTCATTAAAAGAAGAAGGAGTAACAAGTATTAAGGATCGGATATTAATAGGTACCAAAGAACGAATCAGGCCGATCATGCTCACGGCTACAACCGATATTTTAGGGTTCATGCCTATGGCATTTTCCACATCAGCAGGAGCAGAGGTGCAGCAGCCATTAGCAACGGTGGTTATAGGTGGTATGCTCACAGCTACCCTCCTTACCCTGGTGGTGTTACCTGTGCTTTATACTTTAATAGAAAATATGAAAAACAGAAGAAGAAGTAGTAATAATAGTAATGGCTTTGCACCAGCTCCGGCAATATTGGTGGCATTGCTTTCTGTCGGAAGCCTTTTAGGTTTTAGCACCCGTGCAGGGGCACAGGAAAATAATTTTTTACAGAAAAATATTCCGGTGCAGTCTGAGACAGTTCAGCAGCAGGATTCACTACAAACCTTAACCTTAGAAGAGGCCCAGAAGCGGGCAATTGAAGTTTTTCCGAGAATAAGAGCCGCTGCCCTGGAGATAGAAAGTCAGCAGGCCTTAAAGAAAACGGCATGGGACTTTGGTAATACCCAGTTATTTACCGGTGCGGAAGAAATTAGTAGTGGTTCGGATAATGCTGACCTCGGGGTTTATACACAAATTGGAGTTCAGCAACAGAATATTGACATCTTCGTAATTGCCCCGCGCCTGAAGTTGCAGAAAGAAAGAGTGGCCCTGGCAGAAGAAGCCCTTGATCTTTCCATTCTTGAAGTAGAACTGGAGGTAAGTCGGGCCTGGGCTTCGGTATATGCTGCTAAAAATGCATATGAAACACTGCGGAGCCTGGATTCCTCATTTACCGATATCGAAAGGGCTGCACAAATAAGGCTGGAAACAGAAACAATCTCAAGGTTGGAATATTTGGCCACCGTAAACCAGGGCAATGAGGTTGAAATTCAAAAAGAGCAGGCATACAGGGATTATCTTAAAGCCTTACAGCGATTCAACCTGTGGTTTGCCAGTGACACTCTTTATACGGTACCTAACGTTCCTACCGAAGAGATTGATGAGCCCATTTCCGAATTATTACAACCTCTCGGCAATCATCCCCTCCTGGATGTATTTGAGCAACGAGTAGAAGTGGCTGATGCAACTTTTAAGGAAAGGCGGGCGCAGTTTCTTCCAAAATTTCAGGCGCAGTACGGTAGGCAGAAAATTGACGGCCAAACGGGCTTTTATCAATATCAGGTGGGCATCAGTATTCCCTTGTTCTTTGGACCTGAGCTAGGGAGAACACAATCTGCCAGATTAAATCGTGAGATAGCTGATGCAAATTTACAACAAACCCAACTGGAGCTTAAAACAACTTACACCAGAGCGCGCGAGGAATACCTTAAATGGCTTAACTCCTGGAGATATTATCAGGAGGAGGCGCTTCCATTAGCCGTCGAACAGCGGGAAGGAGCAATCATTGCCTATAGGGAAGGAGCAATTGATTATGTCACTTTTCTACAAAATATAAGGGATGCTGTACGAATAGAGATTGATGCCTGGGAGGCATTAGCAAATTATCTCAACAGCCGCTCCCAACTTGAGTATTTTATGAACACTTCAGAATAAATCGGTACTAATAGCTAAAGAATAAAAAAATGAAAAAACATTTTATAAAATTGTTCACCCTATTTATTGCAACAAGCTTTTTTGTTGCTTGTAATAATGGAGGAGGCGAAGAAGGGGAAACTGCAGCTCAGGAAGAGCAGGCTCTAGAAGAAGGCGGTATGGGAGAAGTGCATCTCTCCGAACTCAAGTTTAATAGTCTGGGCATAAAAGTGGACACTCTGCCCACCCGTCCGCTTTCCGAGATAGTGGAAGCGACCGGGCAACTGGAAGTACCGCCACAATATGAGGCGACAGTAACTGCAATTTTAGGTGCCAACGTTACTTCTATTGAAGTTATTGAGGGCGATGAAGTTAGAAAAGGCCAAACCCTGGCGTATCTTTCCCACCCTAACCTCACAAGTTTACAGACTGATTATATGACAACTTACAGTCGTATGCAGAACCTGGAACAAGAATTTAATCGCCAGCAAAGGCTGTACGAACAGGAAGTTGGTTCGGGTAAATTATTTCAACAGGCACAGGCCGATTATCAGGTGGTACAGGCAGAGGTCAAGGGGTTGGAGTCACAGCTAAGACGGTTAAACCTAAATGTTACGTCGATACGAGAAGGAAATATTAATGAGAATATACCTGTGGTAAGTCCAATCCAGGGGAACATTGAAGATGTTAGTGTGAAGATAGGACAATATGTTGATCCTCAAACCGAGCTATTCGAAGTGATTAATACCGAACATGTACATGCCGATTTAATGGTATTTGCAAAAGATGTATACAAGATTAAAGAAGGGCAAAAAGTTTTACTTCAAATGGAATCCATACCAGGAAGATCTTATACTGCTGAGATATATTCCGTCGGTAAAAAGTTCGAGCAAAATCCCAAAGCTATTCACGTCCATGCAGAGATACAGGAGGAAACAGAAAACCTTGTTCCCGGTATGTATATCAACGGCAGGATTATTACAGGCACCGGTACGGAGGTGACGGCTTTGCCGGAGGAGGCCATTATTGAGGAAGAAGGAAAATTCTACATCTTCACCGCTGAAAAGCACGAGGAGAACGGGGAAACCGAATGGTCGTTTAAACCGGTGGAAGTGATCACAGGAGAAGAAAATGAAGGCTGGGTAGAAATTAAGTTACTGCAGCCTTTACCTGAAGATGCAAAGGTGGCGTGGAACAATGCTTATTACCTTATTGCAGAAATGAAGAAAGGGGAAACAGGTCATGACGATTAAACTATGAAAGCTATAGAAAAATTTTTAGAAGAGAAGCATGTGAGACCCACTGCTATGCGAATGCTTATATTCAAGTTTTTGGCACAGAAACAAGTGGCTGTAACATTAGCTGATATAGAGATAGCTTTTGAAAAAAGTGAAAGAACAACTATTTACCGTACCATTAAAACTTTTGAAAATAGCGGAATTGTTCACGTCATAGAAGATGGAAGTGGAGTATCTAAGTATGCACTTTGTGAGGCGGGCTGTAATTGTGAGCTCGACAGCGATCTTCATCTTCACTTTCACTGTGAAATTTGTAAAGAAACCCAATGTTTAACTGAAACTAAGATTCCGCATATTAACCTTCCGCCGGGTTTTACAGCAACTGACGCCAGTTTGGTAGTCAAAGGAACCTGTGACAAATGCAATAAGGAATAAGCATTTTTAAACTTTGCGATTCTAAAGCACATCCATCAGGAAAAAATGCACTTCCGTTGCAGGACTATATAGATTAATTTCGTTCCTGTAATTAATTATTAGATAGGAAAATGCCAGTTTTAATGGATTGGCTTTTTCTATTGAAAGACCTTTAATAAGAAGTTATGGCGAAAGACAAGGACTATAAAGACGCAGAATTACAAGATCCAACAATTACTTCTCCCAGAACGGCTGAAGAACCCGGACCAAAACCTGAAAAAGGTGAAGATAGCTGTTGTCCACCTCAGCATAATGGAGCAGGTAAAAATGAGGAAGAAAGATCTTCCTTTATTCCGACTATAGTAAGCTTGATACTTTTACTGTTTGGTATTGGGCTGGACTTTTTTGATGTGGAATGGTTTCAAGGATATCTGCGCTTAATTGTTTTTGGTGTTGCTTATGTTCTCGTTGGCGGGAAAGTTGTACAACATGCTGTGACCAACATCGCAAAAGGAAATATCTTCAATGAATTTTTTCTTATGACCATTGCCACTCTCGGGGCATTTTATATTGGAGAATATGCAGAAGGAGTTGCCGTAATGTTGTTTTACGTGATTGGAGAACATTTTCAGGAAGCAGCGGTTGCACGATCCCGTCGCTCAATAAAAGCTCTTATTGATAATCGTCCCGAGGAGGTTACATTGATCAAGAATGGACAAGTTTCAATTGTTAATCCGAAGAATGTGAACATTGGGGAAATCATCCAGATCAAACCCGGGGAGAAAGTAGCGCTTGACGGAGAAATGCTTAGTGAAAGCTCCTCCTTTAATACTGCCGCCCTTACAGGAGAATCAAAACCTGATACCAAGAAAAAAGGAGAGACAGTGCTTGCAGGGATGATAAACCTAGATAAGCTGGTTGAGCTAAAAGTAACTTCCGGTTATGAAGACAGTGCTTTATCAAAAATTCTCAAACTCGTTGAAGAAGCAGGTGGGAGGAAAGCAAAAACCCAAAAATTCATCACCCGCTTTGCAAAAATTTATACTCCGATCGTGGTTTTCTTCGCCATAGGTCTGGCGTTGCTGCCCTATTTCTTTGTCGACGCTTATATTTTTGAGGATTGGCTATACCGGGCCCTGGTATTTTTGGTGATCTCCTGTCCCTGTGCCCTGGTAATCTCCATTCCCCTGGGATATTTTGGAGGTATAGGCGCCGCTTCCCGCAACGGTCTTCTTTTTAAAGGCTCCAATTTTCTCGACCTCATTACAAAGGTAGATACCGTGGTAATGGACAAAACCGGAACACTCACTGAAGGAGTGTTTAAAGTACAGGAGGTAAAAGTCCAAAGTCTGGAAAAGGACCGGTTTTTGGCTCTGACAGCGGCATTGGAGAGCAAGTCCACCCATCCTATTGCTTCGGCAGTTGTAGAACACTCCGGGAACGCTTTCAAACAGCTGAAAGTGCAGAACGTAGAAGAAATTGCCGGACACGGATTAAAAGGAACGGTAGACGGGAAAGAACTTTTGGTCGGGAACGCGAAATTGTTGCGAAAGTTCAACATCTCCTATGCCCCGGAGATAGAGGAAATAGTGGAAACGATTGTTGTGGTAGCAATGGATGGTAAATATGAAGGTTACATAACTATTGCCGATCAAATTAAAGAAGATGCGGCGTTAGCCATAAAGCAACTTCGGGAGTATGGTATTGATAATATTGTAATGCTCTCTGGCGATAAAGATTCTATTGTTCAAAAAGTAGCGCGACAGTTAAAGATCGACAAAGCATACGGTGGACTACTGCCTCAGGACAAGGTGGCTAAGGTCGAGGAACTAAAGAAACAGGGGAAAAAGGTGGCATTCGTAGGAGACGGTATAAATGATGCCCCGGTGATCACCTTAGCCGATGTAGGAATGGCCATGGGAGCCTTAGGCTCTGACGCAGCAATAGAGACCGCAGATGTGGTGATACAAACAGATCAGCCGGGCAAAATCGGCACGGCCATTAAGATCGGCAAAAAAACGCGACAGATTGTATGGCAGAATATTGGCCTTGCCTTTGGAGTAAAGGCACTGGTGCTAATTTTTGGCGCATTTGGGGTAGCATCTTTATGGGAAGCAGTTTTTGCTGACGTGGGAGTGGCATTCTTAGCCATTTTGAATGCTGTGAGACTACAAAGGATAAAATTCTAAAACCAGCGAAATGAAAAATCAGCACCGGAAAAAGGATTTAAAAATAGCCAGGAAAATTCAGGTTTATAATATTATTTATGATATTATAGAAGTCGTAGTTTCTTTAATTGCAGGATTTACCTCTGGAAGTGCAGCCCTTATTGGTTGGGGTCTGGATAGTGTAATTGAAGTTGTTTCTGCCAGTACTTTATGGTGGCGTCTAAATGGTGAAATAGAGGGAATTGAGGACAATAAAGTCAGGAAAAGGGAAAAAATCACTTTGTTTGTAATCGCAGGATCTTTTCTCCTTGTAAGTGGTTATATTACTTACGATTCAATCACCAAGTTGATAAATGAAAATACCCCCAACTGGAGCACCCTTGGAATAATTATTTTGTTGGTCTCTTTAGTGGTTAATCCTATTTTAATATACTACAAACGAAAGTACGGTAAAAAATTGGACAGCAAAGAATTGCTTGCCGATTCAAAAGACACCTTCATATGCCTTTACCAAACAGTGGCAGTATTAGGTGGTTTATTAGCTGTTCGATATTTAGGTTGGTGGTGGGCTGACCCTGTGGCGGCTCTTCTTATTGTACCATATGCCTTAAAAGAAGGTTGGGGGGCGTTTAAAAATGGAAGAAATATTAGTTCGGACACATGAATAGGTTGTTATTAGTTTATTTAGAGGCTTGATATTTTTTAAAATGAAGTTATGAGTTGTTGGTTATGGGTCTTAATATTACTTGCTGTTAGTATTAAAACCTTTGAATCAATTGTTCCTATTGACTTCTTGTTTACTAGAGATATGCTCGCTTGCATTGCCTTGACCGCCTTTTCTGAGGATTCTTTGATTTCTCTGGCACTGGTTATAGAGCGGATATTGCAACTGCCCATATTGGCCCTTCCATCTCAAGTGTTACTGAGAATAAGGAACAGTAGCAACAATCTATCTTAGCTTTTAGTTGTTTGCTACAGGCAATTATCGTTCTCCTAGTCAAAAAATTCCATATTCAGTATTTACTAAAGAGCAAGTATCTTATCTTTAGTACGTATAATCTCAAATCTTACAATTTTGATACATATACTTACAACAGGTGGCACCATCGAAGGGCTGGATTGTGACCAAAAACAAAGCGCCGGGAAAACTTCACTAAGTAATTTTCTGGAAGCGGCGAATGTTTCTTTTTCTTTTTCCATAGAAGAAGTTTTCCAGAAAGATAGCAGATTTATTACATTTGATGACCGGGAGTATTTGGCAGAAAAAGTCCAAACCTCAGAATCTTCAAAAATTTTGATATCTCACGGCACTTTCACTATGGAAGAAACTGCAAAACATATAGCAGATCGAAAAATAAATAAAACGATAGTTCTCACCGGTTCCTTTATCCTGGGGTCCTCTCGAAATACAGATGCTCCATTCAATTTAGGCTATGCAATATGTGCCTTACAGTTTTTAAAACCAGATGTCTATGTGGCTATGAACGGCAGAATTTTTCATTGGAGCAATGTTGCTAAAAATTTAAAGACAAATAAGTTTGAGTCTAAAGATGAAACACAATGATGTTTGGCACTTCAATCCATTGGGGACGACCATTTTTTATTTATTGATTGACACCATTATTGAATTACTTGCTGTCATTCAAAATCCAAAGCTGAAATCCAGATATATTGCTTTCAGTCTGCTATAGTAAAGGTTTAGCTTTTAGTGAAAATCCAAGGCTTATCTTGTCAATTCATTACTCCGAATAACTACTACTAAATAATAGTTAAGATATTTTCCATAATAATAGAAGGTAACTGACTTGATAATGCTTAATTTCAAGATTAGATAATCAGGTGGAAAAGATAGAAGGCCTGGATAACGAATTAAAAAAAAGAAGCAACAGCTTTTATTAAAGAGTGCCCTAGAATCAGTAAATGCGTCTTTTTACCTATATCATCGAAGACACTTTTAAAATAAAGACAGCAGATCTATCACATTTGAAGACCGAAGTATTTGGTAGAAAAAATCCAAACCTCAAAAGCTTCAAAAATTTTTATATTCCACGGTACTTTCACTATGAAAGAAACTGCAGAACATAAAGCAGACCGTAAAATAAATAAAATGATAGTTCTCACCGGTTCCTTTATTCTGGGATCCTCTCGAAATACAGATGCTCCATTCAATTTAGGCTATGTAATAGATGCCTTACAATTTTTAAAGCCAGACGTTTATGTGGCTATGAACAACAGGATTTTTCATTGGAGCAACGCGACTAATTTGAAGACAAATAAGTTCGAACGCAAAGATGAGAAACAATGATGTTTGGCACTTCAATCCATTGGACGACCTTTTTTTACCTATTGATTGACACGATTATTGTACTTATTGCTGTCATTCAAAATGCAAAGCTAAAACGCCTGAGCCTAAGAAGGTATATAACTCTCGGGTTGCTGTATATTGCTTACAACTTAACCGGTGGGTTCCTGCCAACAGAAAGTTTTCCTGATCCAGTAATTGTTCAATATATCATTACTTATGGCGTAGCAATAGCTCTGTGCCTTTATATGATTTATTATTTATATAAAGATTATGATATTCAATTTTTAAAGTATGGTTATACCATCCGCAATATTGCTATACTCGTTGGTG
>NZ_JBOJLM010000006.1:0-259722 GCF_050750585.1 Salinimicrobium sp. WS361
TTTTCATTTTATATCAATTCAACTACTTCACTCTAACTTCAATAGGCCGCAGCTCTCCAAAATCATCTTCTCTTTGCCATACAAAGGTGTATAACCACATTAAAGTAAATGTTGGAATTATATCACTAAATGGCAAAATCTCTTCAATAAATACCAGAACAGAGGCTAATTTCCCCTTTTTGCCGGGATACATAGCCGACATTTTCCTGGCGGCATAAGGAGCCCACAAAAGATCAAGGAATCCTCCAACTAACGGAACTGCTCCACTTGCCATACCAATAGCATCGTAGACCAGGCCTTTGATCAATAACTTCTTTTTATTGGTTTCCATCTATTTTATTTTTCATTACTAATACAAGAAAAGTGCCACTTTTTATGATTCAGCTTTTACCTTCTTTGAAAACGTATGCTTCAGTTTCTGAACTTTGGGATCAATGATCACCCGGCAATATGGCTGATTCCTGTTTTGGTTGTAATAATCGTGATGTTCCTGTTCGGCTACATAAAACTCACCCGCAGGGGCGATTTCAGTAACTATAGGATCTTTAAATGTCTTTTCTTCTTCCAGCTTTCTTACAACATTTTCGGCGGTTTCTTTTTGAGCTTCAGAATGATAGAATATGGCACTCCTATAATGCGTTCCTATATCATTCTGTTGCCGGTTAAGCGTTGTAGGGTCATGCGTGGCAAAGAACATGTACAGTAACTCTTCAAAAGTGACAATTTCGGGATCAAATTTTATCTCTATAGATTCTGCATGCCCGGTTCTTCCGGTAACCACTTCACGGTAAGGCGGATTTTTAATATGCCCTCCGGTAAAGCCCGAAGTCACCTTCTTCACACCTTCTATACGTTGAAAGACCGCTTCGGTACACCAAAAACATCCTCCGGCCAAAGTTGCCATTTCCATTTGTTTTTCTTCCATATTTAGTTTTTCCAAAAAATAGGCAAAAACAACGAACCTTCCAATTATAAAATTTCAGGATTTCGTAACATTGCATTACGGGATAAATTCGCCTTTAATAACACCCTATGCTCTGTAAATATCTGCTGTTACCTTTTTTTCTTTTAATAACAGGGTTCCTGTTTGGTCAACAAAATGAACTTCCGCAGAAAAAGATCTACACAGCTACCAGAATTGAAGATAAACCACAGATTGACGGAATCCTGGATGATGAAATTTGGAAAGATTTTCCCGAAGCCGGAAATTTTGTAATGTACGAGCCCGGCGATGGTAAACCTTCCCGCAGTACACATCCCAGCCAGGTAAAAATAGCCTATACCGATGAAGCTATCTACGTGGCCGCCTATCTTTACGATAACAAACCCTCTAAAATAAGGCGCGAATTTGCGCAGCGCGATAACCTGCCTACTGCCGATTTTTTCTTTTTTGATCTCAATACCTACAACGATGGCGAGAACCAGACGAGGTTTTACGTCACCGCCGCGGGTACGCTCGCCGATGCCAAAATGAAGAGGGACAATGAAGATTTTGCTTTTAATGTGGTATGGGAAGCAAGGGTTTCTTTAAATGAAGAGGGCTGGTTCGTAGAAATGGAGATCCCCTACTCTGCCCTGCGTTTTCCGGGCGGTGAAGAGCAGCTGTGGAGCATGCAGCTGGGAAGGCACATTAGCCACCTCAATGAAACCTACGTTTGGAATTACATCGACAAATCTATTGGGGAAAGCACCCATTATAATGGCATTTTAGAGGGGATAGAAAATATTGACGCTCCGGTACGACTGAGTTTTTATCCGTACGTTTCGGGGGAAGTTGATTATATTGACGGTGAAACCACCACGGCATTCAATGCAGGTATGGATCTCAAATACGGCATTAGCGATGCCTTTACCCTTGATGCCACGCTAATCCCCGATTTTGGTCAAACCGCCTATGATGAAGTGGAACTGAATCTTGGGCCTTTTGAACAGACTTTTGGGGAGAACAGGGCATTTTTTACTGAAGGAACCGAGCTATTTACCAAAGGAAACCTGTTCTATTCCCGGCGTATAGGTGATACCCCTTTAGGTTTTAACAACGCGCAGGACGCCCGGCTCGAAAACGAGGAAATAGTAGAAAATCCCGAAACCACCAACCTTCTCAACGCGCTAAAGATCTCCGGAAGAACCAAAAGCGGACTTGGGATAGGATTTTTTAATGCTATTACCGAACGGCAAAAGGCACGGTACTACAACAAAACGACAGGTGAACAAAGAGAGCTTATTACCGAGCCGCTGGCGAATTACAATATTTTTGTACTCGACCAGCAGTTTGATCAAAAATCGTCTGTTTCTCTCATCAATACCAATGTGATTAGGGAAGGAAAGTTCAGGGATGCTAATGTTTCCGGTTTTTTGTTTGACGTTTATAACCGTGGCAGTTCCTTTAATTTTTCGGGGGAAGCAAAGATGAGCCGAATAAATTATGCCGAAAGTAACAAGACAGGATTTGCTTCACAGCTGGCTTTTGCGAGAACCAAGGGAAAATTCAGGTATGGGATCTCCCATGAATTTGCCAATAAGACCTATGACATCAATGACCTGGGGCTTAATTTCATCAATAACTACAGTAACTTCAACTGGCAAACCTCCTATCGCATATTTGAGCCCCACGGAATTTTCAATGAGTACAATATTCAGTTCTACGGCGACCATCAGCGGCGCTATGATCCCGATATTGCACTTACCAATAACTTTGGGTCGAGTTTCTTCGGAATGACCCGCGAAAGGTTCGCTTTTGGAGGTAATGTTAATTACAGTACACCTTTCAAGGACTTTTTTGAGCCCCGCCGGAATAATTCCTTCATCGAATATCCTGAAAATGCTGCAGCTGAAGCCTGGATCTCTTCAGATTATCGCAAAAGAATTGCGATAGATTCGCGCCTTGGGTACAACAAGTACCTGGGAAGCCCGCACGGGGAACTCAACTTTAGCTTTAGCCCCCGTTTTAGGGTTAGCAACAGGTTTATGCTTATTTATTCCTTTGAATTTATGGAGGAAAATGAGCGGGAAAGTTTTGTAGCATTGCTGCCCAAAAATGTCATTTTTGGCACCCGTGATATGAAGAGCATTGAAAATTCCCTGCAGGGCAGCTACAACTTTACCAATCGGCAGGCCCTTAATTTAAGTTTCAGGAACTTCTGGTCTTCAGCAAATTTCGCCGATGACAGTTTTAGTCGTCTACGGGACAACGGCGAGCTGGTTTCCTATAACTACGAGGTTGATGAAGCAAATAATCCCGATGCAAATTTTAATGTGTGGAATCTCGATCTAAGCTACCAGTGGCGTTTTGCTCCCGGCAGTGAGATGATCCTGCTTTATCGCAATTCTATTTTCAATGTAGACAAGCAAAGTGAACTGGCTTATTTTGAAAGTGTAGAAAATCTTTTTAAACAACCGGCGAGGCACAATCTTTCGCTAAGAATTGTATATTATCTGGATTACAGCAGCATAAACAGTATAATTTAAACTTAATATTGTAACAACATACCATGATAGAAGCACATAACATCCATAAAAGTTACAATGACCTTCACGTTTTAAAAGGTGTAGACCTGCACATCCCTAAAGGCGAAATTGTCTCTATTGTAGGAGCTTCGGGGGCCGGGAAGACTACCCTGCTTCAAATTCTTGGAACTCTTGAAAAACCCGATCGCAATACCAATAGTGTCCTCAAGGTAAATGACGTAGATGTCTATTCCCTTTCTTCAAAGGAGTTGGCGAAATTCAGAAATGAAAATATCGGATTTATATTTCAGTTTCACCAGCTGTTGCCTGAATTTACAGCTCTTGAGAATATATGCATCCCGGCCTATATCGGGAATAAAGATAAAACCCAGACAGAAAAAAGAGCTAAAGAATTACTTGGATTCCTTGGGCTTTCAAAGCGTGGCGATCACAAACCGGCCGAAATGAGCGGCGGTGAGCAGCAACGTGTCGCTGTGGCGCGGTCGCTTATAAACAATCCCGGAGTGATCTTTGCCGACGAACCCTCAGGAAACCTGGACTCTGAGTCGGCTGAAAACCTGCACAGACTCTTTTTTGATCTTCGGGAAGAATTTGGGCAAACCTTTGTGATCGTGACCCATAACGAGGAGCTGGCCAATATGGCCGACAAAAAACTGACTATGGTAGACGGCAAGATAATTTAAGGTTAAAAGTTTAGGTTCAATATCCTTAAATCTAACGTCTAACGTCTCAAATCTCACGTCTAACATCTCACGTCTAATGTCTAATGTCTCACATCTCGCATCCAAAACCTGGTAAATGAATTCAACAGAACTTAAAGAATTCCTCGATTTTAAGGTTGACCAATACAATACTTCAGAATTTATTGAAACAGATCCTGTGCAAATTCCGCATTTGTTCAGTCGGAAGGAAGACATGGAAATTTCGGGATTTTTGACCGCTACAATTTCCTGGGGCAACCGTAAAAGTATTCTGAAAAATGCCAATTATTTGATGGAGCTGCTGGAATTTGCACCTTATGATTTTGTGCAGAATCATTCCGAAGCAGAACTGGAAAAGCTTGAGAACTTCGTGCATCGCACTTTCAATGGCGGCGATCTCATTTATTTCATCAAGGCGTTTCAGCATATTTACAGGGAGCATAATGGTATGGAGAACATCTTTAGTAAACATTCAGGTAAAGACAGTTTACAGCCTGCAATCCATGAGTTTAAGAAAATATTTTTTGAACTGCCTCACGAGAGAAGGACAGAAAAACACGTTAGCGATCCGCTGAAGAATTCCGCTGCCAAAAGGATCAATATGTTCCTACGATGGATGGTAAGAAATGACAGCAGAAATGTTGATCTTGGCATTTGGAACAGCATTTCTCCGGCGCAACTCAGTTGTCCGCTTGATGTACATTCGGGAAACGTTGCCAGGAAACTGGGGCTCTTAAAAAGAAAACAGAATGACACCAAAGCTTTGCTGGAGCTGGATAATAATCTTCGGAAGTTAGACCCGCAAGATCCTGTAAAATATGATTTTGCATTGTTCGGGCTTGGGGTTTTTGAGAACTATTAAGCTGAAGTAGACAGTTAACACTGAAATATTGTTCACTTCCGAAGTTTTAAAGATTAAATAAAAAGCTCTTGCTAAAGCCTTTTTCTATATTTGACAAAAGAATGCCTGCGCATGTACTTTAAACATCCTGAACTGCTTTACGCCCTTGTTGTGCTGGTGATTCCAATCCTGGTGCATTTGTTTCAGTTAAGAAAGTTTAAGACAACGCCATTCACGAACGTGAGGTTCCTGAAAAAAGCTGTTTTACAAACTCGCCAGAGTTCGCGCTTAAAGAAATTATTGGTCCTTTGCACCAGGCTTCTCATGCTTACATGCCTTGTGCTGGCTTTCGCACAACCCTACTTCCCACCTACTTCAGGGACAGTTGAGGAGACCAAAACAGTGATATATCTCGATAATTCTTACAGCATGCAGGCGCGGGGTAAAAATGGGATTCTTTTAAAACGCAGTGTGCAGGATTTACTTGAAAATATTCCTGAAGACGAAGAGGTAACTTTGTTCACCAACAGCGAAGAATACAGGAATATCTCGGGAAATACACTTCGCGAAAGGCTTCAGGAGATTGGGTTTGCTCCGGAAGAACTTTCCTGGGGAACTGTGGCTCTCAAGGCAAACAATCTTATTGGTGCTTCGGGAAACCTTCAGAAGAATTTTATAGCAATTTCTGATTTTCAACACTTACAGGATTCTGTTATTCCTCTCAAAAATGGCATTTTTACGCACCTGGTCCAGTTGATCCCCGAGCGGGTTGACAATGTAATAATCGATTCGGCATGGATTATAAATGCAGGTCTAAACCAGGCTGCAATCCAAATTTCATTTTCGGCAGTTGGAGACAGGCAGGAAGAAATTGCAGTAGGAATTTATGACGGTGACCGGATGCTCGCCCGCAAAACCGTTAAACTTCAAGAGGGAACTGAAGGAAATACCACATTTAACCTGGATACAGATGTAATTCCTGACGGAAGAATCGAGATTGAAGATAACGGATTGCAATTTGACAACCGACTATACTTTAGTATCAACGAAATTCCGCCGGTGAAGGTCGTGGCAATTGGAGACCACGAAGTAGATTACCTGCAAAGGATCTATGCTCCCCAGGAGTTTGAACTCACCATACTTCCTGAAAATAATGTAGACTACAATGCCCTCTCCCGGGCCAACCTGGTAATTCTGAATGAACTGAATCAAATCCCTTTTTCTTTGATAAGCAGCCTTCAGCAGTTAATTGAAGATCGTGCGGTGGTTGTTATTGTTCCGCCGACACAGGGAAAAACAGAAGACTACAATGTATTACTACGCAACCTGAGTTTGCCTCTTATTGAAACCTTAAATGTTCAGGATAAATTAATTACAGATATCAGTTTTGAGCATCCGCTTTACAGCAGTGTTTTTAATGAAAAAGTTACAAACTTTGAATATCCCGGTGTTCAAAGCTCATATCTGTTAAACAGGAGTGTTCCGGGTATTTTAGAGTATCAAAATGGAGCACCATTTCTTTTTCAACAAGACAATGTCTTTGTGTTTACGGCAGCATTGAACCGGGAAAATTCCAACTTTAAGAACTCTCCGCTTATTGTTCCCACGTTCTATAACATTGGTAATTCGGCTATTTCAAGACCAAATCTTTACAATGTACTGGGCAAACCACAAAAGATATCGCTTCAGGCTGAACTTCAGAAGGATGAGATCCTAAAATTATCTTCTTCTGAAAGCACTTTTATTCCGCAGCAGCAAAGCTTCAGGAATAAAGTAGAGCTTACCCTGGATGGCTTACCGAAAACCCCCGGCCACTACAAAGTGTTACAGGACGAAAAGCTGCTGAGAACCTTCAGTTTTAATGTGCCTCGCAGTGAAAGTGATCCTGTACTCAACAGGTTGCAGGGGCAGGAAGATCTTCTTGTGCACGGCAATATTTCCGAAGCTATTTCTTTTATAAAATCGGCGAATGAAGTCGATAGCTTTTGGAAATGGTTTGTTATTTTTACTCTTGTTTTCCTACTTGCTGAAATACTAATTCTAAAATTCCTCAAATGAAAATACTCGTCAAATCTGCCCGGATAGTTGATAACGAAAGTCCGTACAACAATAAGGTCATGGACATCCTGGTAGAGAATGGTCTCATTGCAGAAATAGCACCAGAAATCAAGGTCAAAAAAGCCGATCTTGAGATAAAATTTGAAAATCTTCATATTTCACAGGGATGGTTTGACAGTAGTGTTTCTTTCGGAGAACCGGGATTTGAAGAAAGGGAGACCTTGAAAAACGGACTAAAAACAGCAGCTAAAAGCGGATTCACAGCCATTGCCCTAAACCCCGGAAATGACCCGGTGACCGATAATACAGGCGCGGTAACTTACCTTAAAAACAAAGCTGAAAAGCAGCCGGTAACTTTGCTGCCAATCGGGGCCCTTACCCGGAAAAGCGAAGGTCGTGATATGGCCGAACTTTACGATATGCAACAGGCCGGCGCGGTGGCTTTTGGAGACTTTAAAAAACCTGTTTCCAATCCTAATCTTTTGAAGCTTGCCCTGCAGTACTCCCAGAATTTTGACGGACTGGTGATGTCATTTCCGCAGGAAGACAGGATAGCGCTTCAAGGGCAGGTCAATGAGCATGAGAACAGCACCCAACTTGGTCTTAAAGGAATCCCGGCCCTGGCTGAAGAATTACAAATCATCAGAGATCTTTATATCCTGGAATATACGGGAGGTAAACTTCACATCCCTACCATTTCAACCGCAAAATCTGTAGAACTCATACGTGATGCTAAAGAAAGAGGGCTTGATGTATCTTGCAGTGTGGCTATTCACAACCTCTTCTTCACAGATGAAATGCTGCATGAGTTTGACACCAATGCTAAAGTGCTTCCCCCTTTAAGAACCAAAAGCGATATCAAGGCTCTTATTGCTGGAGTAAAAGATGAAACCATAGATATGATAACCTGCGACCACATCCCTATGGATTCTGAACATAAAAAAGTGGAGTTCGATAATGCCCTTTTTGGAACCCTGGGGCTGGAATCAGCTTTGGGCGCTTTACTGCAGTTGTTTTCTATCAAGACTACAGTGAAATTGCTTACTTCGGGAAAATGGAGGTTTGGGCTTGGCGAAGGAGTCATTGACGAAGGACTTCCTGCCAACTTCAGTTTTTTTAATCCTGAAGGAGAATATACCTTTCAAAAAGAGCATATTTTGAGTGCTTCAAAAAATAGCCTCTTCCTTGGAAAGAAATTAAAGGGTAAAGTACACGGTATTCTGGTAGGGGAAGAATATTTAGCTTCTTAAGACCGGTAAGGAAGCGCAGAATTACGTAAATTTGCGCCTAAATTATCTCTTATGGACAGTGTAGCCAACCAGGGGAAAGCTGCAGCAATTTGGGCCTATATTACTATTATAGGAACTATTATTGCTTACTTTCTCAACAACGATTCAAAGAACCCGTTTGCTTCTTTTCACATTCGGCAGGCGCTGGGAATCCACATCACATTTTACCTGTTGGGAATAATAGTTTCGTGGTTTAATACCTGGCTCATTTCGGCACCTTTTTATCTGTTTATAATCGTGTTGTTGGGATACGGCTTACTTGCTGCCATACAGGGAGAAAGGAACGAAGTTCCCATTTTAGGAAAACAATTTCAAAATTGGTTTAGTACAATAAGTTAATGGAAGCAGAAACATTCACCCTATATCATTTAGTCAGAAAACCCAAAAAAACTGTAGAAAAGGCCCCTTTACTCATCATGCTACATGGCTACGGAAGCAATGAAGAAGATCTTTTTTCTTTTGCAGACGAGTTGCCCGATGAACTATTTATTATTTCTGTAAGGGCACC
Source organism: Salinimicrobium sp. WS361 (assembly GCF_050750585.1). Classification (NCBI taxonomy): domain Bacteria; kingdom Pseudomonadati; phylum Bacteroidota; class Flavobacteriia; order Flavobacteriales; family Flavobacteriaceae; genus Salinimicrobium; species Salinimicrobium sp. WS361. The sequence continues at coordinate 8,866 of NZ_JBOJLM010000006.1, forward strand.
TTATCCCCTGCCTCCTTATGGAAATGCATGGTATGCGATTCACTGGGATGGCAGCAGCGACGGTAAATTCAGTGATGATGATCAGGCAGTGATTTCGAGGGAAAAGATCGTGCAATTTATAGACGAAGTAACCGAAAATTATCCCGTAGATGCCAATAATGTTACTTTACTTGGCTTCAGCCAGGGATGTATCCTCAGTTTTAGTGTGGCACTCTCCTATCCCGAAAAGATCAAAAATGTGGTTGGCCTAAGTGGGTATATCAATAAGGAAATCCTGAAAAAAGGATATGAAAACAATGATTTTTCAAGACTTTCAGTTTACAGTTCCCACGGTACGGTAGATCAGGTAATCCCTGTGGAATGGGCCCGAAAAACAGCACCTTTCCTGGATTCCTTAAATATTGACAATACTTATTCAGAATTTCCTGTAGGTCATGGTGTTGCGCCACAAAATCTTATGGAGATCAAACAATGGCTTAAGGAGCACCTTTAATTGCGGGGATACAACAGGGCTTTTTCAGAAAAAACCTCTACTGTGCCACTGTCGTCAATTTCAAAACTAACAAAGAGGTCACCCCAATAAAGACCGTCGGTGAAACTTGCTATAGCCCATTTGTGGTTTAGCAGTTTCACCTTATTAATTCTGAAAGGGCCATTCATGCCTTCATAAGGAATAAGGTCGTTATCGGCATCTACCGCGTTTCTGCTTACAAGAGCTTCCTCTACCTTGTTCATTACTTCGGCAGGATCAAATCCCCTGTCTTCAAGGTATGTAAGCGATTCCTCAATTGAGGCTAATGAAAAGGATTTTTCCTGTGAAGCATTTTCTGCGACAGGTTGAGCATTTGCTCTTTGCTCTTCAAGTTCTTTTTTAAGATATTCTATTTCTTTTTCTTTAGATGCCAGCACTTTAGATCCATTCATGTAAATGACTACCGCCAGTAAAGCAGTAAAAACAAACAGGTACATTAAAAAACTCTTGCGCATTAGATTTCAATTTGAAGGTTATCATAGGCCAAAAACACATTTTTGGGAAGTTCGGTCTGTACCGCTTCATGAAAACCCATATGTTGACTTATGTGAGTGAGATAGGCTTTATTTGGCCCTATTTTTTCTATAAACTCTAAGGCTTCTTGTAGATTAAAGTGGGAATGGTGAGGTTCTTTCCGCAGCGCATTAACAACCAGAACATCTACCCCTTTTAGCTTTTCAGCCTCTTCTTCTTCTATGGTCTTTGCATCTGTGATATAGGCAAAGTCTCTAATTCTGAAACCAAAAACCTGTACCCGGTTATGCATCACATTTATGGGAAGAATATTTATTCCCTTTACGGGGAACGCCTTATTTTCAATGATATGTTCCTGTACACTGGGTGCACCGGGATATTTATTTTCTGAAGCAAAAATGTATTCAAACCGCTTTTGTAAAGAAGCCATTACCCTTTCATGAGCATACACCGGAATATCTCCCTGCCTGAAGAAATAAGGCCTTATATCATCCAACCCAATAGTATGGTCACTGTGTTCATGGGTGTACAGAATTGCATCTATTCGCTGCACGTTATTTGTCAGCATTTGTTGCCTGAAATCCGGTCCGCAGTCAATGAGGATATTATGTTCGTCTACTTCAACAAGAGCCGAAACCCGCAACCTTTTATCTTTGGGGTCCTCGCTTTTACAAACCGGGTGGTCACTACCTATAACGGGTATTCCTTGTGATGTTCCTGTACCTAAAAACGTAACTTTCAATGCTCTTAATTTTACCACAAAACTAAGTATTATTTTTTGTTTAGCCCTCCATTTTAGTACCTTTGACTACGAACTAAGCCGTTCCTACAAAGGAACCAGTTTGTACAAAAAAAATAGCTATGCCAATAACTATAATGGGTGACCGGGAATTTGAAAATGTCCCGTCGATCAAGAGTAAAGCTTTACGCATCAACCTGAACGAAAATATCTACGGAACTTTTTCTGAAATAGGTGCCGGGCAGGAAACTGTACGTAATTTCTTTAGAGCCGGTGGCGCTTCAGGGACTATTGCAAAGGCCATGAGCGCCTATGATAAAGACTTTAGTGATGCAATTTACGGCATCGAAGACGACAGAAGATATGTCACCGAAGAACGTTTAAAAAAAATGCTCACGCATGAGACCAATCTCATTGAGCAAAGGATATCCCGCGAAAAACACCCCAACAAATTATTTTTCACCTACGCCAATACAGTGGCCACCATTGATTTTGCCAAGAAATATAAAGGTCATGGCTGGGTAGGAATTAAATACCAGGTGCATCCTGAAGAAGACTACAACGAGATCAGTCTCCACGTGCGCTTCCATGAAAATGATGCGCGTTTACAGCAAAATACACTTGGGATCTTAGGAGTGAATTTGATCTATGGAGCTTATTATAAGTACGATAACCCGAAGAAATTACTCCGTTATCTTTATGACCACATAGATAAAGACCAGATAGAGATTGATACCATCAACTTTTCGGGCCCTCGATTTGAAAAAGTCGATAACCGATTGATGAGTTTACAACTGGTTAAAAACGGAATGACAGAGGCGGTAATGTTCGCCCCCGACGGGAATAACGTTTTACCAGCTAAGATCCTTTACAAAAAGAACATTCTGGCCTTGCGCGGTAGCTTTAGACCGGTTACCAAGGTGAACATGGACATGTACAAACGCTCTTTGGAACTTTTCCTCAATGAGAACAGGGTTTCTGAAGAAAATACGGAAGTGATCTTTGAGATCACCCTTTCAAACCTTAGGGCGGAAGGAGAAATTGATGAACGGGATTTTATGGACAGGGCAGAATTACTTTGTTCCCTAGGTCAAACCGTGATGATCTCAAACTTCCAGGAGTACTATAAGGTTGTAGAATATTTCTCCCGCTACACCAAAGAACGCATGGGGCTGGCAATGGGTGTAAACAACCTGGTAGACATCTTTGATGAGAAATACTACAGGCACCTGAGTGGAGGGATCCTTGAGGCGTTCGGTAAGTTGTTCTTCAAAGATCTTAAGGTCTATTTATATCCGTTCAAAGATCGTGAGACCGGCGAGATCACAACCAGTGATACCCTGAAAGTACATCCAAGAATGAAGGAACTTTACAAGTTCTTCAAATACAACGGAAAGGTTGTGGATATTACAAATTACGATCCGGCTATTTTAGATATTTTCTCCAGGGAAGTACTACAATTAATTGCTGAAGGTAAAGGTGGATGGGAAGAAATGTTGCCCGAAAAAACCACAGCGATGATCAAAGAGCACGATCTGTTTAGTCACTACAAACAAAAGTCAGCTCAAAAGATCTAAACTCGCAGGAATAAGATTTTAAATAAGATCTGAAACAGGCCGTTTAAATTGCTCTGATACTTCTTTAAGAGAGGTGCTAAAAAGGGTAATTTAAACGGCCTCTTTTTTATAGCTCCCAAACAATTCTACAAGCTTTTTTCTTCTGAAGTTGAAGATTTCCTCCAGTTTGGGTTTGACCATCAAAGGATGTACTGCCTGCCCTATTATTCCAAAGGGAATTTTATAATCTATAATATCTTCCATCTCTACGCCACCATCTATTTCCCTAAGAAAATGTTTATGGTGCCAAAGAGAATAAGGTCCAAACCTCTGTTCATCTACAAAATAATAAGGTTCTTTGACATGAGTGATTTCGGTCACCCATTTTGTTTTAATTCCGGCTACAGGAGTAACGATATATTGAATTATTTGTCCGGCGAACATTGGCCTATCCCCTCCCGAAATAATATCAAAACCCATATAAGATGGTGTGATCACTTTGAGATTTGCAGGACTGGAAAAAAATTTCCACGCCTCCTCCAAAGAAATCGGTAATTTCTGAACAGTATGCAACTGATATATTTTCATAGCAATCTTTTTTCAAAGGTAAGTTTTGTTTTAATATTTTTAAATAAACTTAAACAAAAAGTTTCCTTTACTTATGGATTTAAGCCCTCAGGGACAAGGTCGGTTTTCTGAAAATTTTCTGAAAACCCTTGCTATCACTCTTATAATTGCGTTAATGCCTCAGGTTGTGACAGGTAAAAAACCGAGCTTTGATTAAAACTCCCAAAAGATGAAGAAACCAATTTGTGTAATAGTTTTACTTTTTTGCTTTACTTTTTCCACTTACTCTCAATCTTTTTCCACCACTAATAGCGATACCTCAAAATCCCCATACAAGATCAGCTGGAAGCTTGATGCTCCCTGGGTTGGTGTGGGATTAGGTTTGAACGTGTTGGGGTTTAAATTGATTCAGGACAAAGATGATCTCACTATTGACGAATTTAATGCTTTGTCAAAAGACGACGTGCCGGGTATAGACCGATTTTTAGCTGGGAATAACAGTGACAGGGCCGATAAGGTAAGTTACTATCCCTTTTATGGGTCTTTTGCCGTTCCTGTAATTATGATGGTGGCAGATGGCAATATGCGTTCAAACGCCGGACAAATTTCAGTAATGTTCGTAGAAAGTATGGCCACAACAGGGGCTCTTTATACCATTACCGCAGGTTTGGTAGACAGGGCACGACCTTTAGCATATAATACCTCTGTTCCCGAAGAAGATCGTAGAGAAAGTGGGGCGCAAAGATCCTTTTTTGCAGGACATACTGCAGCTACGGCCTCAGCTACCTTTTTTGCCGCCAAGATCTATAATGATTTCTATCCAGATTCAGCTGCGAAACCGTATGTGTGGACTGCAGCAGCGATTGTTCCTGCCTGGGTCGCTTACCTAAGGGCCGAAGCCGGGAAACACTTTCTCACCGATAACATAGTGGGATATGCTGTGGGTGCAGCCAGCGGAATTCTTATTCCGGAGCTTCACAAGAGGGATGAACAGAATTTTCAGGTATCTCCGGCTATGGGAGTCGATATAAGAGGAAATGAATTCCAAGGGCTGTCCTTTAGTTACAGCTTCTAAAAAACGGCGCAGGTTCTTCTGATTTTTTCTATTTTTAGGTTTTTTAACCAAGAACCTGAAATGAAAAAAATTACTTTCCTCGCAATCTTATTTGCTGTTTTACATGCCGAAGTCCGGGCGCAGGACGTCCAGATCCCTATTGACACTACGGTGGTTACGTCCCACAGGGTGAACATAAACGGGCAGAGAATTGACTACACGGCAACCACGGGTATGCAACCTGTTTGGAATGAAGATGGTGAAACCATTGCCAGTCTCTTCTATACCTATTACAAACGCAGTGGTATTAATGAATTAAAGAACCGGCCATTGGTAATTTCCTTTAATGGTGGGCCTGGTTCTGCATCTGTCTGGATGCATATTGCCTATACTGGCCCGCGAGTTTTGGAGATAGATCCCGAAGGTTTCCCTATTCAGCCTTACGGCACCAAAGAGAATCCGTATTCAATTCTTGATATTGCCGATATTGTTTATGTGAACCCTGTAAATACCGGGTTTTCAAGGATCATTGAGCCAAAAGGTGAGAAAAAACAGAATCGGGATCAGTTCTTTGGGGTGAATGCCGATGTTAGCTATCTCGCAAAATGGATCAACACCTCTGTGACCAGGTACGACCGCTGGCTGTCTCCAAAATATTTGATTGGCGAAAGCTATGGAACTACCCGTGTTTCAGGTTTGGCCCTCGAACTTCAGAATTCACAGTGGATGTATTTAAACGGGGTAATCCTGGTTTCTCCTACAGATATTGGAATAGACCGTGAAGGCCCTGTAGAAGTTGCAAACCGCCTCCCTTACTTTACTGCCGCCGCCTGGTACCACAACCTGCTTCCGCAAGATCTTCAAAAAAGGGATTTGGAAGAGTTGCTTCCCGAAGTTGAACAATACGCAATAAATGAATTACTTCCTGCTCTTGCCAAAGGAGGATTCCTTGAGCAGGACAAGAAAGAAAAAGTGGCTTCAACAATGGCCCGCTATTCCGGGATTTCTGAGAAGGAAATTCTTCAGCATAATTTAGAAGTACCATACAGTTACTTCTGGAAAGATTTACTGAGAGATCAAAAAGGTATGACCGTAGGAAGACTTGATTCCCGCTATGTAGGCTTAGACCGCAAAGAAGCCGGAGATTCCCCCGATTATAATGCTGAACTTACCTCCTGGCTGCATTCTTTTACTCCGGCAATCAATCATTATCTTAGGAATGACCTTAATTTTAAAACAGATCTTACCTATTATATGTTTGGGCCCGTGCATCCATGGGACCGAAGCCGCGACAATACCGGGGAAAACCTGCGTCAGGCCATGGCTCAGAATCCTAACCTTGATGTGCTTATTCAGAGTGGGTATTTTGATGGGGCAACCACATATTTTGATGCGAAATATACCATGTGGCAGCTGGATCCCAGCGGAAAGATGCGCGACAGGTTAAGCTTTAAAGGATATCGCAGCGGGCATATGATGTATCTTCGGAATGAGGATCTTAAAAAGGCCAATGATGACGTGAGGGAATTTATCCAGAGATCATTACCACAACCAGGTACACCTGCAACTTACTAGCAGGTCGTATTAAACTGAAAAGGTCGCCTGAAATGCCATTTTTGACACTCTGAAATAGTTTCAGGTGTTAATTACAGCTTTTGAGGCGACTTTTTGTTTTCAGAAATCTTAATCTACTGGTGATGTGCTCTGCAAGTACTTATATAGACTGCTCCTTCGCAGCTTTTAAACCATCAAGCAGCTCCTCCAGGACCTTTTCTACTCCCAGTTCGTCATTGCTGCCGGCGTGGTGCGTAGCCACGGCTTTCACTTCTTTATGTGCGTTTTGCATAGCATAGCTGTAGCCCGAATGTTCAAATAATTCCAGGTCGTTTAGATAATCTCCAAAAGCAACCGTTTCTTCTTTCTTAATGTTCATCTGCTCCTGTACGGCAATGAGCGCATTTCCTTTTTGAGCTTCCTTATGGTTAAAATCTATCCATATTTCCCCGGAAAGTTTTACCTGCAGGCGATCTTCAAAATGCTTTAGGTAAGGCAGGGAATTTTTCTCGGCTCCTGAAAGATCACAAATAGTGAATTTTAGAAAAAGGTCGTCCTTTACTTCCATCAGGTCATCTACCACCTTGTATTTCTCATAATGATTGAGAAACGGCTCCATAAATTCGGAAGCTGTACTTTCAATGTAGGCCTGTTCCCTTCCGCAGAGAATTAGATACTTATTTTCAAGTTTTCGAACTTCCTGTATAAGTTCATGCACTACCTCTGTTTGCATGGGTACAACGTGTAATTCCTGCTCATGCTGCATTACAATAGCTCCATTTTCGGCTATGTAAATAAGCTCATCCTTGATCTCGTCCATTCGCTCCCTAAGACTGTAATACTGCCTGCCACTGGCCACTGCAAATTTGATGTCCTGCTCCTGCAGGGCTTTGAATATCTTTAAAAACTGCGGACTCACCTCGTGCTTGCTGTTCAACAATGTTCCATCCATGTCGCTTACCACGAGCTTTATCTTTGAATAATCCATATACTTTATTATTGAAAAAAGGCAAAAATAAGGGAACTTTCAGGTAACGCAGAATGTAGAGCGTTAATTTGTATGAAGGAGTTTTCAGTTTTTAAAAAAAGCAGCAATATTAAAAGAGAATTTACCGGTTCTTACAGCTTTTTCAGCAGAAATACTTCAGCAGGTAAATCCTGTAAGATTATTCGTAACATAAAGAATAACATAACTTTACAAGTTATTTAACCTCTTCAGCAGTAGAAAGTTAATAATTTAATAGGTGAAAAAGAACCTTTCATTAACCACTAATTCACTAATTATGTTTTACCACGTAAAAGAATTACAATTCAACGCGAGGGTGTCAAAACCCGATCCTGCCTTCGCCACCTTACTTCTTGAACAATTTGGAGGTGCCAACGGGGAATTAAAAGCTGCGTTACAATATTTCACACAGGCCTTTGCCGCTAAACAGGTACATCCAGACAAGTATGATTTGCTCATGGATATTGCCACGGAAGAATTTAGTCATCTTGAAATAGTGGGTGCCACTATTCAAATGCTTCTAAAAGGCGTTCATGGAGATCTTAAAAACGCCGCAGAAGAATCAGAAATTATGGAATTACTTAAAGGAAAAGCATCTAAAGAAGGTTTTATTCATAATGCCATGGTGAATCCGCAGTTCTTCAATCTTTCGGGAGGAGGCCCTACCCTTAGCGACAGTAACGGAAACCCATGGACTTCGGCTTACGTGACAGCAAACGGCGATCTTTCGGTTGATCTAAGGTCGAATATCGCAGCCGAATCAAGAGCTAAAATTGTTTATGAATACCTATTGCAACATACCAATGATCCTCATGTGAAGGATACTCTGCGGTTCTTAATGACCCGTGAAGTGGCCCATTTCCAGATGTTCCAGGCTGCCCTTGAGACAATAGAACCCAACTTCCCTCCGGGAGTATTGCAAAGCGATCCTAAATACAGTAACAAGTACTTCAATCTTTCTAACGGTGAAGATGTGAGAGGACCATGGAACGAAGGAAAAAGCCCCGAATTGGGAGAAACCTGGGAGTATATTTCAGACCCTATCGAGCACGTAAGAAAAACAAAAGGTATGACTGAAGGGCATAAAAAGACATCCCGAGACCCAAAAGAAGTTGAGAAAATGAATAAGGAGTTGAGTAAAAAGAAGTTTGAAGAGATCAAAAAAGCAATGCCTAAAGGAGAGGCACAGTGGAGCAAATATTGAGAATAAAATATGGAAATATTTAAAATAGCGTATTATACAGATCCTCTTTGTTGCTGGAGCTGGGCTTTTGAGCCACAATTCCGAAAATTGAGATATCTTTTAAAGGACCGCCTACAGCTTACCTATGTGATGGGCGGTCTTTTAGGAGATTGGCAGAGCTTTAATGATAAAATGAATGACATTGCCCGCCCTGCACAATTTGGTCCTCTCTGGATGCAGGCAAGAGTACTTTCTGGCCAACCCATTGATGAGAATATCTGGATCTCTAACCCCATAGATACTTCTTATTTAGCTTGTATGGCGGTAAAAGCAGCCGGTCTTCAGTCTAAAGTTGCTGAAGAAGCCATGCTGCGAAAGTTGAGGGAGGCGGTGATGATGAACAAAAAGAACATTGGGGATGTTGAGGTAATACTGGAAATAGCCGATGAACTGGAACAGAACAGAGTTCTCAAAAAGGGCAAATTTGAAGAAGATTTTTTTTCAGATAAAATAAGTGAACTTTTTAAACAGGATCTGGATAGAACCCGGGCTATGGGTATTACCCGCTTCCCTACTCTTTTGATCACTTATAAAGAAAAAACTTATCAAATTACAGGGTACCGCCCATTTCACGAATTAGTGAAGACATTTTCAGTGATGGACGAAAATCTTGAACTAGACACACCTGTTGACAAAGAAGAATACCTAAACAGCTGGGAAAATCTCACCCCAAGGGAATTGTCAGAAATTACAACTGTCTCTAAAGAGCTAACGGTGTAATTTCTTTAAATCGGCACTTTCTAAGCTGAAAATTAATCTTTTAGAAACAGCATTTTGTGAACAGCCTTTAAAAAGGAGTTTTGCGGGCTCCTTTTTGTATTTTTTGTAATAACAATAAACATAATTCCATAAACTGATAAAAATCATACTTTTTCGCGAATTGTGGTCTTAACTTTAAACAGGTAAAATCAAAATCATGAAAAAGATAATCTATGCAACCGATTTTTCGAGCAACTCTGTGGCAGCGCTAAAATATGCAGCTGAACTCGCCCGAATCATGGGAGACGACCTTATTGCTCTTCATGTTTATCCTTCTTATGAAGTAGATAGACCTAAAGGGGATTTTTTAAAAGACCATCAAAAAGAGCTTCAGGATTTTTGCAAGCTACATCTAAAAGAAAATTTTGAGCCCCAAACCATCTCTCCCGCGGTGGTTTCTGGCTCCAGTATAGCCGAAGAGATCCTGAAATTCACCAAAGACCTTCAGGTTAGGGTGATCGTTATGGGTGCTTGTGGCGCCAGTAAACTAAAGGATAAACTCGTGGGCACCACGACTAGTGAAATGATTGGAAAATCTTCTTTGCCTGTGTTGGCTGTACCGCCACAATACCGTTTTAAACAGCCTCAAAAGATCCTTTTTGCCAGTACTTTAGACGATCAGGAACTTATTTATCTCAAGGAATTGATCCCTATGGCCCAATCTTTAGAGGCCAGTATTGAAGTTGTTCACATTACCCACCGCAAGGAAGATGAGGCACTTCAAAAGCTTCAGGATTTCCAGGAAAAAGTGGAACAGGAAATTCCTTATCCTAAAATTTCATACAGAACACTCTATTCTTCGGAAGTTTTTGAGACTCTTCGTAAAGCCATAGAAAAAGAAGAGCCCGATATTGTTCTAATGCCAGAAAAAAGGAATATGAACCTCTTCAAAAGAGGAATTGTAAGGGACAGGATTAAAAGGATGCAATCTTGCAGCCCTTCTCCACTGCTTACATTCCCTGCCACTGTTTAAAAGGCTTGCCTGGTTGTTAGTTTAAAACTTGTAGACTTTAGTAAAAATCACTGCTACCAATGATTTACTAATATATTGTAGCTTATATAAAGTGATTCGCTGACCTTAGAGGTCAGTACGTACTCTTATTTTTTAATATTTCTTTACCAACTTTTAGTTAGGTTACCAGTTTGGAAGTTCTCTAACGGGATCGATTGTAAAGTCATGAAGCTTCCAGTGAATATTACGTATCTCGTTATATCCTGCTTCGATTTCCTGGAGTTTGGGTTCACCATGGGGTACTACTGCAATTTGTCCGAAATAGACCTGTCCTGCTTCTCTAAAGCGTACTTTGGTATCTTTTACCCATGGCCAGGAGCGTACTTTTTGAACTACATCAATAATAATCTCATCTTCAACATCTGCTAATAGACGTTCCGGATATCGGTCCATAAGATCCATAGCTGCAGTTTTGGTATGTTGAAATCCATCCTTAAGAATAGAACCCGAAATGAAAATTGCTGCTGCGGCATCTGCCCACCAGATCCCCAACCCCACTCCGAGTATTCCTAAAATGGCAGCAAGAGCGGTAAGATAATCGGCTTTTTGAGCACTTGAATCGGTATATAAAAGCTTGTTGTGAAGCTTCTTAGCCATGGGAATCTTCTTTGCGCCCAGCCACATAGCCGGGGCAGCGCTATAGATCAAAACAACTATCATTAGCCAGCCCATCCATACGTTGTAACCCCAAATTTGCATTGTACCAATAGTGGGATGTTCCGCTTTAATAAGAGACATTGAGGAATCGAAAATCAGGAACAAGCCCATTCCCAGCAGGGCGACGGCTCCTACAAGAAAAGCAATAGAAAAGACTCTGTGATAACCATAAGGGAATTTATTATTCGGTCGTTTACTGTTTATTTTATTGGCTATTAAAAATCCTGCCGAAGGCACAAGGCTGAGCACATCTTCAAGCCACGCAGCTTTCATGGCCTGGCTGGACCCCAGCACGAGATACATCACTATAGTTACAGAGATCAAATAAAATAACGTGATCCACTCTAATTTGTTGGCCTTTTTAAGAGTTTCTCTAAGATGTTTGGGAAGCTCAAAATCTCTAATACTGTTCATCCCTTTTTCTTTTTACTTAAAATGTATTCTTCAAGATTCTTCAAAAGCCGATTCTCACCTTTAGGGATTAGAAAAACATGCTGCTTATCATAGGTGGTGGTAAGTCCCGCTTTTTTTCTCCAAACGGTCTTCTTGTCGAAACCGCCGGCCACAATGTGCAGTTTAAATTTGTGCAGCTTGTTGATGAGTTCACTTTCAGATCCCTTAGTGAACTTTACCTGCAAACCTGCTTTGGTTGCAAATTTGCGTATCATTTCCACTTCGCTACCTGATGGCTGCTCCTCTTGGGTGATAACGTATGGCGGATTTTCAACCAGCCCCACCTGGAGAGCCGATTGTTTTGCTTCCTCATATGAGTTTTCAGGATCTTTAGGAAACGTACATGTGCTGAGAAAGATACATAACACAAACAAAGACTTTTTCATACTACTAATTTAAAAAATCGAGCAGCAGGAGCAGCAAGGTAGCAGTTAAACCTTTCATAATAGGATTTTAGCAAGAACTAATTTCAGAATATCCATATTAGAAAAATCGGAAGTTTTCAAAACACAGCTCTCACCTGAAAAGAATTATTAGACTACTCTTTTATTTCAGTTTATTAAACAAACTGAAAAATATTAAGGACTTCAGAAAATATTAGAGACCCAGGTTCTGGTCATGATGGGGAAGAAATTTATATAAGTACTAAAAACAAAAAACCCCTCGATTGAGGGGTTTCTGTGATCGCGAGAGGATTCGAACCTCTGACCGTCTGCTTAGAAGGCAGATGCTCTATCCAACTGAGCTACGCGACCATTAAAGCGGTGCAAATATAATGAGCTTTTTAAAAAACACAAGCAAAAATATTATTTAATTCCTTCTTTTTATTTAAGTGAAAGATCTTCAGCACCTTATTCATGCAGGTATTTTTTATTTCTTCAGTAATTCAGCCTCTATACCCTTTTGAAAGTATCTGTTTTAGCCGTGTAGCTCCTTCTTTGAATATCTAAAAGTACTACTAAATCTTTGCTAAACTTCAGCTAATACAGGGGTGTTTTTTCTTCAAAGACTTACGAATCGGTTAAATTTACCTGTAAGGCATTTTTACTGGGAGCACAAGCTAAAACTAATTCGAATCCTCCCAAAAAACGCAAAAACATATTATGGAAGTAAGCACATCTAAAGAATCACAACCATTTGATGAAAACTCCATCCAAAAAATTATAGAGGAACTTCAGGAAAAGTGTGAAATAGAGAAGCACTTGCCGGGAGGTGGCTATCTGCATATGAGCGATGAACTTCCTTATTTAGTAATCTACAGAGATCTTAAAGATAAGGAGGATGAGGAAAAAGACCGGGCAACTGTACGTCTTATTTTAAGTGAAGCCTCTTTTCTAATTATTGGAGATAAAGATTTTGAAGGCTACCAGCGGCTTATGTTCAGTCTGAGTGAAGCTATGTCCTCAAAATTTAAATCATTTCTTCTGCTCGAAGTTTTTGCAGGAGAGTCAGGCAGCCGCGGATTTAAGATCAAGGGTCCTGCACAAAAGCTCTCTACTACAATTAAAGTGTTTAAGGAGGAACTGGATGAGATGAATGCCGGCTACCGCGCCTTAAATTTTACTGATACCGAAATAGAGGATTCCCTGGAACGTCAACCCCCGGGACAGCCACCTCTTTTAAGCCTGGAACAATTAAAAGACGCCGGATGTCTACTCATTGGTCTTCAGGTACCACCCGTTTACCGCAGCCAGGATGGAGAAGAATATCCCGTTTTCTTTAGAAGCTTCAAAGATAATTTTGTGGTTGCCCTGCATAAGACGATTTACGACTTTATAAGGATACAAACTTCCAGCGGAGTGAAGAGTTACAGAGCCCTGGGGCAAAAGAACCTTCAGGAAAAGGTATTGGAAATTGACCGGGAGTTGGCCGAAATAGAATCTTCTTACCAATTTTTATGGTTGGTTTCCCCTGCCAATATTCGAACCATAAAAGAAACTTTTTTCAAAAGCAACTATGAAAAGGTTCTTAACTATCACTACAGGCTGTTACCATTTGACCCCGATGTTCTCAAAAGAAAACTTTATAACTTAAAGATCGAGGAAGTAGATGATCCTGCACTTTCTTACATTTTTAGGGAGAAACGAGAAGAACTCGATCTCCAGATAAGCATGCTCACCGAAAGAGGTCTTGATAGTTTTTTCTATAACAGTATGATGCTCTACGGAAAAATTAGCCGTGAGCTTCAAAGGGAGGCTGAGACAATTTTAAAAGAAGTTCCCGAACAGGAACAGCAGGATTTTGAGAGTATACTTAAAGCTGAAGATTTTGAGGTTCTTGCCCACAAGGAGTTCGAGTACTTCCGTGGTCAGGATGAAAATTTCTCCAGTAAAGTACACGTGCGCGATGATGTCAATATTCTTATGGTCTCTCGTGGAGAACTCTATTTACCAAGTGATTACAAGCTCAACGCGAATGAAACTAAAGCTTTGATCCAGCACGAAATAGGCACACATGTCCTCACTTACTACAACGGAAATAAACAGCCCCTAAGACTACTTTCTATTGGCCTTACTGATTATGACACGCTTCAGGAAGGTCTGGCAGTGTTATCTGAGTACCTAGTAGGCGGACTTACAGGTAACAGGATGAGAACTTTAGCTGGCCGGGTTGTAGCTGCTTCGGCAAGAATGCACGGGGCCGATTTCCAGGAGATATTTCGTCTGCTTTATAACGATTATAATTTTACAACTCAAAGAGCATTTAATATCACATCCCGTATTATGCAGGGAGGTGGCTTTACAAAAGACATTTCTTATCTCAAGGGTCTGGTACAGCTCAAAAAACACCTGGAAGAAGGTGGGGAATTAAGTCCTCTTCTTACCGGAAAGTTTTCACTTGAGCACATGCAGATAATCAAAGAATTACAGGATAGAAGGGTACTTTCCCCTCAAAAGCTCACTCCTCGCTATTTACATTCAGAAGAGACTAAAGAGAAACTTCAGCAAATAAGAAAGGGGATTCCTCTTTCACAATTGATAAACGCATGAAAATATGTTTTGTAGTAAATAGCGTGGAATCTGAAGGTGCCGGCACCACTGTTTACATGATGCATGAAGCCTGGAAAAGGAATCATGACGTATACTTAATGGGAGTGGGTGATTTTAGTTTTACCCAAAATGAGGCGCTTAGCATAATCAGCACTTCCCTGCCAAAGAGCTTTAAACCCGAAAGCCCCGAAGAACATCTCGAAATGCTGCAGGGAGAAAAAGCATCGATTAAAAAACTGGAAGCAAAACAGTTGGATGTACTATTTATACGCAATAATCCTACTGAAGAAGATCAGGGCAGGCACTGGGCCGAAGCTGCCGGGGTGGCATTTGGCCGCATGGTACAACAGGAAGGAGTGCTTGTGCTCAACGATGCTTTTGCCCTCTCCAATGCTTTTATTGACAAGCTCTATTTTGAAGAGTTGCCTGCTCATATCAAGCCGGCATCATTAATTACCCGCGACAAAAACGAAATCCTGGAGTTTTTTGAAGCTCATAAGAAGAAGATGATATTAAAGCCCCTTGAAGGTTCAGGCGGGCGCGGAGTTTATCTTATAGACAAGAACGAAAAAAACCTTAACCAGATTATCGAAAACCTCTCTGCCCAGGGCTATATCATCGCGCAGCAATATTTACCAGCAGCCAAAGAAGGTGATGTGCGTGTGCTTTTGCTTAACGGAAAGATCCTGCAAAAGAATGGCAAATACGGCATTATTAAACGTGTGAGTGGCGAAGGGGAATTCCGGAGTAATATTTCACAGGGCGCAATACCCGAAACCAGCGAATTCACCAAAGATATTAAGAAGATCATAGACATTGTATCCCCCAAACTAAAAAGAGACGGACATTTCTTTGTTGGTCTCGATGTCGTGAAAAACAAGCTTATCGAGATCAATGTATTGAGTCCGGGAGGCCTGGACGGTCTTTACAAAATTGGGGTTGAAAATTTCTCGGATGTCATCATTGAGTCCATCGAGAGAAAAATTGAATATAAGAAGCATTATGGCACCGGAATTTCCAACCGCGAACTTGCAACAATGGAATAGAATATTTTAAAATTTTATCAATTTAACCGGGAGTGATCCCCTAAAAGAAATCATTAATGAAAATATGTTTTGTAATCAATAGTGTTGAGACTGAGACCTGTGGTACCACAGTGTACCTTATGCAGGAGGCTCGAAAGCGTAAGCATGATGTTTATGCCATGGGCGTGGGAGATTTTTTCTTCGAACAGGGCAAAGAACTTTGCATAGAATCTACTTACCTGCCTAAAAAGATAGAAGCAAAAACTCCTAAAGAATACCTCGAACTGTTGCAAAGCGATAAAGCCAAAAAAGAGAGAATCACAGCTACAGATCTTGATGTGCTTTTTATAAGGAACAATCCTACCGAAGAAGGTTCTTCCCGTCAATGGGCCGAACAGGCCGGGGTTGCTTTTGGCCGCATGGTACAACAGGAAGGCGTACTGGTACTCAATGATGCCTATGCCCTGTCTAATGCTTTTATTGATAAATTATATTTTGAGGAGCTACCGGCAAGCATCAAACCCTACTCTATCATCACCAGGAAAAAAGAAGATGTACTGGAGTTCTTTGAGAACCACAAGAAAAAAATGGTGCTCAAACCTTTAGAAGGCTCGGGAGGAAGAGATGTGTATTTGATCGATAAGAACGAAAAGAACCTGAATCAAATCATAGAAAACCTCTCTAATCAGGGCTACATCATCGCACAGGAATACCTGCCCGCAGCAAAAGAAGGTGACGTGAGAGTTTTACTTCTGAATGGTAGGGTCATGGAAAAAGATGGAAAATACGGAATCATCAAAAGGGTCACTGGCGAAGGAGAATTCCGAAGTAACTTTAATCAGGGTGGTACAGGTGATAAAAGTCCGCTTACAGACGAGATGAAGCGCATCATTGAGATCACTGCTCCTAAATTGATAAGGGACGGATTATTCTTTGTAGGCCTTGATATCGTTAAAGATAAGCTCATCGAGATCAATGTGCTTAGTCCCGGCGGAATGGATCACTTTGAAGAAATTGGTCTTCCCGATTTTTCCGATGTGGTCATAGATGCCATCGAAAAGAAAGTGGAATACAAAAAAATGTATAAGGGTCAGATCTCCAACCAGGTTCTGGCTACAATGGCGTAACAAAAAAGAGAAAATGAAAGAGAAAACCCGAATCATAGGAGAATATACCAGTAACAAAAAAGGGCCTTTGCTCTTTGTAACTGCCGGGGTTCACGGCAATGAACCCAGTGGGGTCAAAGCACTAAAAAAGGTCTTTTCTGAACTTGAAAAAACAAAACCCGAAATTGACGGAACTATTGTTGGGGTCATGGGGAATAAAGCAGCGCTTGAAAAAGACCAGCGATACATCGATGAAGATCTCAACCGCACCTGGACCGAAGACAATGTGAAGAACCAGGATCCCGAAACGCAGGAACAGCGGGAAATGCACGAGATCATCAACGTTTTGGAGGGTCACCCCAAAAGTCAGTACTCCAAACGCTACTTCCTTGACTGTCACACTACGTCTTCAGACAGCCTGCCCTACATTTCGGTACAGGATGTTCACGACAATGTTAAGTGGTCTCACAGGTTTCCAACTTACATAGTGAAAGGTTTCAGTGATATCGTGTATGGCGCTATAGATCATTACATGAGCCGCACCGGCTTGACTGGCTTTGTTTTCGAAGCCGGGCAGCACACGAGTGAAGCTTCCGTAGAAAATCATGAGGGGATGATCTGGCTTGCATTACAAGAAGCTAATAATCTTGACGTGGAGAAAGTTTCATGCTATCCCGAATGTGTAGAACGATTCAACGAAAATAATGCTCCTTCGCAAAAAACCTTTGAAATTGTATACCGGCACGAGATCAAGAAAGGCGACAGTTTTAAGATGGAACCCGGATTCAAGAATTTTCAGAAGATTAAGAAAGGGCAATTGCTTGCCACAAGTAATGGCGGCGAGATAAAGAGCGAGTGGGACGCCTACATCTTTATGCCCCTGTATCAATCTCAGGGCAACGACGGATTCTTTATTATTGAAGAAGTATAAAAAAATCCCCTGTCAAAAATGGCATTTTTGACAGGGAATTAAAAAGATTAAATTTTTAAGGAATAAGAGCCTTTAGCGGGTCAAAAATTCTAATGAAACCGGGGTTTTTGAAGCTACAGGCTCTCCTTTTTGTTCCAATGTTCCATCTTCACCTATTTTAAATACTGAAATATCTCCTGAATCCTGATTGGCGGCATATAAAAAGGCTCCATCGGGGGAAATGGCAAAATTTCGGGGGGTTTTACCGAGGGTAGAAGTGAAATTTGGATTGCTCAGTGCTCCTGAAGCAGCATCTATCTCATAAGAGACAATGCTGTTGTGCCCCCGATTGGAAGCGTAAAGGAATTTCCCTGAAGGATGCAAATGAATATCAGCACCCGAATTATTTTCTGAAAAATCTTCGGGAAGGGAAGAAATATTCTGAATAAGTTCAAGTCCCCCATTTTCCCGCACCTTAAAAGCGCTTACACTGCTGTTGAGTTCATTAATTGAATAAGCAAAACTGCCATTTTTGGAAAGTGTAAAATGCCTGGGGCCGGCACCTTCATCCAGGGCTGCAAAAGCCTGCTCTCCCGGAACTAACTTGCCTTCGTTTTCATCAAAATCATAGATCCAGATTTTATTATTGCCCAAATCGGCAACGTATGCGTGCTTATTATCAGCCGAAACAGTGACCGAATGAGCATGAGATCCTTCCGGATTTTCAAGATCTATTCTCTGCTGTTTCTTCAGAATGCCATTTTCATCTACTTTGAACAGCATTACTACTCCGCCAGAATAATTCGCTACAAAAACATATTTACCAGATTCATCGGTCGTCACGTGAGCCGGCGCAAAGCTTTCCGTAGAAAGTCTGGAGAGTTCTTCTAAAGAGTCATTTTCATTGATCTTGTAAGAATAAATAAACCCCGATTCAGCATCTCCGGGGCCTAATTCGCTCACTGCAAATAGCAGCTTCCCATCTTTTGAAGCCTTTACAAACGAAGGATTAGTCACTTCAGCAACCGTTTTGCCCTCCTTGAGTTCGCCCGTCTGGCTGTTTTGGTAAAGCGTATAAATACCTTTGGCCTTCCCGTCTACATGGCCCTCTTTTTTAGTGTATGAACCCACAAAAATTGTATTCATAGTTTCAGCTTTTGGATCATTGGGAGTAACATCATTTTGGGATTGGTTTTTCCCCTGGTTGCAGGAGGCAAGGCTAGCAACAAGGCCAGCTGCCAGAAATTTGATGGTTGAAATTCTCATAATAAGGTTTGTTTAAAAGTAAAACTTTTTATGAGAATCTTCGGAATTATTTAGGAAATGGCAATAATGAAAAGACCGGTAAGAATAATGCTAATCCCTATTATCCTGTTCCTGAAGTTCTTCTTTTCATTCAGAAAAAAAAAGGCATAGAGAATAATAAAAACAGCGCTCGACCTTTTAATCGTGACCACGTAAGGCACCAGGATAAGCTGAAGCGCAAACATGTGGGCCAGCACACTGGTGGTCCTGAAAAAACCAACCATGAACAGCGGGCCTTTGCGGTTCCTGATTTGTAGCCAGGGTTTCTTTGACTTCCACAGCAAAATAGGAACGAGGTACATCAGGATCGTAAAATCTTTAGTGAACGCCCAGAAAACAGGTGAAGTCTCCTCCACTCCTATTTTGTCAAGGTTGGCGGTGATACTCCAGATGAAAGCCACGCCAAACATATATCTTGCTCCCTGATTCTTCAGCAGGGAAACGAAGGGCGAAAATACCTTTTTTGGATCCTCACTCAAATTGGAAATATAAGTCCCCACCACAATAAGTACAATCCCTATCAACCCCAATGCATTAGGAAATTCGCCCACCATTATGGGAGAAGTGATGAGCATAAACAGCGGCGTCAAAGTAATAAGCGGAAGCGTCACCGAAATTTCGGACCTCTTGATAGCTTTAAAATACAGTAAAATCACCATTAGCTGCAGCAAAGAACAGCCAAGTAGCGCCCACAAATAGCGTGTGGAAATAGATTCAAACCCGAAGTAGAAAACCACCGGGATCAAAAGAAGGCTTTGTACCAGGTGCATAGAAAAAGCCGCCGTGTATTCATCTATGTGATGAAGGTTGTGCTTACTGGTAATATCCTTTAAAGCTTCAGAAATAGCGGTTCCAAAAGCCAGTAAAAATCCTAGCATGCTGTCATTTTTTGTCGGCCGGGAAAGCCATAGTTCCCATGATCGCATTTGCGTTTTGGCCGGTGTCCATTCTGCTGAATTGCACTACCACAGGGATGTTTGATCGAACATAGCAGCCATAATTTCTCTCCAGCGCAACTGCTTCGGGGTCTATAAGGTCGTTGATCCTGATCTTTCGGAGGCGTTGCGGCTTTATTTTTACTTCATAAGTGCCCACAGGCGCCTGATTCCTGTAAAATATGAAGATCTCGATATTTGCTTCTTCTTCGGAAGTATTAAGTACCGAAATTTTATCGTGGCTGTTGAACACAGGTTCTTCTCCCGTAGAATCAAACGGAATTCTTCCGCCGGAAAAAGCCCAGTTAAGTTTCCCGATTTTCCTCATTATTCAAAGTTAAAGAGTTCATTCATATAAGGTGTCAAAAAGGTGCTTTTAGGATCAAATTTTTTCCTGGTCTCCTGAAATCGATTCCAGTGAGGATAAAGTTCCTTAAGCTGCTCTGCCTTTAAAGTGTGCTTTTTGCCCCAATGCGGGCGCCCGCCGTACTTCAGAAAGATAGGTTCTATAGCCTGAAAATATTCCCAAAACCTGAGGCCGGCATTGTGATGAAGCGAAATAGTAACAGATTCCCTCTCACTCATGGGGCTTATAAGTGCGTCATCCTTTTTTATGGTGCGAATAAGGAGCCTCCAGGCAACAGTACGCCTCCATTTTTCCTTTACCTGCTTTCTCACTTCAATAAAACACTCCATCGCTTTTTCTTGCGGAAGTACATATTCCATTTCATCGAATTTGAGGTGGCGCGCCCGTGGCAGGATCTCATGGCTGGGCCCTTCTCTCTCCAGTTCCAGGCTGCCATAGGAGATTTCGGGCATCTTCTCTTTTTCGGTATTCATGATCCTGATTTTACAGAGATCTGTTCTGGGGTACCAGTAAAAGTCGAAATTCCTGTTTTTTTTGAGCTCCTCAAAATTGTTCATGCAATCTTTAAAAGAGACACAATATTCTTTCCTGTAAAGCTGGTAAGCGGGCTCCAGCTGAAGTCTCATTTTAAGGAATATTCCGCAGGACCCCATTGAAACCTGCAGTGCCCGCATGGTCCCGGCATCGGTATCGCGATTTACTTCCACAATCTCTCCCTCGCCATTAACCATTCTCACACCGTAAAGCATTGCCGAAAGGTTGGGAAGTTCTTTCCCTGTGCCGTGAGTGCCAGTGCCTATAGCCCCGGCAAGGGTTTGCACATCTACATCCCCGGTATTGTGCATGGCCAGCCCGTATCGAAAAAGGTCTTTACCGGCCTCCTTTACCGTCATACCGGCCGGTACAGTAGCCCGGTGGGTTTTCATATCGGGGTCTTCAACGCCTCTAAAGTGTTTCAGCGAAAGCAGGTAATCTTCTGTCTGCACCAGGGGTGATGAAGAGTGGCCGGCACCTACAACCCTCACTTTTTTACCTTCCGAAGTGGCTTTTTTGACCAGGGTGCAAACCTGTTCTTCGCTCTCGGGAGTAACAATTTCTCCTGGGCTAAAAACCATACTTCCACTCCAGTTCTTAAAGATTTCCATTTATTCTGAATAGGCTATAGTCGTCAAAAGAGCATTTTCGGCTTGTCTTGAATCGAGCCTTGTGTGCTGTACCACAACAGGAATTGAAGATTCGATCACACAAGCATAATCTGTCCCCAGGGGTACGGGTTCAGGTTCTTTGAGATCATTAAACCGTAAATGTTTGGTGCGCTGAGCTTCTACAGTCACTTTATAAGGCCCTACAGGATCTTTATCAGCAAAGAAAATAGTGAGCTCAACCTCTGCAGTTTCATTAGAAGTATTTAAGATACAGGCTGTTTCATGGCTAATGAATTCCGGTTCCTTACCTGTGCCATATTCGGGGATATAACCTTCGGCAATAACCCACGTCTTTTTTCCCAGTGTTCTCATCTTAATCTAATTTTATTAAAAGCCCCTGGTTTGCGGCTATGGTTATTTTTTGATTCAGTTTTTCTCCTTCAAGTTCTGTATGCGTGGCAATCTTTACTGTGCCCTGCCATTGAAACTCAGGCTCAAATATTTCTTCGGAAGCTCCAAGGTTCAGCACAATGAGAAATTTTTCCTGTTCGTATTCCCTGAGGTACGCCAAAAGATTTCCATTTGAAGGCACCGGATTATATTTCCCGATGTGTAGTGCCGGTTCCTTTGCCCTCAGCTCAAGAAGTTTCCTGTGAAGCTGCAGCATAGAACCCTCTTTGCTCCATTGTTTTTCTACATTTAGCTCCCGGTAATTTTCCATAAGCGGAAGCCATGGCTCTCCTGTTGTAAAGCCTGCATTTTTAGAATCATCCCACTGCATAGGCGTGCGTTCCGGATCACGGCTGCGTCCCACTCCGGGTTCATTAAGTGCCTGCGGGTCCTGTATCTTTTCCTTCGGAATTTCAACATCTTCCATTCCCAATTCATCTCCGTAGTAAATGGTAGGCGTTCCCCGAAGGCTCAATAAAAGCATGGCTGCAACCCTCGCCTGCTCCTTCCCTACCCGGCTTGCAATTCGGGAATTGTCATGATTTCCCAACACCCAGTTGGGCCAACCATGTTCGGGCAGCGCACCTTCGTATTCACTTATCGCAGCTTCAATTTTTGCAGCATCCCACGGCAACTGCAAAAGCTGAAAATTGAAAGGCAAATGTGCCCCGCGATTATCTTCGCCATAGTAACGAACCAGCTTACTAATGGGCAGGTAAATTTCTCCAATTAGCAATCTTTCATCATAATCATCTATTACCCTGCGCATCTTATGTACAATGTCATGAACCTCGTCCTGATCTGTTGAAAAAGCCGGAATTTTCCTGCTGTAGGAGTTCATCTTATCATTATAATCGGGGTTAGGAGGATCATCTCTAAACTGATCATCTTTTACCATATGCCACATCACATCTACTCTAAAACCATCTACACCTTTTTCCAACCAAAATCTCATCACGTCTAGCATGGCTTTTTGTACTTCAGGATTGCGCCAGTTAAGATCGGGCTGTTCCTTTAAAAAGGCGTGGTAGTAGTATTGCCCCGTAGCTTCATCATATTCCCAGCCCGGGCCGCCAAAAACACTCAGCCAGTTATTGGGAGGGCCACCGTCGGGAGCGGGGTCTTTCCAGATATACCAGTCCCGTTTCGGGTTATCTTTTGAACTTCTGGATTCCCTGAACCATGGATGTTCATTGGAGGAATGATTGGGAACCAGGTCAAGGATAAGTTTCATTTCCCGTTCATGGACTTCCTTTAAAAGATCATCAAAATCTCCCATATTTCCGAAGAGCGGGTGAATCCCGGTGTAATCGCTTACATCATAACCAAAATCGGCCATGGGAGAAGGATAAATAGGAGAAACCCATACCGCATCAACTCCAAGCTCTTTCAGGTAATCGAGCTTCTCTATGATTCCGCGCAGGTCTCCTACCCCATCCTGGTCGCTATCTTTATAAGATCGCGGATATACCTGATAAATTACTCCTTTATGCCACCACAAATAATCGTTGTATTTCATAAGTAGTTATGTTTCTTGTGCATCCATCTGTACCCGTAAGGTGTTAACTTCACCTTCTGATTTTTTGGATCAAATTTTTCATATCTAATATTTCCGAAGACATCAACAACATTTTTAAATTCTTCTTCGTCTACCTCAAGTTTTATTGTTATTTCTTTTCCTGAAAAATTATGAAATGCTATCCCCATTCCTTTATCAGACTTTGAATAATATCCCAGCACGTGAGGATCTCCGGTATCAATAATATGACTGCGACCCCAACCAAATTCAGGAAATTCCTTCCGATAATCTATAGCTTTAGAGATCCAGGTAAGAAAGGAATCGGGATCTCTTAATTGATCACTAACATTAACTTTTTCGTACCCGAATTCCCCTCCAGAAATGACATTTCTAATAAGGTTTTCTGTAGGTGCATTAGAGAACCCGCCGTTTTGCTCGTTGGCCCACTGCATTACAGTGCGAACGCTTGAGCGGCCTTCCATAGAAAGGTCCTCTCCCATTCCTATCTCTTCGCCATATCGCAATACCGGAGTGCCGGGTAATGTGAAGAGAAGGCTGTGCGCCAGCTCCATTTTTTGACGATTGTTATCCAATATTGGAGCTAATCTCCTTCTAATTCCGCGGCCAAAGATCCGCATGTTCTCCTGGGGCGCAAAAGCTTTAAATACTTCTTCTCTTTCGTTCTTGCTTAGCTTGTCAAGATTGAGTTCATCATGATTCCGAAGAAAAGTGGCCAGCTGCTCTTTTTCTGTAATTTCCTTCGGCATGCGTTGTAAGGCCCTGGCAAGCGGTGTTGCCTCTTCCCGGGCAAAAGCCAGGTACGTGAAGTTGTTGACATAAAAATTGAAGAGCATATGCATCTGGTCTTCGTTCCCCAGATATTTATTGTACTGGTTTGGATCAAGGTCAACTTCAGCCAGTAAAATGGCATCAGGTTTCTGGGTTTCTACAAATTCCCTGAAGTTACGGAAGATCTCGTGCGGATCTCCTTCAAAATCCATCCTGCCCTTTTCCTTGAACATGTGAGGTGCAGCGTCAATCCTGAAGCCCGAAACTCCCATTTTTAACCAGAAGTGCATGATCCTGAAAATCTCTTTTTGTACCTGCGGATTAGCAATATTGAGGTCTGGCTGATGCGGATAGAAGGAATGGAAATAATATGCTTTTGCAGTGCGGTCGTACTTCCAGCTCGTGCTCTTTTCACCCTCTTCGGCCATCATATTGGGCGCAGGATCTTCGGGCTTTTCATCTACCCAAATGTAGTAGTCCCGGTATTTTGAACTTTTACTTTTACGGGATTCCTGAAACCAGAAATGCTCACTTGAAGTGTGGTTTACAGCCAGATCTATCAATACCCTAATGCCAACTTCTTCGGCGGCATCAATCAACTGAGCAAAATGCCCCAGGTCACCCAGTCGGGGATCTATCTTGTAGTAATCTTTGACATCATAACCATTGTCGCGGTTTGGTGTATCAAAAATTGGCAGGAGCCAAAGGCAGGTCACCCCAAGACTTGACAGATAGGGAAGGGCATTTTTTAAGCCTTCAAAATCTCCGGTCCCATCACCATTAGAATCTTTAAATGTTTCAACATCCAAAGAATAAATCACCGCATTTTTATACCAGAATTTATTCATAGTTAAGACTATTGCTGTTGAAAATTAGGAAGTACTTCTTTCTTGAAAAAGTCGATATAATCTTCTTGTTGGGTATTGACGTTGTGAATCACGATCTTTTCGAACCCCAGTGCTTCATACTCCCTGATCTTTTCGATAAAAGTATCTGCATCATTCCCTACAATCACATGCTTCTCCACATCTTCTTTTCTCGTATTCTGCCCCATGGCATCAAATTTTTCGGGACTGTCTATATCGGCAATGACCTTGCTGGGATAAATATTGTTCTTCCATTGTTCCCAGGCACCATCAAGTGCTTCCTGGCGAGTGGCGGCATAAGAGATCTGCACCTTTAAAGCCATAGGTTTATTTTCACCTCCTGTGCCTCTAAAAGCTGCTATCATTTTTTCAAGTTCCTTTTTAGGTTTAGAAATAGTAATCATACCATCTGCCCACGAAGAAAGCCAGGCGGCAGTCTTCTCGGTTATGGCGGCACCAAAAACTGTGGGAATTTGAGTAGGTTTGGTAAATAATTTTGCCCGTTCAAGCGTGAACATACCTTTGTGATTGAGGTAATCATTCTCCTGCCACAGGCGCTGCATAACCTCTACCGATTCACGAAGCCTTTGGTTCCTGTCTCTTTTTGCAGGCCATTTTTCACCCGTAATATTCTCATTGAGCAACTGCCCGCTCCCCGAGCACAGAAAGAACCTACCCGGAAACATTTGATCGAGGGTTGCCACGGCCTGGGCAATAATAGCGGGATGGTATCTTTGGCCGGGAGCATTTACAATTCCAAATTCAAGATTGGTAGCCTGCATGGCCGCTCCCAGCCAGCTCCAGGCAAAGCCGCTTTCGCCCTGGGTGTCACTCCACGGATGAAAATGATCTGAAGACAATACTGCTTTAAAGCCTGCATCTTCAGCTTTTTGTACGAGCTTGAGTAAGTGTCGGGGTGTAAATTGTTCGTGGGAAGCGTGAAAACCAATTTTCATAAAATCAGGGTTTATTTAAAAAAGAATTACTGCTTTCTCCTAAATTATAAAGGTTTACAGGATAAACAGGATTTTAGTTATTAAAAAAAAGATAAATTGTCATCTTTCATTAACATCATCTAAAGAACATGACTATGGTCATACTCTTCCGGGTATCATAAGGTTAGCTTTGCATCCTAATCACAAAGATCATGGACAAACCTATACCAATTAAGAGGCACGAAGCTTTGAAGCCACTTAGCAGAGATCATCACCACGGATTATTATTGTGCTGGAAGATTAGAGAAGGATTAAAAAGAAAGATCGAATTAGACCGGATAAAAAAGTATACTGACTTTTTCTTTACTTCTCAACTAAGGCCACATTTCAGGTTTGAAGAATCCGAAATATTTCCTCTTTTAGGAGGTAGACATTCCATGAGCACAAGAGCCATTAATGAACACTCCCGGCTGGAATTTTTATTTAAAGAGGAAGCCAGTGAAGAGACATTCCATTCCATAGAAAAAGA
Organism: Salinimicrobium sp. WS361; assembly: GCF_050750585.1. Lineage (NCBI taxonomy): Bacteria > Pseudomonadati > Bacteroidota > Flavobacteriia > Flavobacteriales > Flavobacteriaceae > Salinimicrobium > Salinimicrobium sp. WS361. Next base: position 35,343 of record NZ_JBOJLM010000006.1, read on the forward strand.
ACTGAACCGGCACATCAGGTTTGAAGAGCGGGAGCTATTCAGGGAGTTGCAGGAAACCGTTACAGAAGAGAAGCTTCAGAAAATAGCAAATAAAGAGGAAGAAATCATCACCCCCGATCCCGATGACTGGAGCGATAAGTTCTGGCAGTAAACCTTAAAAGCTTAAAGCCACCGCTTTCGTCTAAAATAAAATAGCATCCCTATAATTAAAAAGAACATCGCAACCAATAAAACAGGATAACTGTACTTGTATTGGAGTTCGGGCATGTATTCGAAGTTCATCCCATAGATCCCGGCAAGAAAAGTTAGCGGAATAAAGATAGAAGCCATAATGGTAAGAACTTTCATGACTTCGTTCATTTTATTGCTTATCGTGGTCATGTACATATCCATTAGGCCCCAGGTCATTTCCCTGTAGATCTCAATATTTTCTGAGACCTGCAGCATGTGATCATATAGATCGCGTATGTAATTGAGGGTTTGCTCCTGTATAAGGTCATGATCTACTTTTTCGATACGGCTTACCACCTCCCGCAAAGGATTTACAGCGCGCCTTATTCTTAACATAGTGCGTTTTAATTCCTGGATCTCAAGTATGGTGTCATCTTTAGGTTGTGCATCAAAAAGCCGTTCTTCCATGGCTTCTATTTTATCGCTCATATCGTCTACAACTATAAAATAGTGGTCTACAATAGCATCTAAAAGGGCAAAAACAAGATAGTCTGCACCCCTGCTTCTTATGCGGCCTTTCGCCTGAGAAAGTCTCTCCCGCACCCCATTAAAGACATCTCCCCCGGCCTCCTGGAAGGTGAGCACATAATTCTTGCCCAGAACCATGCTTATATGTTCGTTTTCCAGCCGCCCATCTTCCCGAAAGTATAGCATTTTTGCTACTATAAAGAAGTAATCTTTGTATTCATCTATTTTAGGGCGCTGGTTAGTATTCACAATATCTTCAATGATCAAAGGATGTAGGTCGTAATACTTTCCAATCTTTTCAATCTCTTTTGTATTGCTGAGTCCGTCGATATTGATCCAGGTAGTACGATCTTCTTCCTCAAATTGAAAAGCATCTTCGGGGTTTTTTGAAGTAAACCTTTCATAATTGTCGGCATTGTAATCTATCACTTCGAGTAACGTTTCTACCTGCTCTTTACGCCCCACATAAGTAACGGTTCCGGGGGCCTGGTGAAGTGCCTGGTTTGATCTGGGCCTTTTAGAAAGGTAGCGGGTTCTTTTAACCATAGAAGAATATTTTTTTAAATGTAAGAATTTCCGCGTACCTGTAGACTGTGAAAAAATGTTGTATTTAACAAGTTCCGGGCATTGGGCATTGGCTTGCTTTCATTTTATTTGCATAATGGTTGAAGAGGCAAAATTAGTAGGCACATTAAAGGAATATTTTGGTTATGACAGTTTCAGGCCACAGCAACGGGAAATAATCGAGGCTGTTTTTGAAGGTCGTGATAACCTGGTGATCATGCCAACAGGTGGCGGAAAATCTATTTGTTTTCAGCTTCCTGCCATTTTGCTTCCGGGTATTACTATTGTGATCTCTCCGCTTATCGCCCTTATGAAAGATCAGGTAGATGGTCTTACCGCTAATGGAATTTCCGCAGCATTCCTCAATAGCAGTCAGAAAGAACAGGAGCAGCAGGAGATCTTCAGAAAGATTGAGAAAAATGAGATCAAACTTCTTTATGTAGCGCCCGAAAGTCTTCAGTATGTAGACGCTGTATTTTCTGCGGGCAATATCAGCCTAATTGCTATTGATGAAGCTCACTGTATCTCCAGTTGGGGGCACGATTTCAGGCCGGCATATACTCAGCTGGGATATCTTAAAAACCGGCATCCTGAAACTCCTGTGATCGCTCTCACTGCCACAGCCGATAAAGCCACGCGCCAGGATATTTGCGATCAACTCAATATTCCGCACGCCACTCATCACCTCTCTTCTTTTGATAGAAAAAACCTGAGCCTGGAAGTACGTCCCGGCACCAAAAAATTTGAGCAGATTCTGGCATTTTTGAAAGGTAGAAAGTCTGAGAGTGGTATCATTTACTGCTTAAGCCGGAAAAACACTGAAGAACTCGCAACCAAACTCAGGGAGAAAGGCTACAAGGCCGAAGCTTATCACGCCAGATTATCACATAATGAAAGGAACCAGATTCAGGAGGATTTCATCAATGACAATAATGACATTATCTGTGCTACTATTGCTTTTGGGATGGGTATAGACAAATCTAATGTGCGTTGGGTGATACATTATAATATGCCAAAGAACCTTGAAGGTTACTATCAGGAGATTGGCCGTGCCGGGCGTGACGGATTACCTTCTTCTACCCTGCTCTTCCACAGTTATGCCGATGTGGTACAGCTACAGAAGTTTGCTGAAGGTTCGGGGAACGCCGAGATCCAGCTGGCGAAACTGGAACGCATGAAACAATATTCTGAAGCTCTTAGTTGCCGCCGAAGGATTTTGCTAAGCTACTTTGGAGAAATTATTTCGGAAGATTGTGGCAACTGCGACGTGTGTAAGAATCCGCCTGAATTCTTTGACGGTACCATACTTGCCCAAAAAGCCCTTTCTACGGTTTACCGGCTCAAGGAACAGGAACCAATTTCTATGGTCATAGATGTGCTGCGGGGAGCCCAAAACGCACAGGTGCTCGAAAAAGGCTATCAAGCCCTCTCAACTTATGGCATTGCCAGCGATGTGTCCTGGAGAGACTGGCAGCAATATATTATCCAGTTGATCAATCAGGGATGCCTGGAGATCGCATTTCACGACCAGAACAAGATCAGGCTCACAAGCCTTGCCAAAAATGTGCTTTTTGAGCAGGAAAAAGTTTCCCTGGCCGATGTCACCCAGGCCGAACTCAAGAAACAACCTGTCGTTGCCGAAAAGGCTTCAGAAAATACCCTTTTTGAGAGGTTAAGAAAGCTGAGGCTCGAACTATCCAGGGAAGAGGACATCCCGGCATACCTTATTTTTAATGATGCCACCCTCAAGGAAATGGAGAAAGAACGCCCAATGACCGATGAAGATTTTATGCAGATAAGTGGGGTTGGACGTCAAAAAATGCAGAATTACGGGTACCGGTTCATCAAGGAGATTATTGCCCACAGCAAAGAAAAGCGGGAGAAGAAAACCCGTAAAAAAGGCAATACTTACAAAGAAACCCTCAGGTTGTATCGGGAAGGAATGAGTATTGAAGAAATGGCGCAGGCAAGAAACCTGGCTGTCACCACCATTTTTTCCCACCTTTCTAAACTTTATGAAAGCGGCGAAGATGTGGAATTGAAAAAATATATTTCAGAAGGAGATCTCGAAGCAGTCCGCAAGGCACAAAAAGAACTTGATAATCCTGATACTCTAAAATCCTACTTCGAACATTTTAAAGAAGAAATGGACTACGGAACCATTCGGGTAGCACTAACGATATTGAATAAAGAAAACTGAAGTTAGAAGTACGAACTTAGAAGTACGAACTTAGAAGTGTGAAGTCCGAAATTAGACCGCGCAACCCGCAACTCGCAACCTGCAACCCAATTTCGCAACTCGCAACCCGCAACCCGTCCCTTCACTCAAAATCCACTTTGTTTAAGATGAGTCCGCTGCCGGGGGCGATATAGTTCATGGGCATCTTTACGTCCGGTGCCAGGCTTCTTTCTATGTCGGCAATAGAAAATTCGCCTCTTCCCAATTGTACCATGGCTCCCATTATTAACCTTATCTGGTTGCGCAAAAATCCCGTTCCGGTAACTTTTAGCAGGTAAGATTTATCGGGAAAAAAACTTGCGGTGATCTTTGTATTCAGCAAAATTTCGCAGGTATCAATCTCACGTTCTACTACAGTATGCGGTGTGGGTTTGGTGCAGTAATTATGAAAGGAATGTTTCCCTTCAAAAATATGGGCGCCCTGCATCATGAGGTCAACATCTAGATTTTCAGGAAATGTGGCCATAAGAGGTGCTGCAAAAGGATGACTCTTTCTTCCGAAGGAAAACAGGTACAGGTACTCCTTTTTCTTTGGGTGTTGAATAATATTGAAAGCAGCATCAACTTCTTTAATGCTTAGTGCGCGGATATCTGGAGGCAGATTCTGGTTGAACAGCACCAGGAAATCGGCCATATTCTCCAAAGGTTCGTGATCTATGAATAATTCAAAAGCCGACTCATGTGCAGAGACCATGGCATCGGTTCTGCTGGAACCCAGGACTTTGAAGTGGAGCTCCCCTAAAACAAATTTGAGGGTCTTTTTCACGAGGCCTTCCACAGTTTTTAAGCCCGGTTGTCTTTGCCATCCATGCAGCCTGTACCCCAAATACTGTATCTTAATTAGGTAGTAGTAACGCTGTTGCTTCACAATTTCAGTTTGTACGAATTTAAAGCAAAAACTCCTCATGAGCCCCATGAACAAAAGCTTTGTTCAAAAAGTCTTTAACTTTTAGTTAGAATAGATTGGGCTGCTGATTTTGTACCTTCACTTTTATGGAACAATTACGCAACTCTAAGGGGAAACAAATACTTCTTTATGGAACATTAACCATACTCGCTTTGTACTTCCTGTTTCAGGGGCTGGCAGATGCAAGTGGCTTTCTCATTCCGTTGACCACAGCCGTGATTCTCTCTCTTCTCATGATACCACTTTGCAGGAAGATGGAAAAATCATTTATGAATCGGATGTCCTCTTCCCTGGTAAGCACTTTCATTATTTTCCTGGCTTCCATAGGTTTTTTCGCCATTATATCAATGCAGGTGAAAACGGTGGTAGACGACTGGCCAAAGATCAAGGAAACAATGGCCCCGAAAATCGAACAGGTGAAGGCTTTTTTACTGGAGCACACCCCGCTGGAGCAGCAGGATATTGAAAGTTCTGAAAAAGGCAGCGACGTTCCTTTTATGAGCGAAACTTCAAATGCAGGCAAAAAAGCTGCTTCTTTTCTCAATAATGCCATCAGTTTTTTTGGTGACTATCTTATCACCTTTATATATATCTTCTTTCTGCTAAACTACAGGCACCGGTTTAAGCGTTTTTTGTTACTACTCTTCCCCGACTCCCGAAGGCATGAAGTAAAAGATATTATTGAAAATTCGGCTAAAGTCACCCGAAAATATCTCGTAGGTAAATTAATTCTCATCGGATTTTTAGCAGTTTTATACGCCGTAGGCCTCGGAATTTCGGGCGTTAATAATTTCATTTTAATCAGTATCCTGGCGGCTGTACTTAGTCTTCTTCCTTACATTGGTAACATTGTAGGGTTTGGGTTGGCCTTGATCTTTGGATATCTTGTATCTGGAGAAACTGGCGTTCTTATTGGGATTATGATCACTTTTGCAGTGGCGCAATTTGTAGAAAGTTACATTTTGGAGCCCTATGTGGTAGGCGACCAGGTAGATCTTCACCCTTTCTTTGTGATACTGGCAGTAATTATTGGCAGTATGGTGTGGGGCATTCCGGGTATGGTGTTATCTATACCTATCCTCGCTATCATTAATGTGTTTAGTAGTATTTCTCCTCTAAAACCTTTTGGTTTCCTGCTGAGTAAAGACGATGATAAAGATTAAATGGAATTCACTACAGCCCAACAATTTGAAGGATTTTTAAGTACTTCTGAAATCTTTACTGAAAATGCCATTTTTGACTACCCGCTCTACCGCACCACCGGTTTTACTGCGGGTAAAAATCTTCCTGCTGTCTCTGCACCCACGGCAACAGTACTGGGAAAGCGGATGGAGCACTTTTTTGCCTGTTATATTTCTCATTTTACTTCGGAAGAAGTTGTACTTCAAAATCAGCAGATCATTCAGAATAAAGAAACCCTGGGAGAGCTCGATTTTCTGCTGAAAGAAGCAACTACAGGACAAATTTCTCATGTAGAATTGATCTTTAAATTCTACCTCTACGATCTCGACACTGGTTTTCAGAAAAAGACCATTTAATAGGTCCTAATAAGCGCGACAGCCTTAACCGAAAGCTGGAAAGGCTTCAAAAAAGGCAATTCCCGTTGCTGTTTAAGGAAGCTACAAAAAATATGCTTCAGGCTTATGAAGTAGATCTGCAGCAGGTGGTTCAAAAAATGTGTTTTAAAGCTTCCGTTTTTCTTCCGAAGAAATTGGAGCCTTCAGCTTTAAAAGATATCAATCCAGATTGCATTGCCGGTTTCTGGATAAGAGCTTCAGAATTCACTTTTGAAGACTATGGAGAAAATACCTTTTTTAGTCCGAAGAAGAAGTTCTGGCCGGTACTTCCGGAGCACAACAACACCTGGTATTCTTTTGAATACATTGCAACGCAAATCGCTCCCCTTCTTACCGATAAATTCTCTCCTCTACTCTGGATGAAGACTCCTAACGGCAGCTACCAAAGGCTGTTTGTGGTGTGGTGGTAATTTCTTAGCAGAAAATTAACGGCTAAACCTAAGCTCATTAAGGAAAAATTATGACCGACAGCCCTATGGCTTTTTTGGCATCTTAGTATCTTAAGTACGCAATTATAAATCAAGGAAAAAACCCGATTCTAGAGGAGTTTTTCCGTAAAAACCGACAGATCATGCCAATTTTGACAAAAGAACAATTTGAGGACTTAGCAAAATTTGACAGCAATCCTTGCGTCTCAATTTTTATCCCTACAGTAAGGGCCGGAAAAGACGTTCTCGAAGAAAAGGACAAGATCAATTTAAAAAGTCAATGGAAAAAGGCCGTTGAGGAACTTAAAGCAATGGGATACCCCCAGGATAAGATAGAAAAGATGGGGAAGCCGGTGAACGACCTGATGGACGACAGTGATTTTTGGCGACATCAAAGCGACGGACTCGCACTGTTCCTTGCTGACGGATTTTCAAAACAGTACACCTTACCCATCTATTTTGAAGCCTTCACTTATGTGGCCGACCATTTTTATTTAAAGCCGCTGGTGCCTATGTTTAATGGAGATGGAAGATTTTACTTGCTCCACTTACAGCTGGATGAGGTAAAACTGTATGAGGCCACTCAATATTCTATAGGAGAGGTTAAGATCGATGATCTTACTCCCAATCAACTCGAAGACCGGGTTGGGTATGATTACGAAGAAAAGAACAGCAAGCACAAAACCCAAAGAAATAGTGTGGGCGCAAACCCACAGGGCACTTCTACCCAACATGGTTATGAAGCCGCAAGCAGGGATCGCAAAAATGAGATTTTACGCTTCTTTAGGGCAGTAGATAAGGGAATTTATGAAATTCTGCACAACGAGAGTGTTCCGCTTATAGTTGCCTGCCAGGATTCTTATTTTTCAATTTACCAGGAAGCCAGCCGATATAAAAATCTATATCCAAAACCCGTACCCGGAAACCCTGAAGCCGATCACAACAGTATTTTTAGTCTGCATGCAGCGGCACTGGAAACTCTTGAGCCACACTTCAGGAAAGATAGAGAAGATAAAATGAAGCAGTTCAATGACTTGAACCCTTCCCGAACATCAACCCAGGTTTCAGAGATCATTCCGGCTATTTTTGAAGGAAAGGTCGATACGTTGTTCCTTCAGAACCGCGAAGACATTTGGGGAGATTACAATGAGAAAATGGCTTCGGTAGATGTTCATGATGAGAAAAGAAACGGCAGTGTTTCATTGATGAACCTTGCTGCTGTAAAAGTACTTCAGCAAAACGGAAAAGCTTATCTCATAGAAAAAGAGTTTATGCCGAACAAGGATTCTAAAGTAAACGCTGTTTACCGATACTAGTATCGATCTTCAGCAAACTTTCTGATTAAAAAAGCTGCCTTAAAAGCTTCCGCCAAACTTTCTGAAGAATTTAAAAATCATATGATTTAATCTTCAGAAGTAAATAACCTAAAACAGGTTTAGATTGGCAATAATGGCTTTTAAGGCAGCTTTGTATTTATGTGTAGTGGGCAATTTTGCCGGTAACTTCTTTGTAGAAATCTTTGATCTTAATAAAATCCTGCTCCTTATCACCTGAGGGATACAAGGGGCCCGAAACTTTTACACTTTTACTGCCAAAGTCGAACGCCACCATAATGATAGGCACTTCGGCTTTTTTAGCGATATAGTAAAATCCGGTTTTCCACTCCCCTACTTTTTTTCTGGTCCCTTCGGGAGCAATTGCCAGACTAAATTCTTCCCTCTCATCGAAAAGGCTTGCAATAGCTTCAACTTTCTTCTGTCCCGGAGTTCTGTCTAAAGCGGTACCGCCCATCCATTTGAAGTACCACCCAAATGGAGGCTTAAATAATTCTTTTTTGGCTACAAATTTAATGTCTACACCCAGAATCCGTCGCACCAGGAGCCCCAGATAAAAGTCGTGCCAACTGGTGTGCGGCACCACAATAACCACTGCTTTTTTGAGATTGGCGGGCCAGCTTCCGTAGAATTTCCAACCCATGATCTTAAAGTATATAAATTTAGCCAGCCAGTTCACTCTCCCTATTGCTCTTGGTGATCTCTCCTGCCCTTCTTTTTCTCTCTTCGTAAAGTAGGCCCAATTCCCTTCCGGTTTGACCTTTTACCGAGGTATTTTCTTCGGCTCTTCGTATTAGGTAAGGGACAACTTCCTTAACAGGCCCAAAAGGTACCAGCTTTGCCACATTATAACCGGCTTCTGCAAGGTTATAGCTAATGTGTTCACTCATACCAAAAAGCTGTGAGAACCACACCCGCTCATTATCTTTTTCAATGCCCTTATCTTCCATAACCTGCAAGGCCAGGTAGTTACTCATCTCGTTGTGGGTACCAATAAACACCGAAATATCTTCTAGATGAGCCAAACAGTAAGTAAGCACCCCATTATAATTTACATCGGTAGCTTCTTTGTTCTCACAAATAGGTGACAAATATCCCATTTTTGAAGCCCTTTCATTTTCCTTTTCAAGATATGCCCCGCGAACTACCTTGGCTCCCACAATAAAGCCCTGTTCTTTAGCGCGGCTGTGCAGGTCTTTGAGATATTGCATCCTGTCCCAGCGGTAGCACTGTAATGTGTTGAAAATTATTGCGCGTTCACGGTTGTACTTGAACATCATTTCTTCCATAAGTACATCGGCAGCATCCTGCATCCAGCTCTCTTCGGCATCGGCAAGAAGGCTTACCCCCTGCTGGTATGCCTCTTCACAAATCTTGTTAACCCTGTTTTTCACCCTCTGCCACTCTTCTTCCTCTTCAAGAGAAAGGTTTGCGTTGGCAGAGACTTTTTGCCAAAGTTCAAAACGTCCAATTCCCGTAGGCTTAAAAACAGCAAACGGAAGCTCGTCTCGTTTAGAAATGAATTTCACGATATTGGTCTTACGTTCAATAGCCTTTTCGAATTCACTCTCTTTCTCCTTTCCTTCTACGGAATAATCGAGAATGCTATGAAGGTTTTTGCTGTACATTTTTTCTATGGTAGGAAGGCAATCTTTTTCGGTTACCCCTCCACAGAATTGATTAAAAATGGTCTTTTTAATAAGCCCCTCTACCGGCAAATGTGCTTTAAGAGCAAGGTTGGTCATTGCAGTACCTGTTTTGACCAATAGTGGCCGGTCAATCATCTCAAAGAGAAAGATTGCACGGTTTAATTCTGAATCAGTTTTTAGTTTAAAAGCTGTCTCAGTATCATTAAATATCTTCTGTGTGATCATTTCTTAAAATTGGGTTTACAAAGATAATTATTGGATGGAGATAGTTAGGATTTTTCTCCTTATTTTCGAAGCCTTTAACGTGTATTTATTAAAAGGATCCATGACTAAAACCTCTACAGAATCTCCCGTACTTTTTAACCAAAAAGGATATGACCATTTTCATGAATTTTTAGGGCAGGAAAACTTTACCAAAATCTTTATTCTGGTAGATTCCAACACCCATGTTCACTGCCTTTCTTCCTTTCTTCAAAAACTCGAAACCCAGCTTGAAGTTGAAGTTTTGGAAATTGAAGTTGGTGAGGAAATCAAAACTATAGAAACCTGTAGTTCTTTATGGGAAGCATTATCAGACCTTGGAGGAGATCGCAAGAGCCTTTTGGTCAATCTTGGCGGAGGTGTGGTGACAGATCTTGGTGGTTTTGTTGCGGCAGCCTTTAAAAGAGGTATTGCCTGCGTTCACTTCCCTACTACTCTGCTCTCTATGGTTGATGCAGCTTTAGGCGGAAAGAACGGAGTGAACCTTGGTGCATTGAAGAACCAGGTTGGCATTATTAGAAAACCGGAAATGGTGGTTATAGATATGTCATTTTTGGAAACCTTGGCATCTAGTGAAATGCGCAGTGGGCTCGCCGAAATGCTGAAACACGGATTAATTGCTGATGAAGATTACTGGAACCGTCTAAAATCTCTAAAAGATCTTGACCTTACAGACCTTGAAGGCCTGGTTAAGGAATCTATAGTGATCAAAGAACAGGTAGTAGCACAGGATCCTTTAGAAAAAGGCTTACGTAAAAGTCTGAATTTTGGGCACACCCTGGGCCACGCAATCGAATCTTACTTTCTTGAAAGTCCTGCAAAACAAAAATTATTGCATGGGGAAGCCGTTGCAGCAGGAATGGTTTTGGCTGCCTATTTATCGACAGAGCTTGAAGGTTTCCCGAAAGAAAAAAGAGATGAGATCAACCTTGTCATCCACTCCATTTATGGAAAAACCGATTTTACGGAGGAAGATCAAAAAAAGATCATCGACCTGTTGAAATTTGATAAAAAAAATGAGGGAGGAAAAATAAATTTTGTTCTTTTGCGACAAATTGGAGAACCGGTAATTGACCGGGAAGTACCGAATACATTAATCCATGAGGCTTTCAGGTATTACCTTACTCCTCAGGAAGATGCACAATCAGAGTAAAGAATAGAGTTTAAATTTTTTATTTATTTTAACGGTGGCGGAATTATGAATCATTATTTTCGCTTAGAAGGAGGCCTTAAAACTTACTTATGAAAAGAATCATTGTTGATTACAAAAAGCTTACTCCCGAAATTTTGGGATTATTGGTTGAGAAATATCCTGACGGGTATGATGATGATCAAATCATCTCTTTTAAGAATGCAAAAAACGAAACAGTTGAAGCTGTAGAGGTAAGAACCGAAGACAGTATTTACCTTGTCAAAGTTAGTACCCGTCTTGAAAATTCCATGGCGAACTATGATGAAGAAGACTACGATGATTCAGATTTCAATGAACCTATTGTAGACCTTCCAGAAAAGAATGACGATGTGGAAGAAGACATGGATGATATGGATGCTGAAGAAGATGATTCCGAAGATATCTAAAAGAACCTAAAAAAGGAAAGCCGCCAGTGTTAATTACTTGCGGCTTTTTATTGATAGTATAGCCCGGATAAAACCGGGCTTTTTTATTCATAGGGGGGTAAATACCCCGAGGCTTGCCTCGTTAGTAAATGTTGTAAAGTTTGAAAACGTGTTCCACTAAAATGCTCCGTGGGCTTGCCCCGGAGAAATTTACTTAGTAATTTCTTTTTCTATTTTACCTGCTTTCTGGGATTATCGGTAACAGTATTCTCTTTTACAGCATTCACTTCCCGGTTTTTGAGTTGTTCCTTAAACTCATTGATGATTCCACCTTTAAGCAGCACCTGAATTTGCCTGTCACTCATACTGTGCCTGGTCTCAATTTCAACATTCTCGCCATCCTTCTTGTTGATCACCACCCGAATATTGTTCCTGTTCTTCACGTCTTCACGTAAATTTAAAAGGCTAACTTCATCTCCCTGCTCAAACTTGTCGTAGTCGGCAATATCAATGAATTCTAATGGCAATATTCCGAAGTTAACCAGGTTCTGCCAGGCAATTCGGGCATAAGAATTAGCGATCACCGCGATTTGCCCAAGATATTTTGGTGCAAGCGCTGCATGTTCCCGGCTCGACCCCTGTGCATAATTGTCCTTGGCAACCACTATATGTCCGCCATGACTTTCTTTTGCTTTTTGCGCCCTGTCATAAAAGGTGTCATCAATTACCGAATACGAGAATTTGCTTATTTCGGGTAGATTACTTCTAAAAGGAAGTACTTCTGCCCCTGCTCTTAAGATCTCATCGGTGGAGATGTTATCGCCCATTTTCAGCAAAACAGGTACATCACAGGCCTCTCTTAACGGCTCAATATATGGTAAAGACTTAATGTTGGGTCCTTTTTTAAGTTCTACCTGCGATCCATCTTCTGCCGGTGCAACCAGCATCATGGTATTGATGAGTTCTTTTTCGGGATATTCATACTTCGGGTATTTCATATCGTAAAGCTTCTCAAGGTCACGCGGATCTGTGATCTTTCCGGTTAAAGCTGAAGCCGCTGCAGTCTCGGGGCTACATAAATATACCTGGTCATCTTCCGTTCCCGAGCGGCTCGGAAAGTTTCGGGGCATTGTTCGTAAACTAATGGTATCTGACGCCGGTGCCTGTCCCATACCTATACATCCCATACAACCCGATTGATGGAATCTCGCTCCTGCTGCAATGAGCTTTTCAAAACCTTTATTGGCAATTAAATTTTGTATTACCTGCCTTGAAGTGGGATTAACATCAAAAGATACTTCTTCCCTGGTGGCTTTACCATCTACAATGGCTCCTGCCACCCAAAAATCCCGAACTCCCGGATTTGCCGATGATCCTATCACCACCTGTCCAATTTCCATACCTTCTACTTCTCTTACCGTTACCACATTCCCGGGGCTTGTAGGCTTGGCAATAAGTGGCACGAGATCATCAAGTATAATTTCATCTTCCAAATCATAACTACAACCTTCATCGGCTACCAGTTCGATCCAGTCTTCTTCCCTGCCCTGACTTTTAAGAAATTTTCGTGTCATTTCATCGCTCGGGAACACAGTGGTAGTAGCGCCCAATTCGGCACCCATATTAGCAATTACATGCCTGTCCATGGCGCTCAACTCTGCAAGTCCGGGACCATAATATTCGATCACCTTCCCTACTCCGCCTTTTACATCATATCGGCGCAGCATCTCCAGGATCACATCCTTTGCACTCACCCAGTCGGGCATCTTTCCGGTGAGCTTTACTCCCATAACCTGTGGCATTTTCACAAAATAAGGTTGGCCCGCAATTGCTGCAGCCACGTCAAGTCCGCCTGTTCCAATGGCAAGCATTCCCAGAGACCCGGCTGCCGGAGTATGAGAATCTGATCCTACCATGGTCTTTCCGGGTTTTCCAAAACGTTCCATATGTACAGGGTGGCTCACTCCATTTCCCGGCCTGCTGTACCAGATACCGAATTTTTGAGACGCCGATAGCAAGAAAGCGTGATCATCGGCATTTTTAAAGTCGGTTTGTAACAGGTTGTGATCCACGTACTGCACGGCGACTTCAGTCTTTGCGCGATCCAGCCCCATGGCCTCCAGTTCCAGTTGCACCAGGGTTCCTGTGGCATCCTGCAGCAAAGCCTGGTCTATTTTGATTCCTATCTCCTTACCCGGCGACATTTCGCCCTTCAGAAGATGTTCTTTAATTAGTTTTTGGGTAACGTTAAGCTTAGACATTTTTCGAAGATTTTATTCCTTTTAAATTATCAAATTTCCTACGGAATGCTGGGTGGTTTAACAATATCTTATAGTTCAGGTTCTTAACTTTTATTTTAGAATAGAAAAGGACTACCCGAAAAGCATCTTCCATATACGTTTGCCGGAACTTTTAAGGCTCATTAGATCCTAAAAATTGAAGCCAACGCGAAAATACTTCAGGGAATAGTCCCGTCCTGCAATCAAAAACCGCCACAAGGCTTTTGCAAAAGACCCGTGGCGGCAACTATATTATTATGTGCTGTTTCCTAGAGGTTTGGATTATTTCCGCCTTCCCCGGTATTTCCCAATTTCACGATCAGGTCTTTTTGCTGCCCTTCAGAAAGATTGAATTTTGGTTTTCCTTTGTAAGGAAAGAAGTATCTGAATTCTTTCATGTAAGTCCTCCAGGTCTCGCCCATGCCACGATTCTTGTTCTCACTACCTGTATCGGCTCTCTTAATATCATCACCTTCGGCGTCATAAGGAGTAGCTTCAACAGTATTTCCGGCGAAGATCATTCCTTCATTAATTTCAGAATAGATCACCGCTGTTTCCCCGGTTTTTGAAGGGAAATCTGTAAGTTTTATCGAGAAGTGCTTAAAAATATCATTTTTGGAGTTGATATCGCGCACATTGAAATCCAGGTTTGCATTATTAACCGGATGGCTAAAAATAGGTGCACCCCCTGCATCTTCAGAAATTTCTTTAAGCGGCGCATAAGTTTTTTGCAGCGCATCTTTATGGGTCACAAGGATCCCTTTGATCTTATAACCTTCTTCTACCAGGTGTTTGATCCCTTCTTTGGCTCCCTGCGCCGTAGTATCTATAAGGAGCATATCCTGCCTGTTCAAATGCCTTATAGCGTACCCCTGGGCACCATTTTCCATTTTAATAATAAAAGTGTCGGGAATCATTTTATGAAATTTTCCCGCTTCAGCTTGTTGAATAAATTCGGCCGACTGGCTGCTAATAACTTCCTTCTTATCTACACTCTTCATTTAGTTCTGGTTTTTGTATTCAATTAAAGATACAACTGCACCCAAAATCGTCCAAAGCCCTTAAGAGTGTTTAACTGTGGTTTCACAGTTAATTAACGACAGGCTGTAAGCGTAGAATCTGCCGTGCCCGCTCAATGAAAAACGGTTAAAGAAGAAACCGTCATTACCTGTCAAAAAAGGCATTCCAAAGCGGTCTTTTTCTAGCTGAATTTCCCAATTTTGGAGGGCAAACTCTTCTGAAATTCTTTTTTTAAGCTGCTCTTTTACTTCGGAAGAAGAGGCCTCAAAAATGCCATCTTTGACACCTGAACCTCTATTTTTTTCTGCGGAAGTTAGGATGTAATCTGAAGTTATTTCTGAAGTAGTGTGGTAAGTATGGTTTTCAATTTCCACTTCGCCTGAAGCAGTTTCTAAAGTGAGGACACTAACTTTACATTTTTGGGCCAGCCAGTTAAGGCGGCGCGGTAAATCATGCTCCCGTTGATGAGCTTTATACGCCGCTTCTTTCATGCTCCATAAAAGCCACACCATTGTATCGGGATTTACTGAGGTGTGAATAAGCTCCTGCTCTGCTGCTGAAAAGGCCTTGTTCAAAAACCCTTTCCGGCGCCAGTTACTTTGCCGCGGCGCCAGTTCCAGGTCTACCACATCATTCCCTATCACTGTTCCCGCTGTTTGGTTTTGATGATCTCTACAGCATCATTCACTGTGAGCATATTGTCCATAGAATCATTGTCAATGGCGATATTGAATTCATCTTCCACATCAAGCACTATATCTACAAGATTAGCCGAATTGATCTCCAGGTCTTTAATAAAATCTGTATCCCGCCCAAAATCCTGAAACGCCAAATCATTCTGTACATAAGGTTTCACAATCTTTTTAAGACAGTAAATTATTTCTTTTGTTTCCATTTTATATGGTTCAAGGTTTTTGTTCACTTTAGACCTCACAGGTTTTGGAAACCTGTGAGGTCTTTAAATCACGATTTTCATCTGAATTTACTAAAAATTGCCACGGCATTCACATCTCCAAACCCGAAACTTGCCTTCGCCACGAGATTTACCTCTCTAAAAAAGGATTTTTCCGGAACTTTTTCCCGGCTGGCGATCTCTTCGATTTCCGGATGCAGGTCTTCAGAGTTTTGATTTCCGAAGATAAAATCTTCAGAGATCTGGAGAATACTCGCTACACTTTCTACACTTCCGGCAGCGCTAAGGCAATGTCCTGTCAGGCTTTTTAAACTATTGATATACGGGAAATCTTTTGCTTTCAGCTCCAGGGCTTCTTTCCAGTTGGAAATTTCTGTGGGATCCATGGAGGTTGCGGTGAGATGACCGTTAATTACATCGATCTCATCTGGCCGAACTCCCGAGTCAAAAATGGCATTTTTAATACATCTTTTTACACCTTCAGAATTTGGGGCCGTCATAGAACCTTTATTCCTTTGTCCGCCACTGTTAATGTGTCCCCCAAGGATCTCGGCGTAGATTTTCGCCCCTCTTTCAATTGCAGATTCAAGATCTTCCACCACCAAAGCTCCCGCCCCACTTCCGGGTACAAAGCCCGCCGCCGACTCACTCATAGGTCGCGAACCCGCTTCGGGATTGTCATTGTATTTGTGCGGCAGGATCCTCATGGCATCAAAACCGCCCCAAATATATGGACCGCTGTCTCCACAACTTCCCGCCAAAATTTTCTTTGCTTTCCCCGTCCTAATTCTTTCAGCCGCCATTAAAATGGCTTCGGTTCCCGTGGTACAGGCCGAAGAGTTTGTAGTTACCTGGTTACCACAGGCCAGTTTGCTGTTAAGGTAAGCGCTAATCCCGCTGGCCATGGTTTGAATTACACTTGTGCTTCCAAGGCGGCGGGTATTTTTGTCGTCTATGAGATGGATAGCTTCACGAAATTTGTCTACTCCAAGGATCCCGGTTCCAAAAATGATCCCGTTGTCCCAGTCTGTTTCTACATCGGGACCTACCGGCAAGCCGGCGTCTTTCCAGGCATCGACCCCTGAGATCACACCGTATACAATTCCGCTACTGTTGAGTCCGCGGAGTTCCAGATCGGTAAAATACTGCTTCAGTATTTCCTCAGGAATTTCAGGTTTTCCTGCGATCTGGCACCTGAACTTCAACCTTTCGAGTTCAGGCTGAAAACGAATTCCGCTTTGACCATTTTTAAGCGCTTCAGAAAATGCGGCTAAGCCCACACCATTTGGTGCAGCCACGCCCATACCTGTAATTACGACTCTTCTGTTCATTCAGCTTTAATCATTCCTGAAATTTCCCCTCTGCATACGAGCTTTTCTTCAGCATTAAACATTTGTACTTTACACTTCAACTTATTAAACCTGAAGTAAATTTTTTCTGAAACTACAGCCACTTTTTCCCCGGGCAGCACCGGTAAAAAATAATCTATTGATGCATTTGATAAAGCCACACCAAAATTTTCCAAATCTTCATTCTTCAGCAGAAAAATTCCGAGGCAAACCACGCCAATTTGCGCCATACATTCTGTGAGAATTACTCCGGGCGTCACCGGATTATCTTTAAAATGTCCCCGGTAAAAATCAGCTTTTTCCTTAAAAGTATAGGTGCCTAAAATGCCATTTTCAGACACTTCTTTTAGTTCATCAACAAATAGAAAAGGTTCAGAATAAGGAAGTAAATTTATAAGATATTCAAAGTTCAAAATTCAAAGTTCAAGGTTAAAAACTGCAACTGACCACTGATCACTGCCAACTTACTTAAGGTGTTCCCCACCGTTTACCGGAATCACGGTCCCGGTGATCCAGCTGGCTTCATCTTTACTCAACAAATAAACTGCATTTGCCACGTCTCCCGGAGTGGTAAGCCGTTTGAAGGGATTTCTTTTTAGTGCATGTTGCCGCAGCGTTTCATAACCGGGAATTAACTCCAGGGAACGCGTGACCGTTACGCCCGCCTGTATACAGTTTGCGCGAATACCTTCCGGTGCAAATTCGAGGGCGATGCTTCGGGTTATAGCCTCCAAAGCCACTTTAGCCGCCGACACTGCCGCATAGTCTTTCCAGGCCTTGATGTTCCCTTCGCTGGTAAAAGATAGTATTCTTGCATCTTTTGCAAACAAACCGGCATCATAAATAAGCCTCGTCCAGTCATACAGGCTAATGGCCATGGCGTCTATGGTCTGTTGAAAATCGTCGTTCTTTAGCGTGGGTTCGTCGCCCAACATTGACTTCAGGTTTCCTTTAGAAATGCTGTGCAACATGGTGCGCACCTTCCCCGATTCCCCAAGAATTTCCTGCATTTCCTGCTTTATCTCCTCCCGCCTGTCTTTACGGGTGGCATCGCGGTTAAAGGAATGCAGCTGCACCCCGAGCTCCCGAATCTCATCAAAAGCCGATTTTATCTCGGGCAGGTCGTCCTTTCTATCCCGGTGCACCACCAGAATGTTCATACCGTGCCGGGACAGTTTTTTTGCCGAAGCAAAGCCAAGGCCGCTGCTTCCACCAAGTACGAGTGCCCAATAATTCTTTCCTTCAAATTCCTTTACCATTCTAAAAGTATTTTTTGAGCCGAAAATCCGGGGCCAAAGCTTAGCATAAGCCCCTGCTCCCCTTTTTCTGTCGGCCGGTTTAAAAATCTTTCCAGGACATATAAAACAGTTGCGCTGCTCATATTGCCGTATAGCCGCAACACTTCCTTGGTATCGTCTATATTCTTACCTAATTTACCAAAAAGTTCTTCAACCGTCTGCACAATTTTTTTTCCGCCGGGATGAAAAATCAGGTGATCTATTTTTTCAATAGAAGAATTGTGCTTTTCAAGAAAAGGATGAATGATCTCAGGAAAATGATCGGCGATGGTTTGAGGCACAGCCGGGTCGAGCACCATCTTGAGTCCGGGGTCGGTGAGGTCAAAACCCATCAGGTGAGTAGCATCAAAGAAATGGTACATGTCTTCCCCTACTATCCTGGGACCTTTCGTATCTTCTTCCGAAGACATTAACACGCAGGCAGCGCCGTCACCAAAGATCGCAGCACTCACCATATTGGCCATCGAAAAATCTTCAAGCTGAAAAGTAGCCGTAGGGCTTTCAACTGCAATCACTGCAGCTCTTTTCCCCGGGTTGGCTTTCAAAAAATTGTTAGCGTAGATCATTCCCGAAATCCCGGCGGCACACCCCATTTCGGTCACCGGTAATCTTGTAATGTCCTGCTTCATTTGCAGTTCATTGATAAGAAAAGCGTCTAAAGAAGGGATCATGATCCCGGTACAACTCACGGTGATGATAAAGTCGACAGAATTGGCTTCCCAACCGGCTTGTTTCAGCCCCTTTTTTAGCACAGCAGATCCCAGCTTTTTTACCTCCCTGCTGTAAATACGGTTCTTATCTTCAAAAGAAGTCGCCGTAAAAACCTCCGACGGTTCCATTATTGAATATCGCTTGTCTACAGCAGCACCTTCAAAGATCTTGATCACTTTTCTCCTGTATCTTTCCTCCTGCCCATCAAGCCAGGTCTCCACAAAAGGAATTACCTCTGTGGTCTCACGCGAGTAAGGTGGAAGTTGTTTTGCTACTGTCGCTATTCTAACACTCATTCTTTATGATGATTTATATATGATCCATTGATATCTAAAAGCCCATTTTTCGTTGATCTCCTGCCTACTCACCGCCAGGTCTTTTGCAAATGCCTGCAGCTCTTCTTTTTTGAAACTTCTCAAAATAGAGGTGAGCCCATCTTTGCGGTTGATCTCCCTTATTCCAAAAGCCTTACAAAACGCCTGAAAAAGGTAGTATGCTTTTCTGCTTCTTTTAAGATCATTAATAACTATTCCCAGCCCGGCTTTTTGAGTAAAAACCTTCATTAATTCCCTTATTTCATCATTTGAAAAATGATGCAGTGTCAAGGTACACAAAATTATGTCTGCTTCCTGCCGCGCAAATTCTTCCGAAAAAGCATCCATTCCTTTAAAAGAGACTTCAGGATAAGCAGCTAAATTTTTCTCTGCAATCTCCATAGCGTTCTTGTTCGCATCAATTCCCAGCAGTTCAAATTTTTGCCCGGTCTTTCGCCCATACTTTGCTACTTCTTTAAGAATGCTGCCGTTACCACAGCCCACATCAATGATCTTTACCGGTTTTGTGTAAGAGCAACTCTTAAGAAGTTTCTCCACCCCTTTTACCGTAATTTTATTGCCGCCTAACCACTGGTTCACAGTGTCGAGGTCTTGCAGGGTCTTTTCCAGTTCTTCCCCCTGCATCTCAAGATCATCCATGATCTCTTTTTGGCTGGATCTTTCTTTGGTGTTCACCATTACGCTATAGGTTCTCCATGTGTTTGTTTTATGATTTTGGGCAAAAGGAACGGAGCTCTAGAAATTAAAGCCTGAGAAATTTCTGCCAGGTTTTCTCTTAACAGCACCTTTTGAAGCAGCGATGCGGTTTTAAATCTCCTGCTGAATATTTTTTCCCACCGCTGTTTGTAAGCAGTTTCCATTTCCTGCCGATGGCTTCGAGTATCAATATGTTTTATAAATTCTTCGGAAGCTATTTTGGCGCTGTGGATCGCTATGGCCATTCCATTACCGCATAATGGATGTATAAGCCCTGCGGCATCTCCCAGCATAAGTACGTGATCTTTCACTGCTTCTTTTTTGCTGAAGGAGATCTGTGCGATAGTGAGCGGTTTCTCAAATACCGGAACAGCTTCGGCTAAAAACCTATCTAAAAAGGGGTTTTTCCGAAGTACTTTTTCATTGAATTTATCCGGATCTTTGTAATTTTTAAAGCTCTCATAGGTGGCGAGATAACACATATTGATATTTCCATTCTCGGTTCGGGAGAGTCCGCAGTAACCGCCTTTAAAGTTGTGCAAACCTACCAGGTCATCAGGAAAATCCTTCAGCCGATAGTGATTTTTGACTGCGACCCAAGGTGCGGATTCTTTAAAAAAATTCCGTTCCAGGTTCTTATCAAGCAGCGATCTTTTTCCGAAGCTGCCAAAAACATAATCTGCAGTATATTCAGCTTTTGAAGAAACTACCCGAAACTTACCTTCCAAAAATGTCATTTCCAGCACCTTTTCCTGGAGAACTTCCACGCCGTTGGCTTTAGCTGTTTCAAAAAGCAGGTTATCAAGGGCGTAGCGGCTCACGCCAAGCGCACCCATAGGTAAATCAACGTCCATAGCCTTTCCGGAAGGCGTGCTGTAACGCAACCTGTCTATTTTTTTCGGATTTAGATCCCTCCACGGGATTTTTAGCTCATCAAAATAAGGAATCACCTCGCGGGACAGATATTCCCCACACACTTTATGGCGCGGAAAAGTATCTTTCTCAAAAAGAGTGATTTTTTGCCCTTTTTGAGCCAGGTGAATGGTGGCAGTTAAACCTGCGAGTCCGCCCCCTGCGATGATGATTCGGTTGCTCATTTTTCAGATAATATTTGATATAAAAAAACCCGGAAAAACCGGGTTTTTTTACTTTGAACCGGACTCTTAATTACCGGCCTGTCTTCTTGCTTCTTCTTTAAGCTCTTCGTTGGCAACGATTGCAAGCTCAACTCTACGGTTCTTTGAACGTCCTTCTACAGTAGAATTGTCGTACTTAGGTTGAGACTCACCATACCATTTGGTGTCGATCCTTCCGCCAGAAATTCCCTGGCTGGTAAGGAAGTTTGTTACAGCCTGTGCCCTGTTCTTAGAAAGCGTAAGGTTGTAAGCATCGCTACCGGTACTGTCTGTGTGCCCTTCAACTAAAATATTTGTATCGGGGTATTCCTGCAGAATGTTGGCAAGCTTTTGAAGTGCCTCACGAGACTGTCCTTCAATAGCATATTTTTCTGTAGCAAAGTAAATACCGCTGGTTTCATCAAAGGTCACGTTAATACCTTCACCAACTCTTTCAACTTCAGCTCCGGGGATCTCCTGTTCAATTTCCTGAGCTTGTTTATCCATTCGGTTACCAATATAAGCTCCGGCAGCACCACCTACAACACCACCAATAATGGCGCCCAGTGCAGTATTACCGTCTCCTACATTATTACCCACAACCCCGCCAAGCACGGCACCACCTGTGGCACCTATAACGGTTCCTTTTTGTTTGTTATTGGCATTTCTTGTAGCATCACAACCCACGAACATGATAAGGGCAGCAAATAAAAAAGCAAATAATCTGTTTTGTCTCATTTTCATAGTATTCTCAATTATTTATTAAAGTTCATTTTAATTGTAAACGGTTTGCCTTCAAAAGACACTGTTTGTTCCCAGGTCATTTGATTGCCGGAAAGATGTGTTAGGTTGATCCTGTACCCACGGTTACCGGTCTCTGATTTATGATCGGAATTTGTAGGTTTAAACATGAGGTCGTAATTACCCATTTGGGCATTCGATCCATCTACAGACCAGATAAAGAATTCTGTTTCCGAAGGACAATTAAGCCCGGATACTACGTAAGAACCGGTATTGTTATTCGAAATAAAGTTCCATGTACTACCTTCAAGACATCTAGAAGGAATATCGTTTAAAAGGGAAACCTGTAAATCTTGCTCATTCCCAGGATATGTGATGCTGGTTAATTGCCAGTCTCCTCCAATAGTTGCCCTGGCCTCGTTTGCCACCTTACCTGAACCGCAAGAGACAAGAAAAGCCACACTTAAAATAAAAAAAACAATCTTTCTCATTCTTCTGTTTTTACTGAGTGAAAAAAAATCCAATGCCCCGGTTCTAAAACCTGGAAGACATTGGATAATACTGTCTACAATTACCTTCTAAAAAGTCTACTTATCAACGCGATCACAAGTAGTACAAGGAAGATGTAGAAGATGATCTGCGCAATATCGGCAGCTCCTTCTGCAATCCCTCCAAAACCAAAGATGGCAGCAATAATTGCAATGATTAAAAAGATAACGATTAATCGTATCATAATTTAAAGTTTTAGTGATTAGTTACTCTAAATTACGTTGAGACCTTGCGGCAGACAAAAGATTATTACTTATTTAACAAGTTTTTTGTAAAGAAATCCTAACAAATCCAGGTTCCCGCCAATTCTTTCTTAATACTTCAATAACTCCAGAATTTTCTCCTCAAATCTTTTTTTTGGAAGGTAGCCTTCTTCGAGAGCTTTTGAGAATGGTATTGGGGTTTCAAGGCTTCCTACCCGCATTACCGGCGCATCGAGAGCTTCAAAACACTCCTGGGCTATCATGGCTGCAATATCAGAACCTATTCCTCCGAAGACACTATCTTCCTGAAGGATAATTACTTTCCCTGTTTTCTTTACCGAAGAAAATATGGCTTCAGTATCCAGCGGCTGCAGGCTTCTTAAATCCAGAAGATCGGCATCTATATCGGGGTGAGCGTCGAGAGTCTCCAGCGCCCAATGCACCGCCGCGCCAAAGCTTATCACTGTTACATCCCGGCCCTCGCGCAGTAAAGCTGCTTTTCCAAAGGGTAAGGTATAGTAATCTTTAGGTACTTGCTGTCTTATGCTGCGATATAGCGCCTTGTGTTCAAAGAAAAGTACCGGATTGGGATCATTAAAAGCTGTGTTAAGTAATCCTTTTGCATCATAAGGGAACGCCGGATACACCACTTTTAACCCAGGAGTCTTGGTGAACCAGGCCTCATTCGTCTGACTGTGGAATGGGCCGGCTCCTACACCTGCACCACAAGGCATTCTAATCACCACATCGGCCTGCTGGTTCCAGCGGTAATGCACTTTTGCCAGGTAATTTACTACAGGATTGAACCCGGAACTCACAAAATCGGCGAACTGCATCTCCACCATCGCTTTCATTCCTTTTATAGAAAGACCCATTGCGGATTCTACTATCCCCGACTCACAAATAGGAGTGTTACGCACCCGTTCGGTCCCAAATTCTTCGAAGAAATTTTCGGTTATTTTAAAGACACCTCCATATTCAGCTATATCCTGCCCCATGAGCACGAGGTTTTCATGCCGCTGCATTGATTGCCTTAATCCCTGAGAAACAGCATCTATAAACCTAAGCTCCTCTGTTTCTTCGGAAGGTGTAAATTCTTCATAATCAAACTTTTGGCGCACATCATTTAACTCTTCAGTTTCATTGAAATCTATACCAGCTTCGGCATTTGCCTTTTTTAGATCTTCATCAATTTCCTGCTTGATTTCCGCTTTGTATTGGTTGTCAAGATCTTCAGAAAGAATTTTTTCAGCTAACAAAAATTCCCGGAAGTTATCTACAGGATCTTTTATTGCCCACTGCTCCATCAGGTCATTGGGAACATATTTTGTTCCGCTGGCTTCCTCATGCCCCCTCATTCTAAAGGTCTTGAACTCCAATAATACGGGGCGCGGATCTTTCCGCATACTTTCAGCCAACCGGGAAACCTTTCCGTAGACCTCTAAAATGTTGTTTCCGTCAATAATATGTGATTCCATACCATAACCCACAGCACGATCGGCAATATTCTCGCAATTATACTGCTGCGAAGTGGGAGTTGAAAGCCCATAGCCGTTATTTTCTACACAAAACATCACCGGCAGCTGCCATACCGAAGCAATATTTAGCGCTTCGTGAAAATCTCCTTCACTCGTACCACCTTCGCCTGTAAAAACTGCAGTGATTTTTTGCTCTTTTTGAAGCCTATGTGCAAGAGCGATGCCATCGGCAACCCCCAACTGAGGCCCCAAATGTGAGATCATACCCACAATTTTATATTCCTGCGTACCAAAGTGAAAACTGCGATCGCGTCCTTTGGTAAAACCCGAAGCTTTTCCCTGCCACTGGCCAAATAACCTGTACAACGGAATTTCTCTGGCCGTAAAAACCCCAAGGTTGCGATGCATGGGCAGGATGTATTCGTCTTTTTGAAGAGAAAGCGTGACTCCAATAGAGATAGCCTCCTGGCCTATCCCGCTAAACCATTTTGATATTTTACCCTGGCGTAAAAGCACCAGCATTTTCTCTTCGATGAGCCTGGGCTTAAGCAATTCCCTGTAAAAAGTGAGGAGCTGCTCGTCATTAAAATTTGTTCTGTCGAATTCTATATCAGGTTGAAATGAAGTTTCTTTAATTTTCATAATTAAGCATTGGTTCCTCAAATGTACTTAAAATAGGATTCGTTGTTATTAAGAAAAATTTAAAGCCCACGACACTCTTGGGATTTTATTTAACTTTGTGTGGTATCTAAAAAATGATCCTATGGAGATGAATAATATTCCCAGCGTTAATCTGGCCGACTTCCTGTCTGATGACCCAAAGAGAAAGCAAAAATTTGTAAATGAGATTGGTAAAGCTTACGAAGAAATAGGTTTTGTTGCTTTAAAAAACCATTTTTTGAGTGACAATCTTGTGGATGAGCTATATAAAGAAGTGAAGAATTTCTTTGCCCTTCCGCTTGAAACCAAACAGAAGTATGAAATTGAGGGGCTTGCCGGCCAGCGTGGATATATTTCCTTCGGAAAAGAGCACGCAAAAGGGAAGAAAGAGGGAGATCTTAAAGAATTCTGGCATTTTGGACAGGAGCCTTCAAAAGATGCAGATCTTACTGAAGAATATCCTGAAAACGTGCAGGTAGAAGAGCTGCCCGATTTTAACCACACCGGAATGGAAGCATACAGAATGCTGGAAAAAACGGGGATCTACGTGTTACGGGCTCTAGCATTATACATTGGCCTCGACGAATTTTATTTTGACCACTGGGCCAGCAACGGGAACAGCATTTTGAGACCCATTCACTACCCTCCTATCACCGAAGAGCCTAAAGGCGCAGTAAGAGCCGGAGCTCATGGAGACATCAACCTTATCACACTTTTAATGGGGGCTTCTACCGGAGGGCTTCAGGTGTTAAGAAAAGACGGGGAATGGATAGACGCTATTCCGCAGGAAGATGAGCTGGTCATTAACGTGGGAGATATGCTGGAGCGGCACACCAATAACAAACTGAGAAGTACGATACACCGGGTGGTGAATCCGCCAAAAGAGCAATGGAGCAATCCGCGGTATTCCATTCCATTCTTTATGCACCCTCGTAGTGAAATGCCATTAAATTGTCTTGAAGAGTGTATAGATGATGAACACCCAAAAGCTTACCCCCATATTACTGCCGGAGAATTCCTTCATCAACGGCTGGTAGAAATAGGACTCAAAAAATAGTTTTTATGGCTAAGAAAAAGATGGGGCTGGAAGACCTGGGAGGATTTGTTTTCTCTACAGATAAAGATTTTACTCCTGAAAGCCACAATGAAGAGCAGGAAGAAAGTTTAGCGCCACAAGATCAACTTCTCGAAGCCCATTATAGCTCTAAGGGGCGGGCAGGAAAGAAAGTGACCGTGGTAAAGGGGTATGTTGGCCCGCAAGAAGATCTCGATGCCCTGGGTAAAGACCTGAAAAAGAAATGCGGTGTGGGAGGCTCTGTTAAAGATGGTGAAATTATAATTCAGGGAGATGTTAGAGATAAAGTAATGTCTTACCTTAGAGAGCTTGGTTACAAAGTAAAGCGCATTGGAGGTTAAAGATATTTTATGGAGGAAAAGAAAATACTACATATTACCAACGGGGACGACCTTTCGGAACAAATTACCAATCTTGCAATTCCCGGAGATGTGATCACCTGGAGGGAAATGTTATGTGAAGGCCCTACAACGTTTGATGTGGGAGACGAAGAGTTTGTTTTGCGCAGAAAGACCTTTCTTCTTGAGAAGTACAATATTTCTGAAGAGCGGTACCAGGAGGAATTCCTGAGCGAACTGGCAAAACTGGCTGCCATCAATAGTTATGATGAAATAGTGCTGTGGTTTGAATTCGACCTCTTTTCACACATGAACATGCTTGCCCTCATTAGCTTCCTGCTTCAGAATAAGAAAAATGGACCTTTCTCCTTAGTTTGCAGCCGTAAACTGAAAGGCGAGGTAGAAATGACTGCCCTTTCGCAACTTTCAGACAAAAATCTCAACGAACATTATAAACATAGAATTCCACTTGAAAAGGCCGATATTCAAACCGCACAATTAATTTGGGAACTGTACTGCAGTAAAAACCCAAAACGGCTTATGTCAGAAATCAAGAAGACCACAAACTTTGAATATCTGTCAAGTTCTATAAGAGCCCATATTGAGCGCTTTCCTAATATAAATACGGGATTGAACACCCTGGAAATCAACGTTCTAAAACTCATAGAAGAACACGACATAAAATCGCAGCATCATCTTTTAGGCTATGCCCTTCAATATCAGGGTTATTACGGCTATGTAGATGTACAGATGCAGCGGATCCTTGAGAAGCTTAGCCCTTTCTATGAAACTTCAGCAGAAAAATTAAAACTGAATGAAGATGGCCTTAAAGCATTAAAAGGAACCAAAAATTATTACCAGAATCTAAAAGATGACGAATACTACGGCGGCGTAAGAAAGTACGACTTCCTTTACGACCCGGTTTCACACGATCTACTAAAATTATAACATGAATCATTTAGCAGCATCAGAATTAATTCTGAACAAAGACAACAGCATATATCACCTCAATTTAAAACCCGAACATCTTGCCGATACCGTTATTTTGGTAGGAGACCAAAACCGGGTAGATAAAATTACTAAGCACTTTGATAAGGTAGAAGTAGCCGTCAAAAAAAGAGAGTTCCACACCCAAACCGGAATTTATAAGGGTAAAAGAATATCGGTGATCTCCACAGGAATTGGTACAGACAATATTGATATTGTACTCAATGAACTTGATGCACTCGTTAATATTGACTTTGAGACCCGCGACATGAAAGCCGAAAAAACCAGCCTCAATATCATTCGAATTGGAACTTCGGGTTCTATTCAAAAAGACATTCCTGTAGATTCTATAGTAGTGAGCGAGATGGCCGTTGGTTTTGATAACCTTCTCCACTTTTACCAAAGTGATGAAGTACAACTTCAGGATTTCAATGAGGCCATAGAAGAGCATCTTGGCACTTATGAAAGAAACAGTAAACCTTATGTAGTGCCGGCCAATGCTTCACTGGTAGAGCAATTTATGAGCGAACAGGTATTTGCAGGTTTTACCGGTTCAAATTCCGGGTTTTATGCACCGCAGGGTCGTGTTCTCCGACTTCCTTTGAGAGATGACAACATGAAAGATAAACTGGCAACATTTAGCTTTAAAGGAAAAAAGATCACTAACCTGGAGATGGAAACTTCGGCTATTTTCGGACTTTCAGCAATGTTAGGTCATAAAGCTTTATCTCTTAATGCCATCATCGCGAACCGTGCAACCGGAAACTTTACCAAAGATGGTGCACAGGCAGTAGAGAACACCATAAAATATGCTCTGGACAGGATAGTATCAGCCTAATTTCATTTAACAGAATATTAAAAGCCATCGTACCTCATATTTGTATTTTTGAGGAAACCCCTCCGTATGTTAAAGCCTGAAGAGAAAATTAAAAGGCACCGCGATTTAAATTGGTTAAGTTTTAATGAAAGAGTGCTACAGGAAGCACAGGATAAAACTACACCTCTTTATGAGCGACTAAAGTTCCTGGCTATTTTCTCGATGAACCTTGATGAATATTTTCGGGTCCGCGTTTCCCAGCTTAGGCAAATGAAACGTGTGGAGAAAAGCATCAGGAAAAAGCTCGCCTTAAAACCTAATAAGACGGTAAAGGAAATCCTTAAAGAAGTAAGGGAGCAACAGGAAAAGTTTGGCAAGATCTATAGAGAAGAGATCATCCCCGAGTTGGAGACCGCAGGTATACACCTGGTTCACAGGGAAGACTACAATGAGCACCAGGAAGAATTTGCACACAGGTATTTTAAGAAAATACGAAAGTGCATCAATTCAACTACAACAAATTCTTATGGTGGTGAAGAGCTTTTCCTGGAGAATAACAGTCTCTACTTCATGGTGTGTTTTGGGGATAAATCTGAGTTTGGAGTTGTAAATATTCCGACAGATGAATGTGAAAGGTTTATCACTTTTTCTTCGGAAACAGAGGAGTACAAAATATCTTTTTTAGATGATATTGTAAAAGTAAATGTACCGAAGCTATTTCCTGATAAAGAAATTACCGGAATTTACGAGATCAAGCTTTCCCGGGATGCCGAGTTGTATATCGATGATGAAATAGACGGACTGCTGGCCGAGAAGATCTACGAATCTCTCCAACAACGCACCGATGGCCAACCCACCAGACTGCTTTACGACTCCCATATGCCGGAAGAAGATCAAAAAATACTTCGGAAGCGGCTTAAGCTTGGGAAAATTGACATGATGCCGGGTGGCAGATATCACAATTTCAGCGACTATTTTTCTTTCCCGGATCCCACGAATAATCCGGCCTTACATTTTGAAGAATGGCCCACTGTGAAACATTCGGTGCTGGAAACTGCAGAAAATTATTTTGAGGTTATTGCCAAAAAAGACCAGTCGGTTCATTTTCCTTACATGTCTTTTGAATATGTTGAACGCTTCATACAGCAAGCCGCTCATGACCCACAGGTAAAGGAAATAAAAATTTCCATTTACAGGATTGCCGATGAATCTGTAGTTACTTCTGCCCTTCTCTCGGCACTCAAAAATGGCAAAAAACTCACTGTCTTTATTGAGGCTAAAGCCAGGTTTGACGAGAAGAATAATATCGACTGGGGCAGGAAGTTTGAAGAAGAAGGAGCTAAAGTTATCTATAGTTATCCCAAAATTAAAGTACACTCCAAGATCCTGCTGGTTTCCAGGGAAGAGAATGGAGAATTAAAAGACTACGCATATATTGGTACAGGTAATTTTAACAGCAAGACCTCAAAAATTTACTGTGACCATGCAATATTTACCGCACATGAGAAGCTAACGAGCGAGCTCTCACGGGTTTTCATGGTACTTGAAGGGGAACTAATTATCCCACGTGCAAAACATCTTCTTATTTCGCCTTTTTCGACCAGGAAGTCTTTTGCGGACATGATCAATCGGGAAATTCAGAATAAAAAACTTGGCAAAAAAGCCGGGATCAAGGCTAAGATGAACAGTCTTGAAGATAAGGAGATCATCGACCTTTTATATGACGCCAGTGAGGCAGGTGTGGATATAAGACTGCTGGTTAGGGGCTTTACATGCCTGGTGCCCGGAGTTGAGAACCTTAGCGGCAACATCTATATGACCAGCATAATTGACCGCTTTTTAGAACACGGCCGCATTTACATCTTCGAAAATGATGGAAAAGAAGAACTCTTTTTTGGTAGTGCAGACTGGATGACACGAAACCTGGATCGCAGGATTGAAGTGATCGCCCCAATCTATGATGAAGATATCGCAAAGGAATTTAAAGATATTCTCGAAATACAATTCAAGGATAATGTAAAAGCGAGAATTCAGGATCCCACAGAAAAGAATAATTTTGTAGCGCCCAAACCGGGAGAAAAAGAAATAAGATCACAGTACGAAATATACAAGTACCTCAAAGAAAAACATGCCTCATGAGAAATATAAAAGTTGGAGGAGTGCCAGAACATTTCAACCTGCCATGGCACCTTTGTATTGATGATGGAACTTTTAATAACAACGGTCTCAATCTTAGCTGGCGCGATTTTCCCGACGGTACCGGGGCTATGTGCAAGGCTTTAAGAAATAAAGAGATTGATGTTGCCGTTATTCTTACTGAAGGTATTATCAAAGATATACTCAATGGTAATGAAGCCGTGATTGTACAGGAATATATCGCTTCTCCCCTTATCTGGGGGATCCACGTGGCAGCAGAATCTAATTTTGATTCCATTGAGCAATTAAAGGATCAAAAAGTAGCCATTAGCCGGTATGGATCGGGTTCTCACTTGATGGCCTATGTAAACGCCCGGAATTTGGGTTGGGATACCTCAAAACTTCAATTTGAAGTAGTGGGAGATATTAACGGAGCTATTAAAGCTTTACAGTATGGCAGCGCCGGTTACTTTATGTGGGAGCATTTTACCACAAAACCTCTGGTAGATGAAGGCATTTTCCGCAGAATAGGAGATTGTCCCACCCCCTGGTCCTGCTTTGTAATTGCTGTTAGAAAAGATGTGTTAGAGAATGATCAGGCCGGAATTCTCACCATGCTCAAGACGCTAAATGAGGTCACTAAAAAATTCAAGCAAATTCCAAAAGTAGAACTGGCACTGGCCAATAAATATGAGCAAAAGGTGGAAGATATTGAGCAGTGGCTAAAGATCACCACCTGGAGCCAAAAACAAATCTCTGTGTTTGAGATCCAGAAGGTACAGGAGCAGCTCCTGGAGCTAGATCTTATCCCAGAAGCTCAAGACAGTCACTACTTTTTACCCCATTAAACGATATGAAAAAGACAAATATTTTGACATTTTTGACACTCCTGCTTTTGGCTACACCTGTTGTTGCCCAGCAAGGAGCGTTTTCACAAGCATCAGGCGATATTGAAATAGATTCTGCAATTCAGGAGGAAAACATTTTCAAGAGAGATACTACCTATAGCGAAGTGCATTTAAACGTACTCAACTTATTGGTATTTGGTGCCCTTGATGTTGGATACGAGCGAATAATTAACGATCACGCCTCAGCCGGGGTAGAAATTTTCTCCAAGGTCTTTAATAAGAACGAAGGAGAGGACGTAGATCTTTCAAAAATTTACACCAAGGATTTCTCTATTACCGGAAAATTTAAATATTTCCTACAGGAAGAAAACACCGCCTGGGGTTATTATGCTGAAGCTTTTGGGATGTTTTCCAACGGAGATAATGAAGTGAAAAGAAAATTTCCAAATTCCGAAACAGGAGAGTTAGAAGAAAAGGAAGTATTTATTGAATATACCGATATCGCTATTGGAATAGGTGTAGGCGGAAAATTTGTTGCCAAACAGGGCTTTCTTGTTGATCTATCTTTTGGAATAGGCAGAAACCTGTTTGACAAAAATTCTCCCGATATCGTCCTGCTTCCCACGGTTAACGTAGGCTACAGGTTCTAGTTACCACGCAATGGGTTCTTTTCCAATTGAACGAAGGAATTCATTTGTCTTACTAAAATGCTTGTTTCCAAACCAATAGCCTCTATTCGCGGCTAATGGAGAAGGATGCCCGCTGGTAAGCACCAAATGTTTATTAGAATCAATTTTACGGCCTTTCTTTTGTGCCGGGCCACCCCACAGGAGAAATACAAGATTTTCCCGCTCATCTGACAAAGTTGAAATGACTGCATCTGTGAATTTTTCCCAACCTTTTCCCTGGTGAGAACCTGCCTGCCCTGCCCGCACAGTTAACGTGGCATTTAGCATTAATACCCCCTGCTCTGCCCAGTGCTTTAGGTTTCCATGTCCGGGCAAAGGTGTCCCTAAATCATCGCTAATTTCTTTAAAAATATTTACTAAAGAAGGTGGAACTTTGGTTTCTGGCTGAACAGAAAAACACAAACCATGAGCCTGCCCGTAACCGTGGTATGGATCTTGCCCTATAATTACCACTTTGGTTTCCTCAAAAGAGGAAAGTTCAAAGGCCTTGAATATGTTATCGGGATGAGGAAAACAGTCATTCGCCTCATATTCGGCAGATACAAATTCAAGCAGTTCCTTAAAATAAGGTTTTTCAAGCTCGTGATTTAACTTTTTTTTCCAATCTGGTGTGATGTCAAAGGTCATATTATTGGTTAAATTGCAGCTTCCCAAAAATAGGGAAATTTTCTATGATTAAAATTACAGCCAAGACTCTTCAGGACCTTGAATTTCCAACAATTTGCCAGCAGGTTAGTAGGTATACGGTCACAGGTCCCGGTAAGAATAAAGCTCTCGAAATAGCTCCTTTTTCAAGTTACAAAGAAACCATTTTTGCACTTCGAAAAACAAATGAATATGTGTCTTCGTACCAGCAGGAAAGTCGTATTCCCAATCATGGCTTTGATGCTATAGACCAGGAAATAAAATTCCTGGGCATTGAAGAGACCCGCCTGGAAGCATCGAGTTTCAGGAAGATAGGATCAATTTCAGAAACCTCAAATACTCTCATTCGGTTTTTTAAGAAATTTGAGCAGCTGTACCCCTGTCTTCATGAGACTGCTTCAGAAGTAGAGTATACTCCGCTCATCATTGAAAGAATCAATCAGGTGATTGATCGTTTTGGAGAGGTAAAAGATGACGCTTCTCCCCTGCTTCAGGAAACACGCAGAAAGATTGGGCATGTAAAAGGGCAAATTAACTCCAGCTTTGGGAGTGCTCTTACCCACTACAACAACCTGGGTTATCTTGATGACATACGCGAGACCGTAGTAGATAATATAAGAGTGCTTGCAGTTTCTGCCATGCACAGGCGAAAGGTTAAAGGCGGAATTTTAGGGAATTCTAAAACCGGTAGTATTGTATACATCCAGCCCGAAACTACCTATAACTACACCCGAGAGCTGAACAACCTGGAGTATGAAGAAAAGGAAGAAATAAAGAAGATCCTGAAGGAGCTGACAGGCTTTGTAAGACCTTATCGCAGTTTACTGATAGACTACCAGGAATTTCTCAGCAATATAGATGTCATTGCTGCCAAGGCGAAATACGGGATGGATATGAATGCCGTAATGCCCAAGATCTCCCGGGATCGTGAAATAGAATTGATAGATGCTTATCACCCGCTGCTTTTGCTCACCAACAGGAAGCAGAATAAAAAGACCTATCCTCAGACCATTGAGTTAAGCAGTGATAAACGCATCATCGTAATTTCCGGTCCCAATGCCGGTGGAAAAAGTATCACGCTCAAAACCATGGGGCTTTTACAGCTCATGGTGCAAAGTGGTTTGCTTATTCCGGTACACGAATACAGCAGGATGTGCTTTTTCGACAGAATACTGACAGATATTGGTGACAATCAAAGTATTGAAAACCACCTGAGCACCTATAGCTACCGCTTAAAGAACATGAATTACTTTCTGAAGAAAGTAGATGATAAGACGCTTTTCCTGATAGATGAATTTGGTACAGGAAGTGACCCGGAACTGGGAGGGGCTTTGGCTGAAACTTTCCTGGAGGTTTTCTATGAGAAAGAAGCTTTTGGAATTCTCACTACCCACTATGCCAACTTAAAGATGCTGGCCAATGAGCTGCCGCATGTTATTAATGCAAACATGCTGTTTGATGCGAGAACACTAGAACCGCTTTACAAGCTGCACATGGGGGAAGCTGGAAGCTCCTTCACCTTTGAGGTAGCCCAGAAGAACGGAATTCCCTACAGCCTTATCAACCGGTCAAAAAAGAAGGTAGAACGGGGAAAAATTAGGTTTGATAAAAGTATTGCCGACCTTCAGAAGGAACGATCAAAACTTTCGAAGACAACTACAGCCTTAAAGACCAAAGAACAAAAAACAGAATCTGAAAAGAAAAAGCTGGAAGAAACTAACGCCCGAATTCAACAGAAACTGGAGAATTTTCAGGAGTTGTACGACAGCAATCAGCGTTTAATTTATTTAGGTAACAAGATCAATGAACTGGGCGAAAAGTATTTTCAGAATAAAAAGAAAAAAGAGCTTATTGCTGAATTTCTGAAGATCATAGAAGTGGAAAATTCCAAGCGAAAAAAAGTTTCACCTAAAGAAAAAAAGGTGGAAAAAGCGAAAGAAAAGAAGGTGATGCAGGAAGCTGAAAAGAAGGTCGAAGAAATTAGAAAAAAGAAAAAAGAAAAGCAGGAAAAAGATATTAAAGAAGAAATTGCAAAGCCAAAACCGGTTTTAAAAGTAGGTGACAGAGTGCGTATGCAAGACGGAAAAGCCGTTGGAAGCATTGACAGTATTGAAAAAGGAAATGCTAAAGTGAACTATGGCATTTTCACTACTTCGGTTTCTGTAGACCAGTTGGAGCTTGTGCAACGAAAAAAATAGAAAAAGAAAAATTATGGTAAATTTCCCTGAAAACAAGAAGATCATCCTTTTTGATGGTGTTTGTAATCTTTGCAACAAAACGGTACAAACGATCATTAAGAATGATGTAAATCACGTATTTCGATTTGCACCCCTCCAAAGTGATGTGGGCCGTCAAATCATTAATGAAAAAGGAATAGATACAGAAAACCTGGATTCGGTGATCCTTATCGAACCCGGTGTGGCATATTATCACAAATCGACCGCCGCAATCGAGATCGCCCGACATTTAAAAGGATATTCCTGGCTAAAGTATTTTAAGTCTCTACCCGAAGGTCTTAGAGATGGCGTATATAGCTTTGTTGCCAATAACAGGTACAGCTGGTTTGGAAAGAAGGACACTTGTATGGTGCCCACCCCAGAGCTACAGGCTTTATTCCTGAAATAGACTTTAAAGATTCAAGGTAAAGTTCCACGTTCAAAGCTGAATAATGGACTTGGGCCGAAGCGTTGAGTACTATAATTTATTGCAGTACAAAATCCGGAAATGATCATTAGCCTGAAAAATGTAACCATATTCAGGCAAGTCAACTGATCACCGAGTACTGACCAGTGATCACTTATTTAAGGTTGCTTAGTAGGAATTTGAGCTTGTCATTGGTGTTCCTGTTCTCCTGAAAAGAATGAGGAAAGTGGGTGTTCTTTTTAGCCAGTTCTTTTTGCTGAAGCTTTTCGATGAGTTCGGCATCTTCAAGAGCCACCTTACCGGTAAGCAGTAGCCCCATGTCCTTTTCAGAAGCATAATAGTCATAGACCTTTTTAAGGCCGGGCAGGTATTGATAATCTTTGGTAAATCCGCCACCGCGGTGTGCTCTTAGGGAAATCAACCAGGAAGTTTCGCGGTCAAGCTTGTACTGGCTGTACAAGAGATCAAAGGTATCACTAAAGCTGTAGCCTTTTATGAGGCTATCGGCAGCAAGTACCCGGTAAGCCAGTTCCTTTACCCTTTTTAGACTTAGGCTGTCGCTCATATATTCGCTAAAAATTCCGAGTCCGGCCTGGGTAGGATGATTATTGGCGAAGCCGTGTGAAAAGATCCTCAGGGTTTGGTCTAATCCGTTAAAGGTAGTGAGCATGTTTACAGAGATCTCGTGATTTGAAAGAACTTTCAGGTCATTGTCACTGAATTTCCTGTTCTTCTTGACCACAAGTTCACCCGAATTTAATGCCATGGCTGCTCCCGTGATGCTATTACTCTGTCTTATCCGGAATTTAAAAGGATATCTTTCCCCAAAAGCCTGAAAATAAGCCTGTGCCTGATCGGCATTATAACGGGGCACCATTTCTTCGGCGTCTTCCTCTTTGTGAAAATGAAGGATGAATTTCGCATTTTTGACATCCTTCTCTGTGGGGGTTCCAAATACCCGCAGCGAATTGTAAAAGAACTTTTTTTCTTTACCCACGGTAGCAACACACTGCACCAAACCAGAATATTCATAAACGGCATCGTAGTAAAGTTTGTAAATATCTTCATCGGGAATGTCTTCCAGCCTTTGGCTGAATAATTGCCGTTGTAGCGTATAGGGATCAAACTTGAGTTTCCTGTATTTGAAAACCGGATCTTCTGAAAATTTGGAACCAAAAAAGCGCTTTTTTTCCTGCTCAATATTCAGCGGATTCAAATAATTGAGTACGTCTATCTCCCGAACAAGGCGGTCGAGATTCTGGTCAATTTGCAGAAGCGTTTTGTAGTAGCTGCGGGTTTTATCGGTCATTACTGAACAAATTCAGGTTAAAAATTAATCCCGCGCAAATACAAGAAATTCCTGTAAGCCTCGCAAGCTTTATGTGTGAAAAAATGACGAACTACAGGATAAAAAATCCCTATTTTTCTTTGGAGATCTTTTCCTTTTTTGGAAGGTTATCATCCCACTTTCTTTCATGCGGTTCTCCCAGTTTATCTACAGATTTTGCTACCATCATAGAAACAGCAGCATCTCCTGTAACATTCACCATAGTACGGCACATATCTAAAGGCCTGTCTACAGCAAAAATGAGAGCAAGACCCGCTTCGGGGATCCCGGCCTGGGCAAGTACAATAACCAGCATCACCATTCCCGCACCCGGTACTGCCGCCGAACCAATGGACGCCAGGGTGGCAGTGGCAATAATTCCCAGTTGCGCACCAATAGAAAGATCCATACCAAAAGCCTGGGCAATAAAAACTGCCGCCACGGCCTGGTATAAACTGGTTCCATCCATGTTTATTGTAGCTCCAATTGGTAGCACAAAACTTGTCACCTCTTCGTGCACGCCCAGGTGTTCTTCGGTCCTCTCCATAGTTACAGGGAGGGTCGCCGCACTTGAACTTGTAGAAAAAGCTAAAAGCTGTGCCGGGGCAATCCCGTTTTCAAAGAAAGACGGGGTACGCCCGGTAAAGATCCAGACCAACATCATATAAACCCCAATCATTAAAGCAAGCCCTACCAGCACTGTAATGGCATACATGGCCAGCGCTGCAAAAAGATCGGAACTGGGTGACTCTACCACCAGAGCAGCCAGAAGAGCAAAAACTCCATACGGCGCAGCCAGCATGATAAGGTCAATTAATTTGAGAATTACTTCATTAAACCCGTCAAAAAAGGCTTTTACGGGCTTCGCTGTTTCTTCGGGTATTAAGATGAGACCAATTCCAAAGAAGATCGCAAAAAAGATAACCTGTAACATATTCCCGTTGTCACTGGCTGCAGCAAATATATTCCCGGGAACAAGATCTTCAAGTGCCTGTAAAGGCCCCGCATCCTTTTGTCTTTGGGCATCGGCAATGCGCACATTGGCATCACCTTCATAACTCGTAATGAGGTCATTTCGGGTACTTTCGGCAATTGCTGCACCGGGCTGAATGACGTTGACCATCACCAGACCTATTGTTACTGCAATCACCGTAGTTGCTACATAAATGAGAATAGTACGGGTTCCCATTTTCGACAACTTCGAGATATCTTTTAAATCGGAGATCCCTTTAATAAGGGACGCCAAAATAAGAGGCACTGCAATTAATTTTAAGGCATTGATGAAAATATTTCCGAAAGGTTTGATCCAGTCACTAATAAATTCGGCTCCCCAGGAAAAATTGGTCATTAGAAGGGCGAAAATCACCCCGGCGGCCATTCCCAGTAAGATCTGCCAGTGCAGCGCTAATTTTTTCATACTAAAGTATCTCTGAAATTATATTTTTGACGTTTTGTTCAACAAATAAAAATCGGCGAGAACCAGAGCCGCCATTGCCTCTACAATAGGAATTGCCCGCGGCACCACACATGGGTCATGCCTGCCCTTGCCCTGCATTTCTACCTCCTGCCCTTCAGCATTTATGGTCTTTTGCTTTTGCATAAGGGTAGCTACGGGTTTAAAGGCAACCCGAAAAGTTATATCCATACCGTTAGAAATACCTCCCTGGATTCCTCCGCTATAGTTGGTAATCGTAGAGCCATCGGTTCGAAAATGATCGTTGTGCTCACTGCCTTTCATAGACGCACCTGCAAAGCCGCTTCCATATTCAAATCCTTTAACGGCATTTATGGAAAGCATAGCTCCACCCAAAGCGGCATGAAGTTTATCAAAGACAGGTTCTCCAAGCCCAACGGGAACATTAGAAATCACGCATTCCACTACTCCACCCACAGTGTCTCCCTGCGACCGAATTTGCTTAATGAAAGTTTCCATTTCTTCGGCAGTTGCAGGATCGGGACATCGCACCGGATTCTTTTCTATTTCGGAAAGATCCAGCTCCTCAAATTTCTTCTGAAGCTTAATATCTCCTACCGCAGAAGTATAAGCGGTGAAGGTAACGTCTTTCATCAATTGTTTTGCAATCGCTCCGGCCGCTACCCTACAGGCAGTCTCGCGGGCCGATGATCTTCCACCACCCCTGTAATCCCTGTTGCCGTATTTTTGATCGTAAGTATAATCGGCATGAGAAGGACGATACACATCTTTAATATGCGAATAGTCATTTGACTTCTGGTTGGCATTTTCGATGATAAAGCCAATAGGCGTACCCGTTGTATTCCCCTCAAAAATCCCCGAGAGGAATTTTACCGTATCGGGTTCTTTGCGCTGGGTTACGATAGAAGATTGCCCGGGTCTACGCCTGGCCAACTCCTGCTGTACCTGTTCGGTGTCAATAGGGAGACCGGCGGGACAACCGTCAATCACTCCGCCGATAGCCTGGCCATGTGATTCCCCAAAAGTGACAAGTTTAAATAGATTTCCAAAGGAATTTCCGGCCATTGAAGGTGATTTTGAGCAAATGTAATTTTTTAAGCCAAGATTTAAAAATGTTATTTAAGAGCCGCGGCCATAATCACTACAGGATGAAGGGCTTTTTTGCCGGTTCCGTCGTAGATTTGATGTCGGCAGCTGGTTCCCGGAGCAGCAATAACTGTCTCTGCGGAAGCTTTTCGCACTGCAGGGAACAGCGTTTGTTCACCAATCTGCATACTTACCTCATAATGCTCTTTTTCATAACCAAAAGAACCTGCCATACCACAACAACCTGAAGGGATCACGGTTACTTCAAAATTCTTCGGAAGGTTGAGCATCACAAAAGTATTCTCTACACCCGCCAAAGCTTTCTGGTGGCAATGCCCATGTAACTTGATCCGTTTCTTTTCCGAAGAAAAGGAATCGGCAGTAATATTTCCAGCGATAACTTCTTTCTTAAAAAACTCTTCGAGTAAAAAGGCATTTTTGGATACTTTCATGGCAGCCTCCTTATCATCGGCCAGCCTCAAATATTCATCCCTAAAGCTCAATATTGCTGAAGGTTCCAGCCCGAGCAACGGACGCTCTTCAGAAATAATATCCTTGAAAATTGAAACGTTTTTATTGGCTACTTCTTTAGCTTCCTTTAAAAAGCCTTTTGAAATAAATCCACGTCCACTTTCAGGATGTTTTACAATTTTCACCTCATAGTTGAGCCCTTCAAGCAGCTTTATTGCAGCCACACCAACTTCAGAATCAAGATAATTGGTAAATTCATCGTTAAAGAGATAAACGGTTTTAATAGGCGTGGTAAGCTTTCTCTCATTCTTTTTATAATAAGAAGAAAGGGTTTGCTGGGAAAGAGCAGGCAAACGTCGGTGTGGCGCAATACCCATTGATTTCTTTATAAGACCCCCTGTAAGCGCATTTGAAAACATAAGGTTCGAAAAAGGGGAAAATCGCCAGGTCTTTTTGTTGAGGGCAGCGTTGAATGCAAAAGCTTTTGAACGGAGCGAACTGCCGTTGGTACTGTTGTATTGATACTGAAACTCTGCCTTATAAGCGGCCATATCAACATTAGAAGGACATTCACTTTTACAGCCTTTACAGCTAATGCACAGGTCAAGAACTTCCTTTAACTCTTCATGATCAAACTTATTTTGTTTATCAGAATTTGTCAAAAATTCCCTCAAAGCATTGGCACGGGCCCTGGTGGTATCTTTTTCATTGCGGGTGGCACGGTAACTGGGGCACATTACGCCTCCTGCTTCGGCAGGTTTGCGGCAGTCGCCACTCCCGTTACAATTTTCGGCCCCTCTTAGAATTCCGAGAGAATCGGAGAAATCCATAATTGTTTCGATTTCGGGCTCTTTTCTACCCGGCACGTACCTTAGGCTCTCGTCCATTGGAGGAGCGTCAATAATTTTCCCCGGATTAAATATGTTATTTGGATCGAAGATATTTTTTACCCTTTTTAAGAGGTTGTAATTCTCTTCTCCTATCATGAGCTGTATAAACTCGGCCCGTACCCTGCCATCACCGTGTTCCCCACTCATAGAACCCCCGTATTTTTTAACAAGGGCAGCCACTTCTTCAGTAATTTTTCTAAAGAGCACCACATCATCTTCCTTTTTAAGGTTAAGGATAGGTCTTAAGTGCAGTTCCCCTGCGCCGGCATGAGCATAGTACACCGCATCCTGCCCGTAGTTGAGCATTAATTGGGAAAATTCTGAAATATATGCAGCGAGATCTTCTACCGCCACAGCTGTATCTTCTATACAAGCCACGGCTTTACGGTCGCCTACAATATTTCCGAGAAGCCCCAGTCCTGCTTTCCTCAATTCCAGCGCAAGATCTATGGTTTCATTCCGAAGTACCGGAAGTGCATAGGCAAGTCCGGAATCTGTGAGGGTTTTTAGGAGTTCGGCAGTACGGTTTGTTAATTCTTCTTCTGAAGATGATCTTATTTCGAGCATGAGGATAGCTGCAGGGTCACCTTCTATAAAAAAACGATTTTCCCGATATTTAAGACTGTTTTTGGTACAGTCCAGGATCACCTTATCCATCATCTCACAGGTGAACAGCGAATGCTGCATTGCCGGAACAACCGCCTGCAGGCACTTTTCCAATGACTCAAAATGTGCAGCGATCATTACAGCATTTACCGGTGGCAGTGCATCGAGCTGCAGAGTAATTTCAGTAGTAAAAGCCAAAGTACCTTCACTGCCGCTCAATAGCTTACAAATATTGATCTTATCTTCACTTCCTCCCAAAACTTCAGCTGTCAGAAGCTCATCTACTGCATAACCAGTGTTACGGCGATGGATCTCTGGTTTTGGAAAGCCTGCTATAATTTGTTCACGCACAGCTTCAGGCTTAAGCTCTTCATAAAGTTTCCGGTAGATTTCGCCTTCCATGGAATCCAACTCCATTTTATTGCGGAATTCT
The DNA here is from genome assembly GCF_050750585.1 of Salinimicrobium sp. WS361. Taxonomy (NCBI): domain Bacteria; kingdom Pseudomonadati; phylum Bacteroidota; class Flavobacteriia; order Flavobacteriales; family Flavobacteriaceae; genus Salinimicrobium; species Salinimicrobium sp. WS361. Next base: position 76,331 of record NZ_JBOJLM010000006.1, read on the forward strand.
TCCGAAGAAATTTCAGAAAAAAAAGCTTCTGAGCCATCGCTGAGCAGCACTTTCATTTCCACAACCTTTTCGCGAGTGGTTCCATATTTGATCGAAGTGGTTCCGCTGGAATTATTACCAACCATTCCACCTATCATACAACGGTTTGAAGTAGAAGTATTTGGGCCGAAAAACAGCTTGTGAGCCTGCAGGTACCTGTTAAGGTCATCTCGAATGACTCCCGGCTGAACTTTAACAGTTTTCTTATCTGTATCAAGTTCAAGAATGGAAGTGAAATATTTCGAGACATCAACTACAATACCTTCCCCTACACACTGCCCGGCAAGGGAAGTACCGGCTGTACGCGGAATGAGCGACGTATTGTTTTCATTCGCAAAAGAAATAAGCTGCTTTATGTCTTCCAGATTTTTTGGATAGGCTACAGCGAGAGGAATGGTGCGATAAACAGAAGCATCTGTTGCAAAAATTCTTCGCCACAGGGCATCATAGAAGAGTTCACCTTGCAGGTCTTGGTCAAGTTTTTGTAGTTTTTGATTCATAGGGGAGCAGTAACAGGTTATGGCAGACTGATTAACAGGCCTTTATTAACATTAACATTTAATTAGCGGAAGTGAGGGGTAATCGATATATCAGATAGTCTAATTTTGTAGGAACAAATTAAATGAAAAGATATGAAAAAAATCGTTTTACTAACCTTATGTATTTTTGGTTTTAGCCTTTCTTCACAAGCACAAAATATTGCAGATCATGCTTTGGGTTTACGTTTAGGAGACAACAATGGAGTTGGAACTGAAATTTCGTACCAGCACGGATTGTCAGAAAACAACCGACTTGAACTGGATCTTGGTTGGAGCAGCCGTGGAGAATACGATGCTTTTCGCCTTACGGGAATATATCAATGGCTTTGGAATATCGAAGGAGGATTTAACTGGTATGCCGGTGTTGGAGCAGGTGTTGGTTCTGTTGATGTTAATGACCACGATCATGATGATGATGACGGTCTTTTTGTTACTGCAGCAGGAAACATTGGAGTTGAATACGATTTTGACTTTCCACTCCTGTTATCTCTTGACTTTAGACCAGAAGTTGGTTTAGTCAATTATTATGGTGATGACCTTGGGTTTGATATAGCTTTGGGTATCAGATATCAGTTCTAATAATCCTTTCGGATTTACAAAAGGCTCCCAAAATTAATTTTTGGGAGCCTTTTCTTTTTGAGTAATATCTAAAGCTTTTTGATAAAGGTTTTCATAGAGAGGAACAACCGAATACACATCGAAAATAAATGCCTGTTTACGTGCATTTTCCTTGAACATTTTAAGGGTGGCATCATCTTGAAGTATGTGAATAGCATTGGCTGCCATCTCTGAGATCTCTCCCACATCACTTAAATACCCCGAAAAACCCTGCTTGTTAACTTCGGGCAGACCTCCGGTATTGGTGGAGATCACCGGCACCCCATTCACCATAGCCTCAAGGGCGGCAAGCCCAAAGCTTTCTTTTTCTGAAGGCAAAAGAAAAAGATCGGAATAGCTCAATACCTGGTCAATCTCATGAGATTCTCCCAGGAATAACACCTTATCTTCCAGTGCTAAATCCTGCACCAGTTCTTCAGCCATTTCTCTTTCTGGCCCCTGCCCTACCATGATAAGCTTCGATTTAAGGTTTTTCTGAATTTCATAAAAGATCATAATCACATCCCTTACCCGCTTTACCTTTCTAAGGTTACTTACGTGGGTAATGATCCTCTCATCACTTTGAGCCAACATACTTCTCTGGCAGTTACTAATAGACTGGGTGTATTTTGTGGTATCTATAAAATTTGGCACTACATCTATCTCGCGCTTTACGTTAAAAAGACGCAGGGTATCTGCCTTAAGGCTTTGAGATACCGAAGTAACAACATCGCTGCTATTAATACTAAACGTAACTGCCGGTTTATAGAAAGGGTGGTTGCCCACCAGCGTAATATCGGTTCCATGAAGGGTGGTGACCATTGGCAGGTAGATCCCTTCTTCCTCGAGCATCTTTTTTGCCATGTAACCTGCATAGGCATGAGGTATGGCATAATGTACGTGCAGCACCTCAATTTTATGCAATTTCACCATATCTACCAACTTGCTGCTTAAGGCAAGCTCGTAAGGCTGATAGTGAAACAGAGGATATTCGGGTACATTAACTTCATGAAAATGTATATTATGAGAAAGCTGTTCAAGCCTTACCGGCTGCTTATAAGTAATAAAATGGATCTCGTGCCCTCTGCGGGAGAGCGCCATCCCCAATTCGGTAGCTACCACACCACTTCCCCCAAAAGTGGGGTAACAAACAATGGCTATTTTCATGTATTAACGATCTATGGCTTCGTAAATAAGTTCCTGGATATTTGACCTTATACTCTCCCTTGTCAACTTATTGTTCTGGACAGAGGGATGAATTCGATTTGCTAAAAATACGTAAACTATTTCTTCATCGGGGTCTGCCCATGTAAAAGTTCCTGTAAATCCGCTATGCCCAAAGCTGGTCATTGAAACACAGCCACAAGTAGGGCCATAATCGCCTAACTGGGGTTTGTCAAAACCAACTCCTCTTCGCACATCGTCGTCACAGTAATAACACGTATTGAACTTATCTACAGTTTTTTGGTCAAAGTAATTTATCCCTCCATACTGGCCACCGTTAAGGTACATCTGCATGATCTTGGCAACATCATTAGCATTGGAATACAGTCCTGCCTGTCCTCCAATTCCGCCCAAAAGTGCAGCGCCTTCATCATGAACGTATCCCTGCAAGAGCTGATTTCTCCACGAACCGTCATTTTCGGTGGGTACAATTTGTTCTTTTGGAAGTTTTTGAAGGGGTAAATAGGTAGTGTTATGAGCTCCCAGAGACCTGTAAAAATGATCTTGAGTAAGATATTCCAATGAGGTACCATAGATATCTTCCATATAAAACTTCAGCAAATAAAAAGGAAGATCACTGTATTTATAAGCCTTTCGTCTCTCGAGCGGGCTATCTTTGATAGTTTTAAGAACCGAATCTCTAATGTCATTCCTCACGTACATGTTTTCGGCTATTTGTATGCCGAAGCCCCTATCCTGCTCAGTGCGAATAAATTTTACATCGGGTCGTTTCGTCTTTTCATCTATGGTCATTCGATGAAAAGGAATCCAGCTCTTGAGCCTGGCAAAATGCGATAACATGTCGAGAATGGTGATGTCTTGTTTATTGCTTCCGCGGAAGTATGGCAACATTTCCCCCAGAGTTGTATTGAGATCAATTTCGTCCTTGTCTACAAGTTCCATGAGAAGCGGAAGCGTAGCAAGTATCTTGGTAAGGGAAGCAAGATCGTAAACGTCTGAAGCTTTTACCGGGATTTCCTTATCGTATGTGTGGTATCCTGCATTTCTTTCATAGATGACTTTTCCCTTTCTCGCCACAAGCACCTGTAAGCCGGGGGTCATTTTTTCATCTATGGCCTTTTCTATAAGTTCATCAATCTTTCTTAGTTTATATGAATTCATTCCTACCTGCTCGGGCAGGCCGTAAGAAAGACGATTAAGAGTACCTGTTCTATAGCCGGTGCCAACAGGGAAATTGTTTCCGGCACTCACCGGCAGTTTCCCTTTAGCATCTATAGCTCCAAAGATCACCTGTGCTGCTTTTTGTTGAGCGAGTTCCGTATTTTGATAAGCCACCTGTATGGCTTCAAAATTACCCGTGGTTTGCAAATCAAGCAGAGCATACGGACTTGTAAAAACATTGAGGATCACCCGGTTCTTTCTCGCAACTTCATACAACCAGGTTTGCTGCTTCTCGTTCATTTTAAATCCGCTCCAGGGTGAAGCCGAAGACTGATGATATCCAATAATCACCTGATTATACGACTCCAGCTTGTCTAGCAGTTCGTTCAGATTTTCTGCGGAAACTGAATCTACTTGTGCGTAACGATTTAACTGCTCAAAAAAGGCATTTCCGGGGTCTTCTCCAAAATGAACATAGGCAATTTTGCTGGTTTCGAGATCTTGTAGCGGGATGAGAGACCGGTCATTTTTGATAACCGTCATTGCATTTTCGTAAAGCTTATGCGCAAGCACCTCGTTCCGAATACTGTTAAGCTCTTCAACTATATAAGTGGGATCTACAGGTTCATAGTGATCAAGGCCAACTTTGTATTTGGCAAAAAGGATCTTCCTTACCGAATGCTTCAGGCGCTCTTCGGTAATTAATCCTTTATTAAAAGCTTCTATGATCATTTCTGAAGCTTTGGGTACATCTTCAGAAAAAAGTAAAATATCGTTTCCTGCTAAAAAAGCCGCCAGTTCTATCTCACCGGGTTCATCAAAATCGGCCACTCCTTTCATATTGAGCGCATCAGTAATAATGAGTCCGTTAAAATCCAGTTCTTCCTTTAGAACTCCTGTGACTATTTTGTGCGATAAACTGGAAGGAAATTGAGAGCGTTCCTCGAGGCTGGGAACATTAAGATGAGCTACCATGATACTTCCAAGTCCTTCAGAAATCAACTTTCTATAAGGAAACAGTTCCTCCCTGAATATCCTGTCGCGGGAAAAATCGACGGTGGGTAAAGTTTTATGGGAGTCCCGTTCTGTATCTCCATGCCCGGGGAAATGTTTGGCGCTACCAAGCACTCCTTCCCTTTGCATACCTTTTATGAAAGCGATGGATTTACTGGCAACATTATTTTTATTCTCACCAAAAGACCTGTTGCCAATAATAGGATTTTTGGGGTTGGTATTAATATCCACTACCGGGGCAAAATTCATATGAACGCCCAGTTTTTTAGAATGTTTTGCAATACTCGCACCCACTTCGGTAATTAAACTTTCATCTCTTATTGCACCCAAAGTCATATTCCACGGAAAGGCATAGGTAGAATCAAGACGCATTGCCAGACCCCACTCGGCGTCCATACCTATAAGCAGCGGAATTTTGGAAAGCTCCTGAAGTTCATTTTGAACCTTTACCTGCCTTTTTGGACCTCCTTTTGAAAAGATGACCCCACCCACATGCTGCTGGGCCACCAGTTCTTTTGCCTTTTCAATTTTTGATGCAGGGTCTGAAGAAAAAACATCGATCATGAAAAGCTGCCCCACTTTTTCCTGTAGCGACATAGCATCATAAATGCTATCTACCCATTGCCGCTGCTGCTCTACATCTTCAGCAATTAAAGGCCGGCTTTGGGAATAGGAAATTTGGGTAATAAGGATAAAGGCCAAAAACAGGCCTGAAAGTTTGGGCTTGCAAAAACTCATTAATTAAGAAAGCGCTTGTGCCAGCTCTCAGATGCAGGCACTTCCCAATCTGAAAGATATTCGGCTTTGTTATTTACCAGGTTATTAAAAACGATCGTTTTTGGAGAAACAGCTTTGTCTTTTGCCATTTTTCTGAAATCGGTCAGGGTTTTATAAGCCACGAACTCTCCCTGCTTATAAGAGACATTCATCTTATCGAGAAGGTCTACATTGTAGTCTTTCTCCAGCTGCTGAATGAACCGTACAGAATCATCTATGGAACATCCGGTAGCTGCATTCATTTTTTGATCGAGCCCCAGGATGATGAATCGCCTGTAGCGCATTTCAAAAGAAGCTTGCAAGTTGGCACCGTGGGCGGTCCACTGCTCTATAAACTGTTGAAGCTTTTCTTTAATTTCAGCTTGCTCTTCCTCTGTAAAAGAGCGATTTGCCTGATAGATCCAAACTCGGGAACTTTCAGGTAGGGTATCAAATGGGACAAACATTATTTGGAAATTTTTAGAGAAACAAAAATAAGAGATTTGGAGTCGGGAATCCAATTTGAGAAGGTTAAAATTCTCCTATTCCCAGGTATTTAAAGAAATCATTTCACAACGAACTAACACTAAGGTTGTGAGCTGATTTTAATCATAATTTCTCCACGTGTACTCACCTAATTTTGCAAGATGAAAAAAAGGGAAAAGGAACTTTTTACAATAGCCAGAAACCTGGGATTTTCTTCGGAAGCTTATCAGCTCCACGACCTGGCAGCCTGGTTTCGAGAAGAAAAGCAAATACATGTGGAAGTTGGTGCCATTTGGGATGAACTTACCAACTGTGTTGAATCTTATGTCTTTACCATTACTGCACCTATAGAAATCTATTATACGCAGCCGATTTATGCATCGGGAGGAAAAACATACGACGAAATGCTTTTTAGAGGGCTCACCGAGGCTGTTTCTATTTTGCACCAATACAATCTTCAAAGAGATGTCAAAGTACCTGACGACGAGGCGGTGATTGCTTATCTAAAAGGCTACGGCGACAAGGACAAGCAACTTCCTGCCCCTAAATACCGGACTAATCTTGAAAAATACGCTTATTTACAGGGCAAACAGGGTGATTATATTGAAGAAGGATTAACGGAAGATGACATTCTCGTTTTAGTGAAGAACATGCATCCGGAGGAAATACAGTTGCGACTGGAAAAAGATATATAAAAAAATAAGGTGCTAAAAATGACATTTTTAACACCTTATTTTTGAGACTTCGTTGCCCTACAGGTCTTCGGCAGAGGCAATCATTTCAGCAATGTCCATAACGGCGATATTATCCTCCCTATTCTTAGCCTTAACCCCATCGGTCATCATTGTGTTACAGAAAGGACATCCTGCAGCAATAACTTCGGGTTTTACATCTATGGCCTGCTCGGTACGGGCAACATTCACATCTTCCTTACCGGGTTCGGGCTCCTTGAACATTTGTGCACCGCCGGCACCACAGCACATGGCGTCTTTTTTACATCTTTTCATCTCTACCAGCTCAACCTCAAGCTTTCTCAACAAGTCTCTCGGGGCTTCGTAGATGTCATTTCCACGCCCCAGGTAACACGGGTCGTGAAAAGTGATTCTTTTACCTTTAAATTTTCCGCCTTCAACCGTCAATCTGCCTTCTTCAAGCAAAGACTTTAAAAAGGTGGTATGGTGCATTACTTCATAATTACCGCCAAGGCCGGGATATTCGTTTTTGATAATATTGAAGCAGTGCGGACAGGTGGTTACGATCTTCTTAATCTCATACCCGTTCAAAACTTCAATATTTCCGGCAGCCTGCATTTGGTAAAGGAATTCATTTCCGGCACGTTTCGCAGGGTCTCCAGTACAACTTTCTTCAGTTCCTAAAACAGCAAAATCTACATTTGCCCTGTTCAGAAGTCTTACAAAAGCTTTGGTGATTTTCTTAGCCCGGTCGTCAAAGCTTCCGGAGCAACCTACCCAAAAAAGGACTTCGGGTTGTTTTCCTTCGGCCATATACTCTGCCATGGTTGGCACTTTGATATTTTCTGCCATTATATTTTTTGTTACAGCCTCAAAAAGGCCATTTTATTACTTAATTTTCTGTTGCCCAGTTTAAACGGTCCATTTGGTTGTAAGGCCAGGGCGCTCCGTTATTTTCAATATTTCCAAGGGCATTATTTAAATCTGCAGGTCCGGCACTCTGTTCCATCATAAGATACCTTCTCATTTCAACAATGATAGAAAGTGGATCAATCCCTACCGGACAGGCTTCTATACACATTTGGCACGTAGTACAGGCCCAAATCTCTTCCCTTTGAATATGGTCGTCAAGAAGCTGTTTACCGTCATCTACAAATTTTCCATTCTTATTGATGTTCTCCCCTACTGCTTCCAAACGATCGCGGGTATCCATCATAATCTTTCTTGGAGAAAGCAATTTCCCAGTATTATTAGCGGGACATTGATCTGTACATCGGCCGCATTCGGTACAGGTATAAGCGTTCAGCAATTGTACCCTGTTAAGGTCAAAAACATCTGATGCTCCAAATTTTTCGGGTTCTCCTGCTTCTTCTCCTTCCGGTTCGGCTGGAGTCGCAAAAGGATCTGCATCAGGATCCATCATAAGCTGCACTTCTTTAGTAACCGCATCTATATTATCAAATTCAGCTTTAGGCTTAATTTTAGAATAGTAGACGTTTGGAAAGGCCAATAAAATATGAAGGTGCTTAGAGTAGTATAAGTAATTAAGGAAGAAAAGAATACCAAGTATGTGCAACCACCAGGCTGTTCTCTCGATCAAAACAAGGGTGGAATCACTAAAACCATCAAGGAGTGGCAGTAAAAAGCTACTAACGGGAAATGCTCCTGCGATCTCCCCGTTTGCCATAGCGTAATGAGGCGCCAGGTTTAACTGCAATTGATAATCAGCCGCATTCATGATTAGAAAGAGCGACATGAGTACCATCTCAAAATAGAGAATGTAGTTAGCGTCATTCTTTGGCCATTCGGTAAGCTCCCTTGCTTTGAACCTGTAGATATTCAGAACATTTCTTCTTATCCAGAAAATAATCACCCCTACCAGTACCAGCAAGGCAAGAATTTCAAAAGCTCCTATAAGAAACCTGTACGGCGTACCGGCAAAGGAAAAGATCCTGTGGGTTCCAAAGATCCCGTCAATGATAATTTCAAGGACTTCAATATTGATAATAATAAAACCTACATACACGATCACGTGAACGATCCCAGAAACCGGCCTGCGCACCATTTTGTATTGCCCCAGGGCAATTTTGGCCATTTTTCCCCATCTTTTGGAAGGTTTATCTGTTCTGTCGATCTCCCGACCTACTTTGATATTCCGGATCATCCTCCGGATATTGCGAATAAAAACACCTATCCCAATTGCCAGAGCAAGGATAAAAGCGACTTGTGCAAGGATCTGCATGGTTAGTTATTTTAATGAGTCTTCCGGCGGCGAATAAGGACCGGGGTTTTTACCAAAGATAGAAAAATGTACGTAACGTTTAGGATTCAATTTCACGTCTTGTATCAATTCATCTAATTGGTTGGTCGCTCTTTCAAGATTATTAAAGACCGCAGGATCATTAATTAACTTCCCGGCAGTACCTTCACCCGAATTCAATTTATGGGTAACAGTTTCGAAATTGCTCACGGCTGATTCAATATCATCTGTTACTTTATTAAAGTCAAATGCCACAAGAGTATCAGAAAAATTACTCAGGTTTGTAGACATATGGTCTAAATTCGTGAAGGTGCGATTTAACTTGGGAGAGTTGGTATTTAAGATACCTTCTACACTCTGGGCCGAATTATTAAGCGAAGCAATAGTAGCATTAAGGTTTGCAATACTGTTCTTGAGATTTTCCCGGGTTGTGGGATTCATGACTTCATTAAAAGAATTCACTAAAGAATCTGTGCTCACAATTACCTTTTCAATCTTTTCCTGAAGCGGTGTGAGCCTTTCATTTACCAATTCCAGTAAACCTTCTTCTATCGCACTTTGCAACGTGTCACCAGATTGCGCCATTTCACCTTCTTCGTATTTTGGGATAATAGCCAGAGACTTGCCTCCTATGAGTCCTCCCCCATAAATTTCGGCTACACTGTTTTCAGAAAAAGGAAAAGAATTATCTACCAGAAAAGTAACTACAAGTTTACCTGAAGTATCCAGGAAACCAATATTGGTTACATTTCCTACTTTAAGCCCATTGATGGTTACAGGAGATGAGGGCGAAAGTCCCTCCACGTCGTTGTAAACAGCATAAAAAGTCCTGCTGGAATCAAACCAGTTTTTGCCTTTTAAAAAACTATACCCAAAAATGAATAGAAGAATGGCTACAATAGCCAAAAGAGCGGTTTTTACCTCTTTAGTATATTTCACAAAGATTGTCCTATTTGATGAGAGACAAATATAAAATTTATATAGTAAAGAAGGTCTATTTCATTTTTGTTTTTAACGCCTCATTAACGCTGATCTTTTCATCTCCCCGAAAGGCAACTATATAACTATCTGGATATCCCGTGCGTTTTGCCTTCGCATGCAGGTCCTGTACCTGTGAATAACTTGACGTGCCTCCATAGTAGTATTTAAACAATTTCCCTTCTTTGTTTCTCGATATTTCCACCAAACCTTTGAAGTTTCTGGGGCTGGGATCCAGCTTTTTACCGGTAGCTGCCAGTTGTACGCGAAAGGTAATACCATCATAAACATCTGAGGGCGCTTTTTCGGGTTCCTGGGTGAGTTCTACGGGAGGATTAGCTTCCAGATGGTCCAGCATTTCGAGATTCATAGAGCTCTTATAATCTTTTACCGCACGCACAATAGATTCAGCAATAGCTGCCTGGCCCGAAGCGCTATTTAGATAAGTTCCCTCACTTTTATTACTCAGGAAACCTGCTTCAATAAGAACGCTTGGCATATATGTCTCTCTTAACACAAGAAAACCTGCCTGTTTCACACCTCTGTTCACTCTCTTATTAATGTTGGTGAAATTCTTTTGTACCAAATCGGCCAGGAGAATACTTTGGTCCAGATATTCTTCCTGCATTAAAGTAAGGCCAATGTACGATTCGGGTGAATTAGGATTGAAGCCATCATAGGTCATTTCGTAATCTTCTTCCAGGAAGATTACCTGGTTCTCTCTCATGGCCACTTCCAGGTTATCCTGGTTACGGTGAAGCCCAAGCACAAAAGTCTCGGTGCCCTGGGCCTGAGATTTGTGACCATTCATATGTATAGAGATAAAAAGGTCAGCTTCAGCTTTATTTGCTATCTGTGCCCTTCCGGCAAGAGTTACAAAAACATCCGACTTTCGGGTGTAGATTACTTTGATATCCGGAATTTTTTCAAGTTCGGCACCCACTTTAAGGGCTATATTCAAAGCAATTCCTTTTTCTCTGAAGCCATTCCAGGAGTTGCCGGGATCATGACCACCATGGCCTGCATCTATGACCACCACAAATTTTTCCCGCGGAGGAACAACTTCTTCCGAAGCAGCTAAAACAGGATTAATGACACTAAAAAATATTAAAATGATAAAGAAATTCGTTTTCATATGGAAATAACGGTTCATTGGGGTGGTTATTATTTTTCGATAACTCAAAAGGTACCTTAAAAAATATATGTAATTTTGAGACTTCAAAAAACGAGCCACACCATACAAAAATAGCATAAGTACCATTGCGAACAAAGATACTTTACATACTTTCCTGCTGTATTTTTACGCTTTCTTTAGCCACGAAATCTGCAGCGCAGGAAATCAAGACGAATGAAGGTATCCGCATTCCCGCTGAACGTGAGCCTGTGCAGCCTATGATGGACTCTTTAAGCATTGAAGCTCCTATTCCCGTCATCACGCTTACCTCTAAGGACAGCATTAAACCTAAAAAAGAAATCCTGGCAGACAGAGTGACTTATACTGCCGAAGATTACATGCGCCTTAGCCCGAGGGAAAACAGGATATACCTATATAATAATGCCGAAATAACTTATGGCGACATCAATATAACCGCCGGAAGGATTGTACTCGACAATGAGACCAACGAGGTCTATGCCTACGGAATTATTGATACCGCAGGAGTTTACACGCAAAAACCGGTATTTACCCAAGCACAGAGCGTAGTGCGACCAGATTCTATCAGGTTCAACTTTGATTCGGAAAAAGCACTTGTCTTTAATTCCCGAACCGAACAAGGGGAATTTAAAGTGCTGGGAGAGATCACAAAACGGGAGAATGACTCGGTGTACTACATGAAAAATGTAAAATTTACCACCTCCCCAAATGAAGAAAATCCCGATTATTATTTCTATGCCAGAAGGATCAAGTTAGTTCCTGATAAAAAAATCGTTTCGGGCCTTGTGAACATGTACATCGCCGATGTACCCACTCCCCTGGGTTTACCTTTCGGGTATTTCCCTATGACCGACGAGCAAACTTCCGGATTTATAATTCCATCTTTTGGGGACGATAACAACCGCGGATTTTACCTGCAAAACGGTGGGTATTACTTTGCCATAAGCGATTACGTCGATCTAACCGTGTTGGGTGATTACTATACCAACGGGAGTTACGGATTAAGAATGGAATCTTCTTATGCCGTGCGATACAGGTTTAGAGGAAACCTTAGCTTTAGATATGAAAAACTGATAAACAGTGAGAGAGGATTCCCCGATTTTTCTGAATCAACCATTTACAACCTTCGGTGGAATCATTCACAGGATTCAAAGGCAAATCCATCTTCCAGATTCTCGGCATCTGTAAACCTTGGAAGTAGCGATTACTACCAGGCTTCTACCAATCAAATGAACACGGGAAACAGGCTAACGAATACCCTGAGTTCTTCGGTCTCCTACTCAAAGACCTTTAATATTCAGCCACAAATAAACCTGAGTATTGCTGCCACTCACAGTCAGAACACCAATACAGAAAAGATAAACATGACCCTGCCAACAGTGCAGGCGAGCATGGCCCGGGTCTACCCTTTCGAGCCAAAGGTAGGTGCCAAAAAAGGTATTATTGAGAACATAAATTTTCAGTATAACTTTAGAGGAGAAAACAGGTTTCAAACCACCGATTCTCTTTTCTTCAAACCAGAGATGTTCGAAGATGCCATTTTAGGGGCCCAGCATTCCATTCCGCTTACCACAAACTTTAAATTATTCAATTATTTAAGTGTTAGCGCCGGAACAAATTATACCGAATCATGGGTTTTCAGAACATATGACAGGTCATATGATGAAGAAGCCAGAAGAGAGATCATTGACACCGTGCGGGGCTTTGATTCATTTCGCACCTATAACTTTAATACCAGTATAGGTACAACCATCTACGGAACAAAGAATTTTAGCGGAAAGGGAAAATATCAGGCAATTCGGCACGTAATGCGCCCTTCGATAAGCTACAATATCAATCCGGGTTTTGACCATTATTACGACTCCTATATTATTCCGGAGTCTGAAGGTCGTGAAGAACGATTGGTAGAGTATTCGAGGTTTCAGGGTTCTTTATACGGCCCTCCCGGAAAACTATTTTCCAGCTCTATTGGCTTCTCTTTAAGCAACACTTTCGAGGCGAAGGTAAAAGATTCAGCCGATGCCGAACCCAGAAAGATCAAATTACTTAACAACCTGAACATAAGTACTTCATATAATTTAGCCGGGGATTCACTTAAACTCTCTCCTATTAGCGTACGCGGAAGTCTTCCGGTGATACAAAACAAACTGGACATTAACTTTGGGGCTAACCTGGATGTTTATGCGCTGAATAATGAGAACCGGCGTATTGATAAGCTGAATATTCAAAACGGCGGAAGTCTCTTTAGGCTTACCAATGCTAATATGAGCTTCGGATATTCCTTCTCCAGCCGCGATTTTTCAGGAGGAAAAGAGAACGTGAACCGACTCGAAAATCAGACTTTCAGAAATGGCGGGCGTCCAGATGACCTTTTTGGAAAGGATATGGACATAGATGGTTCTTTTTACGACGAACATGAAGCCGATATGGCCGAAGAAGAAGAGGAAGAAGAAAGTGAGAACAGCTGGTACAACTTCAATATTCCCTGGGATCTGCGCCTTGCATATACCCTCAATTACAGTAACAATGCCAGGCAAAGTGATATTTCCTCTCATTCCCTCATGTTTTCGGGAGATGTCGAACTTTCACCAAAATGGACGGTAGGAGCTTCATCGGGTTATGATTTCGTGAACACAGGCTTCACCCATACGCAATTGAGATTTGCGAGGGACCTGGAGAGCTGGAGAATGACCTTTAGCTGGACACCTTTCGGGGTCTACAAGCAGTGGAACTTTTTCATCGGAATCAAATCTTCTCTGTTGAGAGATATCAAGTACGAAAAGAGAAGGGAAAGGGACAGAAGTTTATAATTTGTACCTTTAACTTATGAAAGAAATAATTAAAACCCAGGATGCTCCCGCACCCATTGGAGCTTACAACCAGGCCGTACTAAGCGGAAATACGCTGTACATTTCGGGCCAAATTGCAATAAACCCTGTAAACGGTGAACTACAGCAGGAGAGTATTGAAGAGGAAACAGAACAGGTAATGCGCAACCTTAAAGCCATTCTTACTGCAGCCGAAATGGATTTTGAGAATGTAGTAAAGAGCTCAATCTTTATAAGTGACATGAATAACTTTGGCCGCATCAATGCCGTTTACTCCAAATATTTTAATGAAGAAACAGCCCCGGCCCGAGAAACTGTAGAGGTTGCGAACCTTCCGAAGTTTGTAAATGTAGAAATTAGTATGATCGCAACAAAGTAGAACAACAGTTGCAACAACTCAAAAAACAGGCGTCAAAAATGACATTTTTGACGCCTGTTTTTTTTTAGAGGTCATCGGCTCCCGGGAATTTGATGTAATCGGGCGCCAGACTTTTTTGTTCCTCTACCGGCCCTTCCACCTCTTCTTCCCGTACTGCCGAAGTAGATACTTCCTTATCCACAATCTTGCGCAGCAGCTCTTTAAAAGTATCAAAATCTACCTGGTAAGACAGCCCTACTCCCTGGGTAAAACCAAGTTCTTCTCCCAGGTATTGAATGTTGTTCTCCCTGTTAAAGATCTTCGCCCGCAGGTTTCCTTCTTCATTTAAAAGGAATTCAATCTCCAGGTTCCCAACAATTACAGTCTCTGTAACTCCGCCTACGGGAACCCCAACCTGCCCGTTGATTAGCACCCTTTCGCTGATCTGGGTAGAAAGTGTCACCCCAAACCTGTCGGCCATAGATTGTTCGGGGGTGCGAACGCCCTGCTCGTAGTTAAGGCCTACCTGAAAAGTTCCTGATTCATCAGAAAGCAAATTATTGAAGAAACCGGAAGCGCTCTCAAAAAGGTTTCCTGCCCACAGGCTTCCCGGACTTCCAGCAAGAACATTTTCAGTATAAAACTGCCCGAGCGTGATTAGTGAAAACGCCTGAATTTCAGTATTGGTACTGGCTTCGATTTTATATTCAAGCTCAGATCTCACAGCCGAAGCCACGTTTGGATATTCGAGATCAAAGGAGATGTCTGGTTGTAACAGTTCCCCTTCAAGATTGATCACCACATCTACAGGAATCTTTCGGCTAATACCGGGATTATCCAGAACAATGGCGGGGTTGGCGTGGGCTTCATAGACTGCACTAATATTGAGATCGGCCAGGGCAGGGTTGCCGTTCCAGTTTATACTTCCCCCCGGCCGCACCTGGAATCTTTTCTGAAGCGCCCCGTAATTAAAGATATATTCTCCCGTATTGGCAATAAAGTCACCCCACATATTGAATTTTCCGAGGGTATTGATCTCTATCAGCAAGGTTCCGGCTCCTCTTCCACGCAAGATACTTCCGTCGATATCCAGTTCTACCAGGGCATCATTGGTAACATCGAGATCAAAATTGAGCTCCAGTCCTTTCACTTCCTGGAATTCGAGCTCTTCCCCTGCTAATCTTGCTGCTTTTTCTTCGGGACTTAAAAAGTGTATAAAAGAATTGTCGCCAGTACTTTCTGAATCACTTATAGGGATTTTAAAAATGGTTCCTCTACGTGTAGCCCCTACCACATCAATGGTTAGCTCTGAAGTTGGGCCGTAAATAGATGCGTTGCCACCAATGAATCCTGTACCGTAATAAAGTGCTTCTTCATCATATTCGGTATCGAGCACCAAAAGACGGTCTGTAGAAATATTCAGCCCCAAGATCCAGTTGCTAAAATTGGTATGAGAGATGGTACCGTCAAGAACACCTTTGGTATCAAACCTGGTATCGGTAATGGTTATCTCATCAAAATTGAATTGTTGCTCGCTCAGGTTTACAACAGCACCTTCTTCAAAAGCATAATCTACCTCCAGGTAAGGAATTGACAGCCCGGCCTGATTGAGATATAACCGACCATCAATATCCGGATTCTTATAACTCCCGGTCACATCGGCATCTCCCGACACCTTACCTCTAATATTACTTATCACATCTTTCCCTAAAGGACTAAAAGCCGACAGGTCGAAATTCTTTAGATCTACCTCCAGATCAATTTCAGGGGAATCTCCTTCTACTACAATCTCGCCAATAGCCGATAATGATTCCAGCCCCTCGTTACGTAGCGTGGTATTGATGTTGTAAAAACTTAAATCCCTGTTCCCCATAACATCAAGATTGAGCACGCCCAGCATTTGATCATTTACAGAAAGGTCTTTAATGGTAAGGGAAGTATTAGGATAATACGCTCCATCCTGCTGCAGTACGTTCAAAGAACCGTTCACGATACCTCCCATTTCCAGATTCTTGATTTCGGGGGTGATCTTATGGAGATCTACCTGATCAAACTCCAGCTGAAAATCTTTGTACGTAGTATCCCGCATCTGACCTGAAAGTCGAATTTCTTCATTTTCATGGCTTAGTACCAAAGAATCTATCCTCACATTATTTAAACCGTTAGAAAAGATGACCCTGTTAGATTTATTTCCCTCTTCGTTGAGATGCCACACGCTTTCCTTGAACTTAACATCAGAGCGCTGCAGCCCAACTACCGAATTATTATTCTCATTGATGGTGTGATACAGGTTGATATTAAACTCATCATTGCTCCTTGGCCCACCTTTAAATTCAGATCGCATATACAGCGTATCATTCAGCGTAACATTAATAAGGTTAAAATCCTTGATGTTGTAAAAACTGGTGGCTACGCTATCAACCTCAATAAACGTATTGAAAAGCGGGTTGGAATTGTCAACCTGCACATTCACCTTGTCAAAAAGGTTATCAAAAGCTTCAATCCTGGGAGAGCGAAACGCTAATCGAAATTCAGATTCATCAGACTCCACACTTCCACGGATGAATGTATTGGGAGCTAAAGTAATTTCAGGATAAAAAACCTCTACTATCTTGTTATAAATATCAAAGTCGAAGTTGAGATATTGATTGGTGGTGATCTTGTTAGGGCGATAATTGGTATAAAGGCTACCCACCGCATTCTCTACCATTGCCGGAACTTCGGTGACATCAAAAATACCTTCTATGGTTCCGTTAATAACATCGGGAGAATGTATTTCAATCGTTCTTACCGGCCCATCAAAACTCGAGGCAATGTTTAAATCTTTAAACATATACGTGTCATTCTCATTTCGGTAGGAAGTATTAAGAAGATAGATCTCCCCCTCAAAATCATTAAGGTTAGTTCCTTCCATGTTCATGATCACATCCCCTTTAAAAACTGAAATACTGTCTCTCTTCACCAGATTCATGGCTGCAAGATTGGCATAACCAACAGAAGCTTCAAAATCATAGACGTTAGTCCCGGCCGAGAAATCTGCCAGCCCATTGAACTCCATTAGGAGATTGGGATCTCGCGAGATGAGATTTCCGTTAAACAGCGGTGCTTTTAAGGTACCTCTTAACTTGAGGTCTTTATAGGTATAACCCTTATAGACCAGTCGGGATATACTGCCCTGAATCTGCGTGTTAAGTGTTTCGGTGGTAAAACCCCGCCCGTCAAAAGTGACATTTAGAGAGGTGGTTCCCATGTCTCTTAAATTGGCTAGGCGCCCAACATCAAATCTCTTAGCAATAAGCTGCCCCTCATAAGAAGTAAGGCCCGGGTCCTGAAAACCACTCATTTCAAGATCTACAACAGCTGTACCTAACTGTGAGAACAAATTTGCTTTTGTCATTAATGCATTCTCCGAAACAAATATATCTCCCTCCAATTGTACATTGCCTAATTCCCGTAGTGCTACAGGCAATTTATCCTGCAATAAACCCGGCAAAAGATGAATAAGATCATAATAATTTGTTGAAAGATTTGTCAACTCACCATCAAGGGAAAATTCATTTTCTTTTGTCGATAATGAATTTCTTATTTCCAGTTCTCCCTCAAGCCTGGTTCGGTCGAGTCCGGTCATTATAAGATCTGAGAGGATAAAATCGTTTAGAATACCTTCAAGGACGGTGGAGAAATTGATTTTTTGATCGCTGCCGAATTTGTCATAAAAAGGCTGAAGGTCATTTGTAGATATTGTTGACGGTCTAAACACAGCCTTAACCGGAACCTTATTTATAAAACCGGCAAAACCATTGGTAATATCAAAACGAATCTCTGAATCAATTTCTGAATACGGAGTCTCTATATGCAAGGCCTCAAGGGCCATTTCTTCGGAAGTATAGCTGAAGTTTGTGCTTAAATGATCAATGCGAATTCCACGGTTTTCCATTCCTGAAAGCCTTTCGATATCTACATAAACATCAGAATTTTCAACCAGGAGATCGCTGGCTAAAATATTTAGTTGATCAATTTCTATTACTTCAGGATAATTCAGATTTTCATTGATGTAGCTGAATTTTCCGTCGACAACTTCAAGCTGATTGATTGCCAGTACAAAAGGAGAGCTTTTTTTCTTTTTCTGACTTTTAAGCTTTTTCAGAAAAATATTAAGGTTATCCCGCTCTTCCCCTTCATAGACTTTCATATCCATCACCAGCTCATTAGCCATGGTTGCTCCCAGAGTAGGATTGTTATTGTAAATACTTCTTAGGCTGGTTGCCGAAGTTTTAATTTTTTCAGAATAAATGAGCGTGTCCTGGTGATGGTCAAGAATAAGCACATCCTGCAACTTAAGCTTACCGCTGTAGGTAATCCCCACCCGACCTATGCTAATATCCACATCTTTAGACTCCTTGAGGGAAGTTGTGATCTTACGGGCAACAAAAGTTTGTACCGAGGGAATAGAAAATACGATCAACAAAATGATGAAAAGCAGCAGCAGCGAGAGCAGCGTTTTACCCAGTATTTTCCAGAATTTTCTGATAGGATTTTTAGTTATAACTTTGCGAGCAATATTAATAATTTTCGGGCCTAAATGCTAAGGATGACAACACAAAATATTTATATACTCGGCATTGAATCTTCCTGTGACGACACTGCTGCGGCCGTATTACACAACGGAAAAATCCTTTCCAATGTTGTAGCCACCCAGGAAGTTCATCAAAAATACGGCGGCGTGGTGCCAGAACTTGCTTCACGTGCCCACCAGCAAAACATTGTTCCGGTTATTCACGAAGCCCTTTCGAGGGCCGGTGTTACCAAAGAAGACCTATCGGCTGTTGCCTTTACCCGTGGTCCCGGTTTGATGGGTTCCCTCCTTGTGGGCACCTCCTTTGCAAAGTCCTTATCACTGGGGCTGGGCATTCCACTTCTTGATGTTAACCATATGCAGGCGCACATTCTTGCCCATTTTATTGATGAGGAAGAATTCCAAAAGCCACAGTTTCCTTTTCTGGCCTTGACTATAAGTGGAGGCCATACTCAAATTGTGAAGGTGAGCGATTATTTTGAAATGGAAGTAATTGGAGAAACTTTAGACGATGCTGTGGGTGAAGCCTTTGACAAGAGCGCTAAGATCCTAGGGCTCCCCTATCCCGGCGGGCCATTGGTAGATAAAAAGGCACAAACGGGTAACCCTAAAGCTTTCCCCTTTCCTAAACCAAAAGTTGATGGATTAAACTTCAGCTTCAGCGGTTTAAAAACATCTATCCTGTATTTTATTCAGAAACAACTGAAAGAAGATCCACAGTTCATTGAGAAAAACCTTGAAGATATTTGTGCTTCCATTCAGCATACCATCATCGGGATTTTAATGGGCAAGCTCAAGAAAGCCGTAAAACAAACAGGAATAACAGAAATCGCCATTGCCGGAGGGGTTTCAGCCAACAGCGGCATAAGAAAAACCCTTCATGAGGCGCAGGCAAAATATGGGTGGAAAACTTATATTCCGAAGTTTGAATATACTACAGACAATGCAGCGATGATCGCCATTGCAGGGCATTATAAATTTATTTCTGAAGATTTTGCCGACATGGGGATTACCGCTAAAGCAAGAATAAAAATGTAAATCATGCAGCTATTTTTTCAGCCTGAAGTTTCAGAAAATGATAAGGAAGTTCGCTTTTCCAAGGAGGAGAGCCGGCATATTGTGAAGGTGCTGCGAAAGCGTGAAGGAGATCGCCTGCACCTCACCAATGGCAAAGGGTGGATCTTTGAAACCGAAATTACACTCGCAGAAGCAAACAATTGTTCTGCCCGCATTTTACAAAGTGAAAAAGAAGCCCCGCCTGCCTATCATTTACACCTTGCCGTTGCCCCTACCAAGATGAACGATAGATACGAGTGGTTTTTAGAAAAGGCTACAGAAATTGGCATCCAGGAGATCACTCCTGTAATTTGTGACCACAGTGAACGAAAGGTTGTAAAACATGAACGCTTTCAAAGAGTAATTCAGAGTGCTTTAAAACAATCTTTACACACCAGGTTTCCTGTGCTGCATGAACCCGTAAGCTTCAAAGAGTTTTTAGAAAAAGAACATTCAGGCGCAAAGTTCATAGCACATTGCGAAGACTCCCAACCCAGAAAGTTACTTTCTAAAAGTCTCAAAAATGGCATTTCAGCCACTGTTCTTATCGGGCCCGAAGGAGATTTTTCAGAAGAAGAGATCAGCAGCGCATTAAAGTCCGGGTGGCAGCCTGTAAGCCTTGGCAACAGCAGGTTGAGAACCGAAACTGCCGCAGTAGTTGCCTGCCACACCGCCGCTTTGATCAACGAAGAAGAATAAGCTTCTTTTTTGCTATTTTAGAGACATGAAGAAACTGCTGTTATTTTTTCTGCTTTTTACCACCGGCCTTGTGCTGCAGGCCCAACAGGTGGCGGTGTTAAAGTACGGCGGCGGAGGTGACTGGTACGGCAATCCCACAGCGCTTCCCAATCTCATTGAGTTTTGCAATCAAAACATCAATACATCCCTTGAGCCTGCACCACAGCCCGTAGAACCCGGCAGTACAGATATCTTTCAGTATCCATTTATTCATATGACAGGGCATGGCAATGTGTACTTTACGCCCGAAGATGCCCAGAATCTCCGAAAATATCTCCTTGGGGGAGGATTTTTGCACATTGACGACAACTACGGCATGAATGAATTTGTTCGCAGGGAGCTTAAAAAGGTATTTCCCGACAAAGAACTGGAAGAACTCCCGGCTTCTCATCCTATATTTTCTACAGCATTCGACTTCCCCAACGGCTTGCCAAAGATCCATGAACACGACGGACTCCGCCCACAGGCTTTCGGAATTTTTGAAAATGACAGGCTACTGTGCATTTTTACCTTTGAAAGCGACCTGGGCGATGGCTGGGAAGATCAACAAGTACATAACGATCCGCAGGAAGTGCGGCTAAAGGCACTCCAAATGGGCGCCAATATTGTTAAATTCGCTTTTTCAAATTAATGCAGGCAACCCACCACTCCACTCCTTTTAAGAAAACGCAGTTTCCGGTGATCCTTGTGCTGGACGCAATATCAAGTCCGGCGAACATAGGCAGCTTTTTCAGGTTAGGCGACGCTTTTGGTATTGAGAAACTTCTCATTTGCGAGAGCACGGTAGACCTTCAAAGCAACAGGTTGAAAAGAACCGCAAGAGCCACAGTTAAAAATGTGAATTTCGAGGAACAGGAAGATTCTGAAGCAGCTTGCAAACAATTAAAAGAAGCAGGATATAAAATTGTGGCTATTGAAGTAACTTCAGAAAGTATTGCCCTCCAAAAATGCCATTTTGAAGCCGAAGATAAAATTGCACTGGTGCTGGGAAATGAACGTTTGGGAGTTAGAAAAGAGATACTTGATTTTGCCGATAGTATCTTACATATTGACATGTTTGGCGAAAACAGCAGCATGAACGTGACCCATGCCGGTGCCATTGCACTTTTTGAAATCACAAAAAGGCTGCAGCCAGTTCCATGAGAAATAATATATTTACCACGTGAACGAAAAAGAGCTTTCCTACGGTATACTTCGTGCCATTGCCATTATTTTGGGAGTGGCTTTTCTGCTTTATTTCCTGTACCTCATACAATCGGTACTGGTATACATCGCCATTGCGGGTGTCATCTCGCTTGTAGGACGGCCGGTGGTACTATTCCTTAAAAACCATCTTAAGCTGCCCAACAAGCTCGCCGTGGTCATTGTTCTACTTTTGGTGCTCCTGAGTTTTATTGGCTTGATCACCATCTTTATTCCTATCGTGGTAGAGCAAAGTAAGAACCTGGGGCAAATAGATATGGATGCCTTTACCCGTGATTTGAACGAACTCAACAACCAGATCAATAAATATTTTGGTGTAGAAGAGATCAATATCATTGAAGGTATCAAACAAACAGAATTTGTAAGGAATTTTGACCTGGCTACCATTCCGCGTTATCTCAATAGTTTCTTCGGAATATTGGGAGCCGGTATTATTGCTGTCTTTTCCATCATTTTTATATCCTTTTTTTTCCTGAAAGACAGTCGGCTTATGCTCAACAGTATCCTGGTGTTTGCCAACAGAGGGCATGAAGATAAGTTTCAAAGGGTTTTTAACAAGATCAAAGTATTATTATCCCGCTATTTTGTTGGGCTCACCATGCAAATTACCGTGCTGTTTATTTTATACAGCATCCTGCTCTCACTGTTTGAGATCAACAACCCAATCGCCATAGCATTCATTTGTGCTTTTTTAAATATAGTACCTTACCTGGGGCCCATTATTGCCGGAATTTTAGTTTCATTATTTGTGATTTCAAGCAACCTGGGAGCCGATTTTCAAACCATCATCCTGCCACAGCTCATTTACGTGATGTCGGGTTATATGGTGTGCCAGTTAATAGACAATTTTATCAATCAGCCGCTTATATTTGGTGCCAGCGTGCGTTCCCATCCTCTTGAAATATTTTTGGTGATCCTCATTGCGGGGCTTACTTCCGGGATTCTGGGAATGGTGGTCGCAGTACCATTTTACACCGCTATCAAGGTTATTGCCAAAGAATCTTTAAGCGAGTACAAGATCGTAAAACGGCTAACGCGAGATCTTTAATTGAATCGGGCGCTTCTAAATAGCGAGGTTCAGGAGTTTCTTGAAGAGCAATACAAGACTGAGGTGTCAAAAATGGCATTTCGGGGCAGTCCTTTTGAAGACATTTCCACTAAGGAGCTGCTGGTACAACTTTCGGGCAAGAAAAGAGCTGAGAAAAAATTACCGCTGTGGTTCAAAACCCGCGGCATTATTTACCCTCCAAATCTCAATTTAGAGCAGACATCTTCCGAAGTTACAGCACATTATAAAGCTTCCCTGGTGGCAGGAACGAGTATGGCCGATCTTACCGGCGGTTTTGGGATAGACAGTTATTATTTTTCAGAAAAAATAGATAAAGTGCGGCATTTTGAGCTGAATCCTGAACTTCAGAAAATCGCTGCACATAACTTTGAAATATTAGGTGCCAAAAAAATCATTTCTGAAGCCCGTGATTCTCTGGATTTCCTGAAAAATACTTCGGAAAAATTCGACTGGCTCTACATTGATCCTTCCCGGCGGGATGAGGCTGGCGGAAGAGTATTTTTTCTGTCAGATTGTTTACCAAATGTGCCCGAAAACTTCGAATTACTTCAGGAAAGAGCCGGAAGTATACTCATTAAGACCTCTCCCCTGCTCGATTTGCAGGCGGGACTCAATGAACTCCAAAATGTCCAGGAAATTCATATTGTAGCGGTAGAGAATGATGTAAAAGAGCTGCTCTGGATCCTGAAGCAGGATACTTCGGAAAGCATTACGATCAAAACTGTGAATTTTCAGAAGAAAGAGAAACAGGTATTTACCAGTACGTTTGACAATGATCTTCCTGAAGTTTACAGCCTGCCCGAAGCTTATCTTTATGAACCCAATGCAGCGATCATGAAAAGTGGCCTTTTTGGAGCCCTGGGAAATGTGCTAGGGCTCGAAAAACTTCATCCCAACACCCAACTCTACACTTCTAAAGAACCTGTAGATTTCCCCGGAAGACGATTTAAGATTACACAAATACTGCCTTTCAGGAAGAAACAGTTGAAAAAAGAGCTTCAGTTAAAAAAAGCGAATATCACCACCCGTAATTTTCCTGAAAGTGTTGCAGACCTTCGGAAGATCTTAAAAATAAAAGAAGGTGGAGATACTTATTTGTTCTTTACCACGCTGCAAAACGAAGAAAAGGTAGTGCTGGTGTGTCAAAAAAGCTGAAAATTTCAGCTATTCCAGGGGCATCTTGTTGGAAACTGCTCCTTTAGAACTCTGTACTTTTTTTGATTTCAACTTCCGTAGAAAATTGCGCGGGGCAATATAAAAAACCTTCATAAACACGAAACCAATATTTAAGAGGGTTATTCGTGCCACGTCCTGCCATGGCCTAAAGTGAGTCACACGCTCATTAGGATCATAAAGCACTTTTACTGGCAGGTTGATCACCTTCACGCCATCCCAGGCAGCTTTTACAATGACTTCTATTTCCAGTTCAAAACGGGAGGTGTAAAGGCTGAGGGCGTTGACGGCTTTAAGAGGATACAACCTGTAACCGCACTGTGTATCTGTCAATTTTATACCCGTCTCAACCCAATACCAAAAGCTGGAAAAACGGTTACCAATGCTGCTTTTATCGGGCACCGAGGGATCGTCCATCTTACGGGAACCAATAATCAGCAGCTCCGGATTTTTAGGGAGGTGCTCCTCCAGGGCATCAAGAAAAACATGAAGATCATTTGGAAAGTGCTGCCCATCTGAATCCATAGAAATAGCGTATTCAAAGCCAAGCCGGGAAGCCTCTTTAAAACCCTGTTTAAGGGCGTTCCCCTTGCCTTTATTCACCGGGACCTGAACTACCCTGAGAAAAGGAAAACTCTCCAGGATTTGAGAAGTACCATCGGTAGAGCCATCATTGATCACGATGATATTATTGGTGTACGTATGCACGTCATCAATTACCCTTTGCAGGGTTTTGTGGTTGTTGTACGTGGGTATGAGCACGCAACACTGAAGCGTATCAAATCTGGATTGGTATAAAGGCGGATTGATCAAAAAATGAGTTTGTTACAAATTTAAAAAACTTCAGGGCTGTATTTTACAGGGAGGGCAAAAATAACAAAACCTACGGGTTTTCCTGCATTGAAAATAGTCTTCCCTAAAAACTTCGGCAACCTTCAATCCCCCTTCAAAAATGGCATTTTTGAGAGGTAATATTTCCTTCGGCTGCTGCCGTGAAATATCTTAAACCGAAAAATTTCAGGCAGAGACCTGCAGTTTAATCTTATTTCAGCATTAATTATACGGAAACAGCTTCAGTAATTTATAAAACAGCTGAAGTTGAAGCTTTATAAGCAATTATTAGCAGCACTCACTCATCTTTGAACAGAATGGTATAGCTGAGATAGATTCCCACAATTGCGGCCAGCAGGAAGAACAGGATGGCAAATCCCGGATACCCGAAGATCATAAAAGATGACGGAACCTGCATTAACATTGCGGCGCCTACAATCATTGCTGCAATAATAAGCCCCAGAGTGATCCTATTTGCCACTTTTTGGAAGCCATCGGTCAGTCGCTTTTCATCAATCGCATCGATCTTAAGGCGGAACTCATTTTTGGCCAGGTTATCAGTAATCTTATCAAAACGATCGGGCAGATTTTCTACCAGCTTTTTAGAATCGAGCAAGACCGAAAAGATTTCTTCAGGCTTAAGCTCGTTGAGCATTTTATCCTGAAGCAGCTTATTCATATAACGCCTTACGGCCTCCCTCAGGTCATATTCGGGTGCCAAAAATGCAATAATCTGGTCCATGTTGAGGAGGATCTTTCCGAGGATATTGACCTCTACCGGAAGATGAATGCCATTCATGGCAGCGCTTCGGTTCATTTGGATCAACAATTTCCCGGTTTGCATATCCTGTGCAGTGCTATGACTACTTTCCTGCACCATGATGCTTATGTGCCTCCTGAATTCTTTTTGTGTGGCATGCTCGGTAATTTCACTCATGTTGAGGAGATTATCGGCAATCTCTTCGCCGTCATTCTTGCTTAACCCTAACAACAAGCGAAGCAGGTAATCTTTCATCTTCTTGGTGAACTGCGCCACCATGCCCAGATCTATAAGTGCGATCTTTTCATTTTCCAAAAGATGCACATTGCCGGGGTGAGGATCTGCATGTACAAACCCGTCTGACACTATTTGCTTTAGGTAAGCTTCAATAAATTCGTCGACCAGGGCCGTATAATCGTTTTCAGTTTTTTTAAGGGGAGAAATGCTGGTGATCTTCTTCCCTTTTACGTACTCCATTGTGAGAACACGAGAGGTGGTATAATCGGGAATAGGCTGAGGTACTATTAACCTTCTGTACTCTTTGAGATTTATGCCAAGGGTAACCAGGTTGTTTGCTTCTCTCAAATAATCGAGTTCATGCAGCATGATACGTCTCAATTCTCCCAGCACATCACTAAAACCGTATTTTTTGCCCACCTCGGTATGCTTTACAGCCAAACCTGCCATTTCTTCGAGCGTATTGAGGTCTTCCATGAACTTTTTCCTGATCCCGGGCCTCTGGACTTTCACAGCGACGGTTTTACCCGACCTGAGTTCGGCCCGGTGCACCTGACCTATGGATGCGCTTGCCAGCGGCTCTTCCTCGAAAAAATTAAAGGCTTTTGAAATCTTGTTACCCAACTCCCCTTCTACAATTTCTCTAACCTCTTCAAAAGGAATAGTGGGAAGATCCTCCTGGAGGGAAGCAAGAGCTTTTAAATACCTGTCGGGCAAAAGATCGGGACGTGTAGAGAGCAACTGCCCCAACTTAACGTAGGTAGGTCCCATTTGTTTAAGATCCTCGACCAGCTCTTCGGGAGATTGCTCATAATCTTTAAAAGTGCGGGCCGTTTCTTCTTCCATTGCGTTTGAAGCAGTCTCA
Organism: Salinimicrobium sp. WS361; assembly: GCF_050750585.1. Taxonomy (NCBI): domain Bacteria; kingdom Pseudomonadati; phylum Bacteroidota; class Flavobacteriia; order Flavobacteriales; family Flavobacteriaceae; genus Salinimicrobium; species Salinimicrobium sp. WS361. The sequence goes on from NZ_JBOJLM010000006.1 coordinate 102,885, forward strand.
TTTAAAAGATCGCTGTTCCAATACTTCAACATGAAGCTCAAAAACTTTTGATACCGCTCTAGATTTTCGGGGAGAATAGACATAAAAGCGAATTAATTACAAAAACTATGGTGATTAATTTAATTCTTCCTAAAAATAGGATATTAAAAATCGCTTAAGGAGGCTTTTATAATATTTTAACTGTGACAGCCCCCTGTGTGAGTAAGATGGTGGAAAGATTTGAAAAAATGTTGAAGAGGGTGAATTTTTATGGGATCACAACTGGCTGGCAGAAAATCAATTAAGAAATTTCCTTTTTAAAGCGAGTAAAAAAGTTAAAAAAGGTTTGCACACAAGTATCTGAAAACATACATTTGCAACCGCAAAATATTTGCAAGTTCATATACAAAATTAGGAGAGTTGCCAGAGTGGTTAATGGAGCAGTTTGCTAAACTGTCGACGAGCAATTGTCGCGTGAGTTCGAATCTCACACTCTCCGCTGTAAGAATTCAAGATTCTTAATTGAAAATTGAATTTTTCGGGGTGTAGCGTAGCCCGGTTATCGCGCCTGCTTTGGGAGCAGGAGGCCGCAGGTTCGAATCCTGCCACCCCGACTTAGTTAAAAAAACCCTGCACGAAAGTGCTGGGTTTTTTTATGGAATCACCGCAGGGTCCCCCGATACCTATAGGAGTGCCATCCACGACGAACATAAAAAGCAGATATAAAACACTTTTAATCTATTGATTTTCAGTGTTTTTTTTTGTTTTTATTAATATCAAATGAATTCACCCTGTTTAGTGAATGATTCGGTGAATACATTCTTTACATTAAATGGCTACAAGTAAATTGTACTTTATATTTTCCCTGATATTGAAAGCCAAAACAACTGATAATTTCTATCCCTACAAGCTTTAATAAAACCTACACCACATCGTTTAAAACCTATTGAGTAGTTTTTTGTGCTTCTGCATGATTTTTAGGATAAAATATTTTATATTGTTAATAACTTCATAATATTGATCTTAAATTATTTAAGAAAACATAGAGCAAAATTGGAAAAAATATAATCCTATAGAACTACAAAAATGAGAAGTCCTATAATAGTAGTACTTTTCTTTAGTTTAGGAAATTTGCAGGCACAGAATCCATATTCCTTTAAAGCTACTTATCAATTAGAATTTCAGGTGGATTCGACAAATGAAAATTCCATAAATTCTGAAATAGGTGTACTTTATTTAGGTAAAGGCCACTCGCGATATTCAAGTTTGGGTAAAGCGGTTAAGGATTCTTTAGAGAATATAACCAACCCTGTTTTTATGAGGATGGATGAGTACCAACAAATGACCGACTTTAAGTACAAGATCTTTAAAAATTATAAAGAAAACGAACTTATTTTAGCCGAGAAGGTGTTTGAATATAAATTGAAATATAAACAGGATCTAAACACGATCGATTGGGAAATTCAGCCAGAGAATAAAGAAATTTTAGGTTTTAACGTTCAAAAGGCTACAGGATCTTTTGCCGGTAGAAATTATGTCGCCTGGTTTACTCCTGAATTACCATTTTTAGACGGGCCTTATAAATTTAGTGGTTTGCCGGGACTCATTTTAGAGATATCAGACCTAAAAAATCATTATCATTTTAGTTTAACGGCATTTCAGGAATTAGCAAATCCGGTAGATAACCTATTGAATTTGAATAATTATAAAGTTGTATCTCAAGAGGAACTAGATCAATTTCGAGATGATTACGATCGTGATCCTATTGGTACAATGCAAAAGGCAGGCGTCAAATTTGGTTGGAGCGAAGAAGATGAAGCTAAAACAAGGAAAGAACTAAGCGATAAATATAAAAAGTGCAATAATCCAATCGAGCTGCAGGATTAAATAAACATTCTCAATAGAACCAACATGAAGTTAAAGTTATTTTTATTATTGATATTCTTTTCTTTAAAAATTTCAGCACAGGAAATTTTTAAAGAAAAATATAATTATAAAGCTACTTACCGTTTAGAATATCAGGAAGATTCTACCGATACAAATTCCATAAAATCTGAAACAGGGGTGCTTTATTTGGGAAAAGGCCACTCGCGATATTCCAGCCTCGGTAAGGCAGTAAAAGATTCTTTAGAAGCATATGTAGAAGCTTCGAATATAAGTAAGTCCGAGTCCTTTGAAATTTTAAACCAAGCTCCAGAAACGGAATTTCACTACAAGATCTTTAAAAATTTTCAGGATAATGAACTTATTTTAGCTGAAATTATAACGGTAGATAAATGGAGATATAAATATATACAGGACCTAAACACGATCGATTGGGAAATTCAGCCAGAGAATAAAGACATTTTAGGCTTTAGCACTCAAAAGGCTACAGGCTCTTTTGCCGGTAGAAATTACGTCGCATGGTTTGCGCCGAAATTACCATTTTCAGACGGGCCCTATAAATTCAGCGGTTTGCCGGGACTAATTTTAGAGATTTCAGACCTGGAAAATCATTATCATTTTAGCTTAACGGGGTTTGAGGAATTGGCAAATCCGGTAGATGAACTATTGGATCTGAATAGTTATAAAGTTCTATCTCAAGAAGAACTAGATCAATTTCGAGATGATCATAACCGTGACCCACTTGCCGCATACAAAAATGCAGGAGTCAGATTCGGTTTTAGAAACAAAGAGGATGAAGCTAAAACAAGGAAAGCACTAAGCGAAAAATATAAAAAGCGGAATAATCCAATCGAGCTTCAGCCCTAATAAATCATCATCAATACCAAAAATTAATAATTGGATCATTTTAGACAGGTTTTCCTTTTCCTGATATCGGTATTCACCATTTCTATAGGCTATTCTCAAAAGGAAATTTCGGGACAGGTTTTTGACGATCAATATGAAAAACTTAGTGGGGCCACGGTGATGGTCAGTAAAGATTCTGTTTCTTCGATCTTAGCTTATGGCATTTCAGATGCGAATGGAAAATTCAAAATAGCTGTCAAAAATGAGAGTGACTCCCTGTTTTTAAAGGTTTCATACATGGGTTTTAGTACGTTTACAAAAAGGATTCAGAATAAAGCCCAGACACTTGAAGTTAAGCTTTCGCCTTCTTCAGAATCTTTAAAAGAGGTGATCGTGAAATCTGAAATTTTGCGGCAACATGGCGATACGCTTAGTTTTTCAGTAGCTGCCTATAAAGGTAAAAACGACCGGGTAATCGCTGATGTTTTGAGAAAATTACCGGGTATCGATATTCGGCCAAACGGACAGATCTTTTATCAGGATGAGCCTATCCAGAAATATTATATTGAAGGTTTAGATCTCTTAGAAGGGCGTTATAATGTGGCGAATAATAAGCTTTCTGCCGAGGCGGTTTCCAGAGTCGAGATCCTGGAAAATCATCAGCCGGTTAAAGTGTTGGATAGCTTGGAGTTTTCAGAGCGGGCTTCGATTAATATCAAGCTTAAAAAAGATGTTACTTTTAGCGGAACAGCCACCGCGGGCATTGGTGCAGCGCCTTTGCTGTGGCAAACAAAGGTAACGCCCATGATCTTCACCAAAAAACAACAGGCGATCGTTACCTATCAAAGTAATAATACCGGGAGCGACGTCTCGGGCGAAATTCGCAATTTTTCGATCAAATATGCCGGGGAAAACTTTGATATTGATAAAAAGGATTGGCTTTCGATCCAGAATGTTTCAGCGCCTCCATTTTCTACGGAACGCTGGCTGGATAATAATGTACATTTAGGTTCAGCAAACATTTTACATCGTATTAAGGAAGATATCGATCTAAAGCTGAATATTTCTTATCTCAATGATTACCAACAGCAGGATGGAGTTACGCAAACCCGATATTTTACACCTACAGATACGATTGATGTAATCGAAAACACCAATAATGATATTTTTTTAAGCAAGTTAGAGGGACTACTCACCTTAGAGAACAATGCCAATAAAAATTACCTGAAAAATCAATTAGAATTTAAGGGATCCTGGAATGCTAATCGCGGTTTGATAGATCGTTCCAATACACAAATAAAGCAGCAGCTGGATAATCCTTTCTTCGGAATTAAAAACGATCTACGCCTGCTTCGGACTTTAGGAAAACAACTAATTACTTTTAATTCGAATACAGGATTTACCGAAAATAATCAGGATCTACTGGTGCAGCCAGGACAATTTGAAGCTATTTTTAATGATGGTGATTCATACGGGGAAATTCAGCAATTGGTTTCTTCAAGGGAAATATATACCGATAATTCGGCTGGCTTCACAAAAGCGCTTGGCAAACTTACCATATCGCCAAAATTTGGATTTTCGATCCAGAATCAGCAATTAGATACCGATATTTTGATGGAAGGAGAAGAGGTTTTAGAAGCCGATTTTAAAAACAGAACCGAATTTGTACAATCTTCGGTGTATTTTAAAAACTCTTTCAGATTTAAAAGTAAGGATGAAACCTGGAATTTGCGTTTGAGTACACCGCTTGAATTTAAAAGTTTTAATCTTGAAGATGATAATTTTGAGGATAGCAGAAATCTGGATCGTTTGGTTTTTGAACCTAATTTTTTTGTAAACAAGAAAATCTCAGCCTTTTGGGAGGCAAATGCTTCAGCAGGATTGCGTTATAATTTTGGAGAACTTCAGCAATTATATTATGGTTTTTTACTGAATGGCTATCGAAATTTAAATCGGTACAACGCCACAATTTCCGAAGAAACTCAGCAAAATTATAGCGGAGGCCTTGACTATCGAAATCCCTTAAAGCAATTGTTTTTAAATGCTTCTTACTCGTATGCGTATTTTGAAAATAACTTGTTATACAGTTCTAATATCGGGGAAAACGGAACGATAATTTTAGAAGCTGTGGCTCGCAATAATAGTTTCGATAATCATAGCTTTAGAGCCGGCGGAAGTAAATACTTTAGAAAACTAGAAACAACACTTAAGTTGAATGCTTCATATAATTTATCAAAGCGGCAACAGCTTTTAAATAACACGCTGGCCGAGGTGAATATGCAAAGTTTTAACCTACGAGGGAGTGTGGAAGCCGAAATTTCGAGTTGGCTAATTGCGAGTTATTCAGGTAATTTTTCAACGCACACTTCGGGTTTTGAGGCTATCAATTTCCAACAAATAGAAAACCATCAACATATGCTCGATCTATATTTTTATCCTAAGGATAATCAATATATAAGTGTTAGTGGCGAATATTATGGCAATTCATTATCTGAAAAGGGTGACAATTATTTCGTGAACCTGGACTATCAGTTTACTTTTCCAAAATCCAAAATGGATTTGAATATTAGTTGGCGAAATGTTTTGAATATTGATGAATTTATTAATGCTTATAATAATCAGTATTATTACGTAGAAAGTAGTTATCGGTTACGACCATCGCAGGTGTTAGCCACAATAAAATTTACATTGTAACATGATTAATTTCGCCCAAAAGTCCCACAACTTATGGCTGAGCATTGATATATTTCTTTGAACTAACTTTATCTTATCCCTCAACACTTCCGTGAATTATTTACTTAAGTAAAGTTAAAATTTAAATAATTTATTATAACTTTCCGGTTTATTTACTTTCTAAAGTATTCTCTCAAACCTTCCTGCTTAGTAATGTTTAAAATTTCGTCCCCTCCTCTCCCCTCACCAGCGCCTAAAACCCTTAATTCTAAAAAGCACTTTTTAATCCTCGACGGGTTAAGAGGTGTAGCTGCACTGGCAGTTGTGATATTTCATTTTATGGAATGGGTGTATCCAGATTTCAGTAAAAATTTTATTGGTCATGGCTTCCTGGCGGTTGATTTTTTTTTTGTTTATCGGGATTTGTAATTGGATATGCCTATGACGACCGAATTCAAAAAATTGGGATCTGGGAATTTTTCAAATCCAGATTAATACGCCTGCACCCTCTAATCATCCTGGGTTCGGTATTGGGCTTGTTGGCGCTTCTTTTCGATCCCTTTGCCCTTGATGCACAAGGTTATGGAACCGGAAGGCTTATTCTTATCTTTCTATGTTCTATTTTTCTTATTCCTCTTCCGGTCATGGAAGACAGAGCGTTCAACCTTTTTGGGCTAAATGCCCCTTCCTGGTCTTTGTTCTGGGAATATGTGGCTAATATTGTTTACGTTCTGGTTCTTTATAAATTTAGCCGCCGCTATTTACTTGTAGTAACCCTGCTGGCAGCCGTAGCTCTCGGTTATGTGAGCTATAGCGCAGGCAACTTATTAGGAGGATGGACAGGAGAGAATTTTTGGGATGGCTGTGCTCGTATCTCTTACTCTTTTTCTATGGGGCTTTTAATCTTCCGTTACAACTGGGTGATAAAAAATCAGATTGGTTTTATTTTCCTCGCTTTACTACTATCCCTGGCTTTTGTAATGCCTTATTTTGAAATGAACTGGATGATAGAAACGGCAATCGTGCTTTTCTATTTCCCGTTACTAATTTCGCTTGGTGCAGGTTCCAGCCTGTCTAAAAGATTAAAAGGCTTCTGCAAATTTTCGGGAGATATTTCTTACCCGCTATACATGACGCATTACGCAGTCATCTGGATGTTTGGGAACTATTACACCAATTACCAGCCGGGAGAAACCCATACCTTTATAATCATCTCTTTAGGTACAATTATATTGATTGGTGTGGCTTACGTGGTCATGGTGGCATATGATATCCCACTAAGAAAATACCTGAATAGAAAAAGGAAATAATTTTCGACTATAGCTTTTTCCGTAATTAAAAAAGGGTTTAATCTATTCAAATTAAACCCTTTTTGTCATTTAAATGTTCAGGACTTTAAGCAGGAATTTCCATGGCTGCTTTTTCTCTCTTCCAGTTACGATGTTTGCTAATAGCATCGATGAATTTCTTCGGATTTTCATTTATATTCACCGCATCATCATCTTTGAAATCTTTACCATAGGTTGCATCAAATAGCTCTTCAGCTTCAGAATCTAAAGCGATAGCCTTACAGTGTTTCAAGGTTTCATTGATGAACTTTTTGGCTTTTGCCTGTTTCATGAGGGCATCAATACTCTTTTTGCCACCGGGAATGTAAAGCGCATCAAACACCACACTTTCTGTAGTCATGAGTGCATGAGCAACCTTGTGTGAATCACCTTTATCACACGTTATGCTGCCTCCGTGAGTACCCACAATCTGCACCATGGCTCCAGCTTCTTCCAGTGGTTTTTTCATCTTGTTGTAATCACTTTCACTAAACCCATCGCCTGCCAAAACTGCTATTTTTCGCGTAGCTATTCCTTCGGAAGGTAAAAACTCCTGACTTAAAGCTTCAGATCTATCGAGATAGTTCTTTTTAGGCCCTGGCTGTTGCTTTTCAACATCTGCATCGGCTCCTATAGCCTGATTTAGCGGCCGGTCAATTTCCAAAGGAATTTCCATTCCAAGATTTGAAGCCACCTTTGATGCCAGTGTTTCATCAATTTGTGCCAGGATGTACAGCATTCGCTCCTTAATATGATCATAAGTACATTTGCCGAGTTCAAAAGAATAAGCCTGTACCACATGCTCCTGCTCGTGCTGTGTTAAACTGCGGTAAAACAGCGCAGGCTGCGAAAAATGGTCATTGAAGCTCTCATTACGTTCCCTTACTTTTTTGGCATCAATTCGCTCCTCATAATGGCTAAACCCACCTTCGGCTATTTTTGCCAGGTGAGGGCAACCGCCGCCAATTGAATTTGGGAAATAAGCTGTCTTACCCTTATTCACCGTCATACGCATATGCGCATCCCGCTGATTGTTATGAATTTCGTTTACAGGACGATTTATTGGAATTTCATTAAAATTTGGGCTACCCAGCCTTGAAAGTTGGGTATCGGTGTAAGAAAATAACCTTCCCTGCAGCAACGGATCGTTCGTGAAATCAATTCCCGGCACTACATGCCCCGGGTGAAATGCCACCTGTTCAGTTTCAGCAAAGAAGTTATCGGGATTGCGGTTAAGTGTCATTTTCCCAATGCGCTGTACCGGCACCATTTCCTCCGGAATCAGTTTTGTAGGGTCTAAAAGGTCAAAATCAAATTTATGCTCGTCTTCTTCGGGAACTATTTGAAACCCTAATTCCCACTCCGGATACTGGCCGGCTTCTATGGCATCCCACAGGTCTCTCCTGTGAAAATCTGAGTCGGCACCGTGAATTTTCACTGCTTCATCCCAGGTCACCGATTTAACACCGAGTAATGGTTTCCAGTGGAACTTCACAAAATGGGCTTTTCCTTCAGCATTTATTAACCTGAAGGTATGAATCCCAAAACCTTCCATCATTCTGAAACTTCTGGGAATTGCCCTGTCGCTCATCAACCAGATTTGATTGTGAAGGGTTTCGGGAGTATGGGAAACGAAATCATAAAAAGTGTCATGTGCTGAAGCTGCCTGCGGAATTTCCCTGTCGGGCTCGGGTTTCACCGAATGGATCAAATCTGGAAACTTCATGGCATCCTGAATAAAAAAGATGGGCATGTTGTTCCCTACCAGGTCAAACACTCCTTCATCGGTATAAAACTTGGTAGCAAAACCTCTTACATCGCGGGCAAGATCGGCCGATCCTTTAGAACCAGCCACAGTAGAAAACCTAACAAATACCGGCGTCTTTCTTGATGTATCTGTAAATATTCCTGCTTTTGTATATTTCTCCTGACTTTCATAAAGTTCGAAAACTCCGTGCGCACCACTTCCGCGAGCATGCACAATCCGCTCCGGAATACGCTCATGATCAAAATGAGTAATTTTCTCTCTTAAAATAAAATCCTCTAATAAAGAGGCACCACGTTCTCCTGCTTTAAGGGAGTTGTTGGTGTCATTTACCTTTAGCCCCTGATTGGTGGTCATGGTTTTTCCCTTAGGATTGGAAGTGTTTTTCTTTAAGTCTTCAATTTTTTTTGAAGTCTCTTTGTTACTATCTTTCATAAATTAAATTGATTAGTTTTAATTCTGAAATTAAAATAAGCTATCTACAATTTGATAAAAGGACTGTTAAAAGAAAGGGAGCAGATTCATAAAATATACCCTAAAGAAATGATGTTTGGGAGTGTATGTACAATCCAGGCTATTAACTACAATTTTTAAAAAACTGATTTTTCAGAAAGCACAGTGGAACTTTCCTTTCAAAAATGGTATTTTTGAACTAAATTTTTTTCCAGCTGTTTCTTCGGAAAGATTCTGACTCTACCCAGTCGCAAAGCAGTATAATTTTAGGGAAAGTAAGGAATTTACAGAACTGTCTTTCCGTTTAATACACAAAAGGATATAGTTTAAAGCATCTTTTGCAGCCTTACCTAAACCTAAGAAAATGATAACCTCTTTCTTTTAATTCATTGATAATTGAATCGAGATACAGGTAGAGTTTATCTTTTCTAAGCGGGGTGGTGCCGGGATGAATGAGGATATGAAATCCTTTTAAGCCATTTTCCTGTTCGTAATGGTACAGGTTCTTCAAAATCTCTTCGCTGGAGAGATAGTTGGCCATATCGGGACTTGTATAATCGGCATTGGTTCGTATTCCGGGGCTAAAATTTATAGTGCGCTGGCCTGCTTCCGTAGCTATTTCCACCACTTTTTGGTTGTACCACTCGTAAGGAGGCATAAAAGCTTCAGGATAAATATCTATGGCTTCGAGTTCTTTCAGATTATCGATAATGTCTTTTTTAATTGTAGCAGGTGAATAAAGCAAGCTGTCCCTCTTGGTCCAATCGTTATATAGAAGATGCCTGTCGGAGTGCGCCCCCACAAAATGACCTGCTGCGGCAATCTCTTTTACCAGCTCGCGGTGCTGTCTTATAAAATCGCCAGTGAGAAAAAAGGAAGCCTCTATTTCCTGCTTTTTAAGTACCTCCAGCACATGTTCAAAGCCCTCATAATGCTCATGTCCTGTAAATATTAAATAAATATTGGCTTCACTAACACCCGAACGAACTAACGCACCGTAACGATCAGTTACTTCCTGTGAAGAAGCTGTCACACTAAGAAAAAGGAGTATCAGGATTAAAGAAAATTGCTTCATTAGCCTATCTTGAAGTAGTTTTAAAATGGAGATCTAAAGTGCCTGCACCTGTTACGGGCTAAGCTATAATTTGGAACTGTGATGATCTTTATATGGCCTACAAATTGCCAACATTGCGCACAAAAACAAAATTACACGCTTTTTTGTCTTAGTAGTAATTTAATCTCAATTTGCATGGCTAATGTTATCAAGTTTAGCTGCTTCTATGCTAAATCAACACCTTCAGAAATCATTACTAATATAAAAAGCCCGGAAATTGATCCCGGGCTTTCTCCAATGTTTTCTCTAAAATATATCTCCTCAGATAAACATTATATATATTTCAGATCCTGCAGAACTTATTCAGTTCTCCCCTACTCCAAAACTTCGGAGACATGCCATATTTCAGGCTCATGGGTTTGAAAAGGAATATATGATCCAGCAGCTCCTGGCTGCCGTGTTAACCATACCAAAAAATTACTGACCGTTTGAAAATCGTGACGTGCAACAGCACTTTCCAAAAGGTTCAATGAAAACCTGCTTTCAAAAAGAAGAAGGATTTCAATAAAATCGAAATCGCAGTCACAGTAGCTTTCAAAATCTTCGTTTGTTTTAACTTTAGATCCAGCCCAGATTGAAAAAACTTCCTGGTATTGGATCAGTTCAGGGAATGAATTCATATTATTTTTATTCGGGGGTTGATGCTGCTTCTTTCAGAAGAAAAAAGTGCTAAAAAAGTTATTTTGTCGCCCGGCTTCAGTATTAATCAGAAATCGGTTTGTTCTTCTTGCCTCTCAGCAAGTTTAGATCGGGAGATTTTATGGCATATCCAATCCTAATCATATTCTCATACTCATGGTAGTCAATCAAACTTTCGGCATTACCTACATACCATTCCAGCATGAGGTGTTGATTAGTGCTTTTCGAGATCCTGTAGAACAACCTCGAGCGCAGATTACCTTTCCAGTCCCATTGGGCGCCTTTACGGGCTGCAACTTCCAGGTTCCATTTTGGAGCCAGGTCATAAGATAAATTGAGTTCCCCATAACCTATATAATCCATGAGGTCCCGATTATCACTGTAGCTAAAGGGAAGCCATCCTCTCACGCTCAAAACAGTTCTATTATTAAGGCGGGCGTTATAAACCAGGTTGAGGCTATTCCAGCTTCTGGAAGCTTCACCTTCCCGGCCGTTAGATTCGTGTTCCAGTTTAAATTCGGCAATTCCCATCAACTCATCGTTTCTGTTATAAATACCTGAAGCCAAACCAATCCCCGGATTAAAATTCACATCCTGAAAAGGACTGGAGAATTCATAAATATTCCAGAAAGATTTTTGGGTATAGGTCAAAAACAACTGGGTTTGGAACGGAAGTACATGCCGGGTAATTAACTGCTTAAAGCTTATTTGATACTTCGCATCTGCAGTAGTTTTTGAAATCTCGTTTTGCAAGGGTGCTCCCGTAATAAAATAGTTATCGCGATAAGCCGAAAAAGAAGGTAAAACCGTGTCTTTTAACTGCTCTCTTGTAACCCGCTGTGCCTGAGCCATACTATCAAAGGAGAAAAAGAAAAAGAAAAAGACCACAAATACAATTTGAAGCCGGCTAATTATAAATTTTTGCATACTGTGGTTCTTTAGGAACTTAAGATTTATTCTGTTTGATTTTCTTCATTACTTCTTTACCTGCTTCAGATGTAATGGCATTCATATAAAGGTTCAAACTTTCCTGATGGTACTGTGTTCTGGAAATATTTGTTGTATCTAAAAAAGGGGAATTATCATAAGTCATAGTCAATTGAAAAAAGAGCTTTGAGTATAAATGGGCATCAAAATCTTCCCTGTAAAGTCCTTGTTTTCGGCCCCTTTCAATATTATGAATTAAAATTTCTGAAAGCTTTTCAGAAAAATACAACATGTGCTTGTTAAAGATTTGCGGGTAGTACTTAATAAGCTGCCGCAACATGAGAGAATTATTGGTTTCTGAAGCCCTTACCATACCCTTATCTCTTGCCAACATCCTTTCTACGGCATTTTCAATGGTTTCATCGAGATTCCTCATTTTCGAAATGACTATTTCCAGGTTATAAGCCAATACTTCTTCAAGAAGGCTTTCTTTGTTCTTATACATTTGATACAGCGTCTTCTTCGAGATCTTAAGTTCCCGGGCTATATCGTCCATGGTGAGGGATTTCGCACCATTTTCCAGAAAAAGCTCTGAAACCTTCTCTAAAAATTCAATATCCTTTTCCATTATTTTCTGTTTTTCATTTTATACGAGTCCGTTCTCCTGAAATTTTCCATTTGAAGTAAAAGGAAAAAAGAAAAACTGCCCGCAAAAAAATGCGGTCAGTTTTTGCCATTTTTAGAACTCCAGTTCATGTTTAGGATCGACGTGATCATAATCGGCCACCATCAATTCTTCATAATTATTCTTTTCGCTCTTAGTGAACTTCTCTTCCAGTCTCACAAAGATCATGAACACCACCGGCACAATAACCAGCGTGAGGAAAAGAGAGGATAAAAGCCCCCCAATGATCACAATAGCAAGACCGTTACTCATCTCGGCCGCTGCACCCGATGCCAATGCAATTGGCAACATCCCGAACACCATCGCAATGGTAGTCATCAAAATGGGACGTAAACGGGCGTGGTTTGCCTGGATCAAAGCCTCACGAATTTTCTCACCGTGTGCCAGCCTGTGGTTGGCAAAATCTACTAACAGAATGGCATTTTTGGCTACCAGTCCTATGAGCATTATAATACCCAGGATGGTAAAGATGTTCAAACTGTTATTGGTTAACGCAAGTGCCCATAGTGCCCCGATGAACGAAAGCGGAATGGAGAACAATACGATAAACGGTTTCACAAAGTCATCATAGAGTACTACCATGATCATGTATACCAACATAATTGCAGCTAAAAGTGCAATTCCCAGTGTTCCAAAACCTTCACTCTGGTTTTCCATATTTCCTCCCCAGGTCCAGTCAACTCCTTTAGGCTGTTCTACACTGGCCAGTTTCTCTTCCCATTCCTGCGCTACAGCACCGGTAGTTTTACCTACAGTCTGTGCCTTAACGGTCACAGAAGGTGAACGGTCATAACGCTCCAGCAAAGAAGGACCAGATTCATAACTAATGTCTGCAAACTGGGCCAGGTTAATTCTTTGCCCCTGGTTATTTATAAACTGGATGTTCTGTACGTCTTCAATGTTATTTCTGGAAGCTTCATCAAAGATGATGTTAATATCATACTCGTTGCTTCCGGTACGGAACTTATTATCTGTATTTCCACTAAAGGCAGTACGCAAGGTTTGCCCCACCACAGCAACATTAAGACCTAATGATGCCATTTTATCGCGGTCTACATTGACCGAAATTTCAGGATTTCCTTCCTCGACACTAAGTTCAATTTCGGTTGCACCATCAATGCCTCTAAGCACCTCTTCGGCAGCTTCGGCATAAGTAATGGCATCTTCAAAGGTGTTTCCGGTAATGGTCATTTGCAATGGTGCTTCTTCAGCTCCAACTATGCCCACAGGTACGGTAGTCACCTTCGCGCCCACCAATTCCTGCTCTAGAGCACGGGTAAGCCTGGCTGCGAACACGTTTGTTTTTTCATCTCTTTCCGATTTGTCTACGAGGGTAACGGTTATCTCAGACTTGTAATTACTAGCCTGGGCTCCCCCCATTCCTCCACTACTTGATTGTCCTACAGTCGTGATCATACGCTCAACTTCGGGCAACTGTGCAAGATAATTTTCAGTCTTTTGGGTAATAAAGTTTGTTTCCTCTATAGAAGCATCTTTATCTATCTCAAGTTGCACCAAAAATTCTCCTCTATCTGTTCTTGGGAAGAAGTCAGATCCAATGTATCCCATCCCCACTAAAGCAATAGAACTCACAAACAGTACAAAAACCACAAGAAAAGTTTTGATCTTGTTGTCTAATGACCAGTTCAGGATACCTGTAACTGCTTCAGTAAACCAGGTAAGACCCTTCTCAAACTTGTAAATAATTTTTCCGAAGAAAGAATCTCCACTAATAAGTTCCAGCTTTCCATATCTGGAGAAAAGCCATGGCACCACGGTAAAGGAAACCAATAATGAGAGTAAGGTAGCAATGATCACTGTTACACAAAATTGTGCAATGATGTTGGCAACAAGACCCGAACTAAGTGCGATAGGAAGGAACACCACTACAATTACAAGTGTAATAGCCGTTACTGTAAATCCAATTTCCTTAGAACCATCATAAGCGGCCCTTACTTTGTTTTTACCCATTTCCATGTGGCGGTGAATGTTCTCAATCACCACAATCGCGTCATCTACCAGGATACCTACCACCAATGAAAGGGCAAGTAAACTCATCAGGTTCAAACTGTAACCTAAAAGTAACATTCCTATAAATGTCGCGATAAGCGAAGTAGGAATGGCAACCATCACGATAAGCGCGTTCCTGTAACTGTGCAGGAAGAAAAGCATCACAAATGCCACAAGCCCTACCGCGATCAAAAGGTCTTTGATTACCGAATCGGCCGCTGCAAGCGTAAATGTAGAAGTATCATTTGCCATGGTAAGCTTTACCTCCTGCTCTGCATACTGCTGTTCTAACTCGGCCATTTTTTCCTGAACAAGTTCACTTACAGTTACTGCGTTTGCATCAGTTTGCTTCTGAACCTGTAACAAAATAGTACTCTGACGATTGATCCTGGCAATTTTCTCAGTTTCCTTTTGAGTATCCTGAACTTCAGCAACATCTGTTAACCGAATATTTTGCCCATCCTGAGATGCAATTACCAGATTTCTTAGCTCATCAACCGACTGGATTTTTCCTGAAAGCCTAATAAGCGTGGTATTCTCACGGGTAGTAAGGTTTCCTGTAGGAAAGTCAAGGTTTGAAGCTGTAATGATTTGTTGTACCTGTGGTACAGTAAGACCGTAACCTTCAAGTTTATCAGGGTCAATATTTACCCTTATTTCTCTCTCCTGGCCACCAACTATGTTTACCTGAGCTACACCAGGAAGTCTGGAAAAAGCCGGTTGGATCTTTTGATCTATCAATTCATAAAGCTCATTTTCTGAAAGGTTCCCGGTTACACCAAGGCTTACAACAGGTAAGTCTGAAAGTGAGAACTGAGAAAGCGAAGGCTCCTCGATATCCTCAGGCAGGTCAGACCTGATTGAGTTAATTTTACGCTGAGCTTCATTCAACAAGAAATCTACATCGGCATTATTGTTAAACTGAATGGTTACCACAGATAAACTTTCGAAAGATTTGGTCTGGATCTTCTTAATGTTCTCCAGGGAAGAAACTGCGTCTTCAATCTTTCGGGAAACTGTGTTCTCAACTTCGGCAGGCGATGCACCTGGATAGATGGTCATCACAGTAACCACCTTTACTTCAAATTTCGGTATCAGCTCATAGTTGAGCTGGCTATAGCTAAAAAGTCCTCCTATGATGAGTAATGCAAGCATTACGATCACAAGGCTGGGCCTTTTTATAGAAACTTCTGCTAATTTCATTTTCTCTTATTTTAGAATATTTACCGCAGTATCGTCGGTAAGGTTAATTTGTCCACTGGTAATCACAACATCTCCTTCATTAAGTCCTGCAGTTACCTGTACTTTGTCTCCATAATTGATACCGGTCTGGATCTTTTTAAGTTTCGCAATTCCATCTTCCACCACAAATACCTTATTATCACTTACGCTCCCCACAAAAGCCTCTCTCGGGATAGTAAGTACGTTATCACTGCCAAGCTCGTTGAAAACGGCAGTTGCATACATCCCAGCTTTTCTTTGTTTGCTCTCATTATCAACTGTGATCTCTACAGGAAATTTAAGCGCTCCATTTGAAGCAGGAGCTACAAAACTGATCTTCCCTTTAATAGTATCTTTGGTCACACTTGGCACCACATTCACGGTGTCACCCTTTTGGATACGGCTTACCAAAGCTTCATCTACTTCTACCCTTAGTTCAAGAGAAGAAATATTTACCACTTCAACTATTGGAGTACCGGCACCTACTACCATCCCCTCTTCTACCATCTTCTTGTTTACAATACCGCTTATTTTGGAACGAACATTAGTATCGCCCGAGCTAAGTTGTGCCGATTTGTACTGGGCTTTTGCATTTTGCACCTGTAAACGTGCCTGATCAAGCTGTACTGCGGTCACACCTCCCGTTTGAAAAGCTGCTTCATATCTACCCAAAGTAGATTCTGCATTGTCAAGATTTGCTTTTGCATTATTGACGTTTACATTGATCTTATCTCCCGAAAGCCTGGCAACAACCTGCCCTTTTTTCACTTCACTTCCCTCTTCAACGTAGATCTCAACAATTTGACCACCCATTTCTGCGGAAATATTCGCCCGGGTTTCAGGCTCAAAAGTTCCGTTTACGGTGAACTGTCCGCTTATATTTTCGCTTGTTACAATTGCAGTTCTTACTGAAACTTCAGTATTCTTTTGAGCTACAATCTCTAATTCTGCCTCGTTTTTGCTTTTGTTATTCTGAAGAATTAGATAGAAAGCTACAGCAACTCCTACAAGCGCTACTATTGTTATGATAGTTTTCTTTTTCATTTTATAATGTATTATTGGTAAGTGTTTCTAGTTGTCCCTGTGATCTCAATAACTGCACTTCGGCAAGTTTATAATCAAGTCGGGCGTTGGTAAGGTTATTCTTCGCTTCGGCTAAATCTCTTTCGGCATCAAGCATGTCATTAAGACTGGCAAGACCAAGACCGTAGTTGTTTTGCGTATCTTCAAATACCTCCCGGGCCAGCTCAACGTTCTCTTCCTGAGTTTGAATAGTAAGTAAATTGTTCTCTAATTGAGCTACCGCGTTGGCATGAGCAAGCTCCATCGCAAGTTTGGTATCTTCAAGGTCTTCACGGGCTTTTTCAATCTCAAACTGATTTTGTTTTACTCTTGCTTTGGTTGCTCCCCCATTAAAGATGGGAATGCTCAGGTTAACCCCTACAGCCGAAATATCGGACCAGTAGACGCCTTTATCCTCACCATTTCCAACAGGAATAACATCTCCCTGTCCCAGCCATCCGTAATTGGCCACTAATGCCAGAGAAGGATAATACTCAGCAATACTGGCTTTCTTCTGCCAGTTAAGTAGTTCAAGTTGCTTATTTAAAAGCTGTACTTCGGTACGTTCCACCATTTGAGGATTGATTTCGGGTAAAATAACCGGATCAAAAGTCCGCTCGGGAAGTCTAATTTCCTGCCCAATAGGCATACCTATCATGAACTTCAAAGCATTCTCGCTAAGGGCTACAGAGTTGAGCACCTGTTGCCTGTTGGCAATCAGGTTATTTAGTGCCACTTTAGTACGGTCATAATCAATTTTCTTTGCCAAGCCATTTTCAAATAAACCCTGTACAATTTCTACTGTCTGTTCTGTAAGCTCCAGGTTACTTTGTAAATTTTCCAGCATTTGCTGTGCCTGATATACCTGGTAATAAGCATTTGCTACCCGCTCGATGATCTCGTCATTAGTGAGCTGGGCATTAAGCTGATAAAACTCTTTGGTAGATTTTGCCGCCTTTAAGCCGGTAAACACCTGCTGGTTAAAAAGTGTTTGCGTTAACTGTGCAGTGGCATTTGAAGTCCATTCCTTTCCAAAAGCTACGACAAGATCCTCGCCTGGTTTCCCCAGAACATCTCCCGGCAAAACGTTCTCCTGTAAAAGTGGATTATAAGTAGTGTTTGCACTCGCTGAAAGATTTGGCAACGCACTGGCTCTCACCTCGGCAATTTTAGCATCGGCACTTTTTATGTCTAACCGTGCCTTTTCAGCTTCAGCTTTGTGCTCAAGGGCGTAGCTCACTGCATCATTAAGATTCAGGTCTACAGGATCTTGCGCAAAGGCGAAGCCGGTAGTAAAAAGCAAGCCTAATAGTAAATTTTTCATTTCGACTCTTGTTTTAATTTCTTTAATCTCTAAAGTTGGTACAAAGATAACGCCAAAATAAACTAAAAAACAAAAAAAGTTTCCTAGTTTATTCTACTGAAATTGAACCGTTTGTCTAATGTTGATCTTTGAATATTTTATTTTCCATGACTTTTCAGGAAGATTTCTCACATCTGAATTCCTTCCGAAGATGTTTTCACTAAAAAAAAATGAGGTGTCAAAAATGGCATTTTTGGAGGTGAATTTTTTGAAACCGTCAGCCTTGATAAAAAGCATTTTTAGTAAGTACTTTCTGAAATTTGAAGCTCTAGAAAACTAGGCATTCAACCTCTTCTGAAGAAGTGTGTCAAAAAATACCTACAAATAGGTATTTTAGAAGAGATCATTCCTCTTTATCTTAGCTTCATCAGAAATTCTAAGGAGTTAAGATTGGGAGGTGAAAGAGTTGATTAACTTCGGCTTGTCAAATGTTATTCTGGGGGGAAAAAACATTTGTTTAGTTCTACCAGTTTTACCCGTAACAAGAATTGAGAAAAAACCCTTAGCAAAATTGTTGAGGGTTTTTTTCTTGTTTTATAGCAATACAAATTGTGTTCATAATAAACCCCATTTCCAACTGTTCCCAGATTTATTGTTGACACCTCTGCCCTTTTTTGCGGGTTTGAAACAGATTATTGTGGATTTAATCCACAACTTTCTCACCTGCTCCCACATATTTTCCCCAGTTACTACAAAATCCCCCTTCATTATCACCTGTTTAGATTTGGTATATGAATTGGTACTCCCTTTCCCGGAGAAAACCATCTCTTACAAGAAAGTTTAAACAGAAATAAGTACATAATTCTATATGATTTCAAGAGACTTAAAATTAACTTCATCCGCTTCTTTTAGAAAACCTGATGTAACTAAAGCTACGCAGCAAGATGCTACCGCAAGCCAACAGGTCCCGGAAAATTACCAAAAGGCATCTTTTACCAAAAGGCACCTGTTCACTTTAGCGGGTACATTCCTGTTATTACTTGGAGGAGCCCTGTCCGTATATCTGCTACAGCCGCAGTTTGAGCAAATGAACCTGGGAAGAATGAATACCATTGGCGGCATGATCCTCCTATTTGTATCAGGTTTCCTGTTACTTTTCAGGATGGGTTTCCTCGCTTACGTGGGGAGTTTATTCTTCCGGTATAAACCGGTTGATTCGGTGACCGATGAAGAATTGCCGGCCTGTACTGTTATTGTACCCGCTTATAATGAAGGTAGACAGGTGTATGACACCCTGGTGAGTTTGACCAATAGCCTTTATCCCGAAGAAAAATTACAGCTAATCGCAATTGATGACGGAAGTAAAGATGACACCTGGGAATGGATGAAGAAAGCAAAAGAATTACTGGGAGAGAGAGTTGATATCTATCAACAACCTACCAACCAGGGAAAAAGACATGCGCTTTACCGCGGATTTAATCTTGCCACAGGTGAGGTGTTTGTCACGGTAGACAGTGATTCTATAGTTGAAAAAGATACGCTTCGCAACCTGGTCTCCCCTTTCGTTACCAATAAAGACTGCGGGGCAGTTGCAGGAAATGTTCGCGTGCTCAACAATCAAAAAGCCATCATTCCCCGAATGCTGAACGTAAGTTTTGTTTTCAGTTTTGAATTTATACGTTCGGCACAAAGTGTTTTGGGATCGGTTCTATGTACTCCCGGTGCTCTTGCAGCCTATAGAAGCAAAGCAGTAATGAACTGCCTTCCCGAATGGATCAACCAAAAGTTCATGGGACAACATACAGATATTGGTGAAGACAGGGCCATGACAAACATGATCCTTAAGCAGGGTTATCACGTTCTGTTCCAGCGAAACGCTTATGTTCTTACCAACATTCCTGAAAAATTCAGCAGTCTGCACAAGATGTTTACCCGATGGGAACGAAGCAACGTGCGGGAAAACCTTATGATGACCAAGTTTGCTTTTAAACCTTTCCGGAATGGATCAAAACTGGGCACCCGACTTTTACTTCTAAACCAATGGATGCACATGTTGACCGCCTATCCATTATTCCTTATCATGATCGTTTTGCTGGTGCTGCACCCGGTGTTGTTCATTAGTTCCACCCTCTTGAGTATCTTAATTTTCTCAAGTCTGCCGGCTTTCTTTTATGCGAAGAAATACAATATTGCCGAAGCTTTTTGGGCATATTCGTACAGTATCTTTTATACTTTCGGATTGTTCTGGATCACCCCTTATGCAATGGCAACAGCTAATAGAAGAGGCTGGTTAACACGTGAACTACCGGTGAAGAAACAAGCCGCTTAAATAATTTAATTCAAGATCTAACCCTCCTGTTCTAAAAGTTACTGAAGCAATTCGGTAACTTTTAGTTTTTTATACACTCTTCGGAAAGGACATATTTTCAACAGGGCTGTCAAAAATGGCAAATTTTCAACTGATTTTTTCATTATTCAAAAAGTGAAAGTGTGCCGTGGGTAGCCATGATCCTCGCATTTTTTCTGGTTCTTACTTCCGGTTTAAATTCTGAAGGTTCTTCAGAAGTCTTAAAAAATACCACGTTGGGCTTTCCCTGCTTCCGCATGTAGTTACTCAGGATCTTGTTAGTGTGATACGTAGCCGGTTGTGGTTTCAAAAAAGGCTCAAGATCATCGGGCCCACTTATCGCCGTGTCAGCATCTATAAAGCCGTATCCCGAATATTTCCCAGCCTTTACCAAAATAAAGGCCTCCTCTTCATAGTGTCTTCCTTTCTCCCTTATTACAAATGTGGAAGATTCTTCTGTAAGGGAACCAATAGCTGCCGTTACCTTATTATTGTACGATTCGATCTGCTCTTCCCCGGTGCATATCCCTTCACAGCTCACAATTTCATAGTGGCTACACTGCTCCACATTAGCCTGAAGGCTGCAGTACTTTGGGCAGAGTTTAAACTCGCGGCATAAATATTCCAGTTTTTCCTGCGCCAGGCTGCGGCTATAAAAAGTACCTATTGATTCTCTACGCTTGCTCGTCTTTTCTATAGCCAGCTGCAAAATACCGCGTTGGTTAGTATAGCTTACGATTTGAAATACCGGCCCCGGCCTTTTTTGCGCCCGGTTGAATTTGGGATAATACTTTCTAATGCATTCTGCTTCCAACAGCAAAGCCATCAGCTCATTTCCGGTGGTTTCGTAATCTATAGAATAAGTTTCCTGCCCCAGTTCATATTCCTTGCTCATACGATCGTAGAAATGGGAGATCACCCTTTTCTTAATGTCAATGGCTTTCCCGGCATATATCACTTTTTGCTGCCTGTCTTTAAATAAATAGATCCCCGGACTTTCGGGCAGGCTGTGAATTTCTTCGGCATCAAGGTGTGGCGGTAAAGTGGCCTGTCGCGAACGTACATGCAAAAAAGAATTGATCACCTTATAATCATCATCTAACGACAGCAGGCGTTGAAAAAGAATCACTGTGGCATCGGTATCCCCTTCGGCCCTGTGGCGGTTAGAAATAGGAATATTAATAGAATCACACAACCTCCCCAGGCTGTAAGAAAATAAACCCGGCATAAGTTTGCGTGCAAGGCGAACAGTACAGAGCTTTCTACGGGTGTAATCAAATCCCAGCTCCTTAAATTCATTCCGAAGCACATTATAATCGAAGTTCACATTGTGCGCTACAAAAATGGCATCGCGGGTAATCTCTTCAATCTTTTTAGCTACTTCATGAAATTTTGGAGCATCGGCAACCATAGCATTGTCTATTCCGGTTAAACCGGTGATGTGCCGCGGAATGTCTTTTTCGGGATTGATAAGGCTGGTAAACTTGTCGAGAATTTTAGAACCGCGAAGCAGCACCACACAAATTTCAGTAAGGCGGTTTCCATTAATCCCGCCTCCGGTTGTTTCGACATCAATAACGGCAAATAGCTGCTCTTTCATGGGCTTCAAAAAAGGTAAAAGTAGCAATTATTTTTAAAGTTGTAGGAAAAAATCCATAAGAATGGAAAAAATCCCATTGCATACACCATTTTCTCTTTCTTCTGAAAAACCTAACCCTTAGCTACATTACTTCTGAAATAAAAAAACCTCCTGAAAAGGGAAGTTTTTTTACCATTTTTGAAAGCCTGTTATGACTGAAGTTAAACCGCTTCTGAAACTTCTTCTGAAACTTCTTCTGAAACTTCTTCTGAAACTTCTTCTGAAACTTCTTCTGAAACTTCTTCTGAAACTTCTTCTGTAACTTCTTCGGCAACATCGTCTTCCGAAGTATTGGACGTCTCCACAACACCAAATTTTTCTAACTGCTCTTCTTCTCCTGTAAAATATGGGAAAACATCTAAGATTGGAGATTCGGTAATTGCGGGAATGGTATAATCTCCCATAGTATCGGCCATTGCTGTTGTTGTGTTCTCAAAAGCCTCTTTGATGTCGTTGGCCTGGACAAGCAGGTAAATATTCGTTTTTCTTTCCTTTCCGCTCTCTTCATCAAGTGCTATCAGGGAAACTTTTGATTTGAACCATCTGTCGGAATTTTCAAAAGGATGAACTTCCGAAAAATTCGCCACTTTGATGTTCATGATCCTGAAGTCTTCGTTGGTAAAGGTTTTCATCTCCTCTGTGATTCGAGATTCGGCCTCTGTATAAGATACCGCATCAAGCAGGTAAGTATCGGTTGTCACCTTCTGCTCTCCCGTCTCATGTGTTTTTCTGTATTTCACCTTACATTCATACCAAATAACGCTCATAGTTCATTTTTTTAGGGTGCCAAAAATATCATTTTAGACAGGTGTTCCTAAAAGAATTCAGCAATAGATATTCACAAAATGAAAAATTATTTCATTAGCATCTGAACATCAATACAATGAATGTTTTTCCGCATTTTCAGAATTTGTTTTTGAGATTCCAACTTCCGGAGCAATCAAATTTAATCCTGATTTTAATTCTCATACTTCCTTCAGGTTAAACCCCTCAAAAATGCCATTTTAGAGTTTTATTCTTCAGCAACAATTTATTTTTTCCGTAATAATTTTAACTAATTCAAAGAAAATTATCGGCATAACTATTAGTCTTACTAAATTTTTATTAGATATTTGTGACTCATCGTATACAAATTTAAAATTAGATTATTGTGTGTGGAATTGTATGTGCTTTCGAATTAAAAGAATCATCTGAATCTTTAAGGCCCCGTCTTTTAAGTATGGCGAAATGCCTGCGTCACCGTGGGCCCGATTGGAGCGGGATCTACAGTAACGAAAAAGCTATTTTGGCCCATGAAAGACTGGCGATAGTTGATCCTACTTCTGGAAAACAACCTTTATTAAGTGAAGACCAAAATCTGGTGCTTGCTGCCAATGGTGAAATTTATAATCACCGGGAGCTGCGTAAGCAGTTTGAAGGAACTTATAATTTCCAGACCGAATCTGATTGTGAAGTGATCCTTCCGCTTTACCGGGAGAAAGGGCCAAAATTCCTTGACGAAATGAATGGGATCTTCGGCTTTGCAATTTATGATGCCGAGAGAGACGAATATTTAATTGCCCGTGATCATATGGGGATTATCCCTTTATATATAGGTTGGGATGCCAACGGAACCTTTTACGTGGCTTCAGAACTAAAGGCGCTGGAAGGCCACTGTACCAAGATCGAATTATTTCCTCCGGGACATTATTTATCAAGTGAAGAAGAAGGTTTTCAACGCTGGTATCAAAGAGACTGGATGGATTATGAGAACGTAAAGAACAACGAAACCAGTATCACTGAACTGCGGAAGGCACTTGAAGCTGCTGTACACCGGCAATTGATGAGCGATGTTCCTTACGGGGTGCTTCTTTCTGGGGGGCTTGATTCATCAATCACTTCAGCTTTAGCAAAAAAATATTCAGATAAACGAATAGAGAGTGACGATGCCGATGCTGCCTGGTGGCCACGACTTCACTCCTTCGCCATTGGTCTTGAAGGTTCACCCGATCTTGCTGCGGCCAAAAAAGTGGCAGAGCATCTGGATACGGTTCACCACGAAATAGAATTTACCATTCAGGAAGGTATTGATGCCATTAAGGACGTGGTTTATCAACTGGAAACTTATGATGTTACCACGATAAGGGCTTCCACGCCCATGTATCTAATGGCCAGGGCTATCAAGGCCATGGGGATTAAGATGGTACTTTCGGGAGAAGGTGCAGACGAAATTTTTGGAGGTTACCTGTATTTTCACAAGGCTCCCAATGCCAAAGAGTTTCATGAAGAAACCGTGAGAAAACTGGATAAGCTACACCAGTACGATTGTCTTAGAGCCAATAAATCGCTTTGTGCCTGGGGTATTGAAGGAAGAGTGCCCTTCCTGGATAAAGAATTTATGGATGTTGCCATGCGCATCAACCCTCAGGACAAAATGATCAATGGTGAACGCATGGAAAAATGGGTGCTGCGAAAAGCTTTTGAAGATTATCTTCCCGAAAGTGTGGCCTGGAGGCAAAAAGAACAATTCTCTGACGGAGTTGGGTACAGCTGGATAGACACGCTTAAGGAGATGGTGAATACCCAGGTAAGCGATGAGCAACTTAAGAATGCCCATTTCAGGTTCCCGGTTCAACCGCCAAAGAGCAAGGAAGAGTTCTTTTACCGCTCAATTTTCACTGAACATTTCCCAAGTGATGCCGCTGCCCTATCGGTACCATCTGTACCATCGGTAGCCTGTAGTACGCCTACAGCTTTAGAGTGGGATGAATCATTCAGGAATATGAACGATCCATCGGGAAGAGCTGTTGCCAATGTTCATTCAGATGCCTATAAAAAAGAAGAAAAGGACGCAGCAATTTAGCAGATGTTAATCTCGCGTTGATGTTCAGCAAAACTAGCTGTAATCATTGCTGTTAATATAAAAACCCCTTCAAAGTGAAAACTTTGAAGGGGTTTTTTCGTCATATTATTTAGATTTAAATTTGGTCCCGTACTTCGTACATTATTGGCAGGGAGTATTCTACTGATACCGGCTTTTCCCTTTGCCTGCCTGGAATCATTTTAGGTAACAGCCTCACAACACGTGCTGCTTCCTCTTCCAGCCTCTTATTGGGTCCTCGTGCCCTAATATCGGCAACATCTCCTTTTTCATTGATCTTAAAGACAACATATATCCTGTTCATGCCGGTGAGCCCCAGTTCTTCACTAATCCGAACATTGAAGTGTTTCCTTACATGGGCATCGATCTTTTGAGACATACACTTTTTTTGCTCATCCTTGTTCTTAATACCTTCACAACCCGGGTAAGTTGGTATCTGTTGAACTACCATAAAAGGCACTTTTTCAATCTCTTCTTCCTCCTCTTCATAGGCCACTTCTTCTACCTCAATGATCTCCTCTATCTTTTCATCCTGGCTACTTTCTGTAGACCTTATTTTTGTTTCCTCAACCTCCATTTTATCTTCAACAACTTCTATTACTTCGGGCATTGGCGGGGGTGGAGGTGGCGGAGGCGGTGGAGGGGTGTTGAGTTGTGTAATTGGTATATCTTCCTGGTCAAAATCGGTCACCTGCACTTCCTGAAGGTCAACATCTTCGCTGCCATAAGATCTCCATTCCAGACCGTAATAAGTGATGCCGAGCATTATTATAAGTCCCACCTGGAAAAATATCATGCTCCTTCTTCCAAGATCTGCTTTTGGGTTCTTTTTGATTTGCATAACAGTAGATTTAGAAATTAACTACTAAAGCTTTATATCAAGAGGATTAAACCTCCGGAACTTGCAATTGGAAGGCTCCCGATTTGCTATTATAAAGGCTCTGGAATTCTTTTTACTCTTCCAGGTCTTTATAAAGAGAGCTGTGTCTGGTTTCCGTCATTTTCAGCTTAAAACATTTACTAACCAGCACATTAAAGATACTCACTCTTTGAGGCTTAAAGAATGATATTTGTCATACAGCCCCGGCAAACCTGCTATAGATTGATAGAATTGTGCATAAAAAGCCCGACTATTGCCGGGCGTCTATCAGGGAGTTTGAATACTCTTATTTTCTTTCTGAAGAAGTAATTTGGCAAAAGCTATATAACCGGATCTTTAAAACTATAGCTTTTCTTGAGCCTCCAACTCTCAGTATCATTATCGGATTAAATGACGATAATATTAATTATCGGGTTATAAGCCTATATTTGCATATATCGGATATTAACCCGATATTTAAAATATGAAAGCAGTAATCACCGGAGATATTGTAAATTCAAGAGCCGAGCCGGCAGCGCACTGGCTTCCTGTTCTTAAGGAAGTACTTGAACAGTACGGCCAGGAACCTCAGGAATGGGAAATTACCCGGGGCGACAGTTTCCAGCTTATTTTAGATCCTGAAGCAGCCCTTCATGCTGCTTTCCAGATCAAAGCGGGGATAAAGCAACTTTCGGGACTCGATGTAAGAATGGCGATTGGAATTGGAGAGCAGGAGTATAGGGCCAGGAAAATTAGTGAATCAAACGGCTCAGCATTTATTCGTTCGGGAGAATGCTTTGAAAATCTAAAAAAGCAACATTTGGGAATCCGTACAGGAGATCAGGAAAAAGACGAAACTTTCAACCTTCTCTTTTCCCTGGCCCTGCTCACTATGAACAACTGGAGTGCTACTGTAGCCAAAACCATTACTGTTTTTCTTAAATTCCCGGAAAAGAGTCAGACGGAATTGGCTCAACAATTAAACAAATCCCAAAGTAGTTTAAGTGAAGCATTGAAACGGGGTGGGTTTGACGAAATAATGCAGCTTGAAAATTTTTATCGTAAAAAAATTGATCGCCCATGACAGCACTTGCTTTAAAATTGCTTTTGGCTCACCTCCTGGGTGACTTCCTGTTACAACCCGACAGCTGGGTGGCCCAAAAAAGGCAAAAAAAACATCGCTCTCCTCTCCTCTACGCCCATATTGCCATACATTTTATTGTAATGCTGGCGCTGCTGGGCTTCAACTTTACTTATTGGCTGGGGATGCTTATAATTGTGATCACTCACTATTTCATAGACTTGCTTAAGCTACATCTTGAGGAGCGTTATCACAAAGGAAAACTGTTCATTTTTGATCAGGTAGCACATATATTGGTTATTGCTGCAGTAACCTACAGCTACCACGCATTTACCATAGAAGTGGGGGAATTTCTTCAGCCTGTAGTGCTGCTTTTCATTACCTGCATAGTATTTCTTGGTCCCGTGGCTGCAATTATAATGAGGCTGTTAATGAACCGTTGGGTTTTGCCTGAAGACAAAGAAAATGAATCCCTGCCCCAGGCCGGTAAATATATTGGAATGCTTGAACGCCTGCTGGTCTTTGCATTTATCGTCATCCAGCAATGGCCAGCAATTGGCTGGCTCATTGCAGCCAAATCCATCTTACGCTTTAGCGACCTTACCCGTGCTAAAGACAGGAAACTTACTGAATACGTACTTATTGGTACCCTGCTAAGCTTCTCCCTGTCAATAATTACAGGCCTGGTTTATTTTTATGTGAGAAATAGTATATAAAATGATTTTACTATTTTAGAAGAAAAAGAATTATGTCCAATACCGCATGGGGTTTTGCCATTATTTCAGGAGTAGTTTTAATTGCTGTTGCTGTGTACACTGTGATCAAGCTTAGAAAGCAGGTGCACAAAAGAGAACGGGAAGAGCAAAAAAAGAATGATTTAAACTGAGTATTTCTGAAATCACCTCTCAAAAAAGGCATTTTTGAAACATAATTTTTCACTGGTTACTTCGGAAGAAATTATTTTAAATTCGGGAAGAAGAATTTACCTGGTTTAGGTAAATTTGTAAGGTATTACTCCTGAATATTTCAGAAGTATTTGCCCTTTCAAGCCCGTAATGATCTTAGCCTGCATCATTTAACTTATTCTGGCACGGTTGCTGCTTTAAAGTTACCACAAAGCTTTTTAAGTATCTACTTAACTACTAAAACTCACATCTATATGAAGATTAAAAACTTCACCTTATTATTTGCCGCGTTTGCCTTCATTTTCACCTCCTGTTCTAAAGATGACGAAGTCCTTGAAAAAGAACCTACATCGAAGAATCCCGATGAAAATGTGGTGACACAGGAGCTGGAAGTTGAAGACTTCATCTATACCGGAATGAACGAGATATACCTTTATAAAGCAGATGTCGATGTTCTGGCCGATAATTATTTTAATTCTGAAGATGGAAAACTCGATTATCTCGCCGGCTTCAGCACTCCGGAATCCCTTTTTGAGAGCCTTAAGTCTTCCAGCGACCAATTCAGCTTTATTACAGATGATTATAAAGCGCTTGAAGATCAATTTAACGGCGTAAGCAGCAGCACAGCCGGAATGGATTTTGGCCTGGGTGGAATTACCGGTACCAATTACCTTTTTGGATTTCTTCAGTATGTTATTCCTAATACTCCTGCCGCCGAAGCCGGTCTTACCCGCGGAACTGTTTTCACAGAAATAAACGGACAAAAAATCACTTTAAACAACCTCGAGTCTCTACTCGACTCCAACTCCCTTACCATTAACATTGGAAAAGTGGAAAATAACACGCTGGTACTTACAGACGAAACTGTCACTCTTGATCATTCCTCGTACACTGCAAACCCGGTCCAACTGGTGAAAACCCTTGAAGTAGACGGTATACAGGTAGGATACCTTATGTATAACAGCTTTATTGGAAACTTTGATGACGAATTGAACCAGGCCTTTGGCGAGCTTAGAAGCCAGGGTGTTGATGAACTCATTCTTGATCTTAGGTACAATGGCGGTGGAGATGTAGAATCTGCCGTAGATCTTGCCAGCATGATCACAGGTCAATTTGAAGGAAAGGTATTTATGCAGGAAATGTGGAATGAGACTTACCAGACATATTTTGAGGAAAATGCTCCCGAAAGACTGCTGAATCTATTTGACAGCAAAATAAGAACCGGTGAGACCATAAACAGCCTTAACCTTTCAAAAGTGTATGTTTTAACTACAGCCAGTACAGCTTCGGCCAGCGAACTTATCATCAACGGACTTGAACCTTACATTGAGGTAGTACAGATAGGCGAAACAACAACTGGTAAATTTCAGGCTTCGGTAACCTTGTATGACAGTGAAGACTTTTCAAAAGATACAGAAGTAAATAAGAACCATACCTATGCCCTACAGCCGCTTGTACTAAAATCGGCTAACGCCAATGGAAAATCCGATTACTTTAACGGCTTGAAACCAGATGTTGAAATGAGGGAAGACATTAATAATCTTGGAACACTGGGAAGTCCCGATGAACCATTTTTACAGGCAGCTTTAAACCATATACAGGGAATCTCACCAGCCGCCGCAGCTTCTGCCCAACAAAAAAGATCAGAAAGCACCCTGAAAATTGTAGGAGACGGAGAAATGTTTGAACCTTACTACCAGAGAATGTACCTTGATAAAGTGCCTGCACTTATCAAAAGAAAATAACCAGAATTAAAAGAACTCAAATCTCTCTAATCCAATTAGAGATTGACACTAAAGAGGCTTCGAAAGGAGCCTCTTTTTTTTGTGAGCAAGCCACTGAGAGAATAACACAAAGAAATTTAGTTCTTATCTAGTCTACACCTTTCTGTGGAAAAATTCATCATTTTTTGTTAATCTATTGGCTAAATCCCCATATTCAGCCATTATTATATGGAGAAATTTACATATCGACAGGGTTGTATGAAACCACTTACACAAACCGTAACCCATGGTAAATAAAGCGTTACGCCCTCTTCACCACATCTAGCACTAAATATTTCGTAGTATTTATTCTTCTTACTTCTTCAAAATGGAATTGGTATTGCTTCTATAGCTATGACCAAATACCACAATTATGAGATTAAGAGAAAAACGATTATACAAAAAAGTTTTCCTTGAGGCATATCTTGCGCAAATTAACTGGGATTGGCTAT
Organism: Salinimicrobium sp. WS361; assembly: GCF_050750585.1. Lineage (NCBI taxonomy): Bacteria > Pseudomonadati > Bacteroidota > Flavobacteriia > Flavobacteriales > Flavobacteriaceae > Salinimicrobium > Salinimicrobium sp. WS361. Next base: position 132,680 of record NZ_JBOJLM010000006.1, read on the forward strand.
TTCTAAAAGGTCAATTGATCTTCACCGGAATTATTAGTCTTGGAACTATAATTTTCATCTTCTGGTTTTTGCTCTAACTCTAACCAGAAAAACTACTTTCCTCTGAAAACGCACTTCATCTTTAAGATCCTACAATTCAGTAGAATTTAGTTCTACAAACATTGTAAGCTGTTCATCTTTACAAAAATTTATAAGATGAAGTCGGTATTTACATTGTTGGGATTGTTCCTTACATTATCGTTGCAGGCCCAGAATCAAATTTCCGGAAAAGTAACCGACCGGAACGAGCAGCCAATTGCCGGTGCCAACGTTTACCTGGAAGGGACCTATGATGGTGCCACTACAAACTCTTTTGGAGAATTCTCTTTTTCTACCAAAAACCGGGGGGAACAAACCCTCGTGATCTCCTACATTTCTTTTGAAACCGCACGCAAAAAGATACAGGTAAACACTGCGCAGCACCTGTCTATAAAGCTCAGGGAAGATGTTACGGCTCTTGATGCTGTAACTCTTAGCGCCGGCACATTTTCTGCGGGAGATAACTCTAAAGTCACTGTGCTAAAACCTCTTGATGTAGTTACCACGGCAGGGGTGGCAGGAGATCTTATGGCCGCTTTGCAAACCCTTCCCGGCACGCAGCCGGTAGGAGAAGATGGCCGCCTTTTTGTGAGAGGAGGTACAGCCGGAGAAACTTCTGTATTTATTGATGGGCTCAGGGTGTTCCGACCCTATACTTCTTCTGCTAATAACCTACCCAGTCGCGGGAGATACTCCCCTTTTCTTTTCGACGGAATAACTTTTTCTACAGGTGGCTATTCAGCCGAATATGGACAGGCACTCTCAGGGGTTTTACTCCTGAATACTATTGCCGAACCAGACCAAACTGAAACCAATATTTCGCTCATGAGTGTGGGTGGCGGGCTGGGGCACACTCAAAAATGGCAAAAATCTTCCCTCTCTTTAAATACAGGTTACATCAACCTTTCCCCCTATCTTAAATTGGTGCCCAATAATGAGCAGGCAAAATTTAAAAAACCATACCAGAGTTTTAGCAGTGAAAGTGTTTACAGAAAGCACAGCAAAAATGGCATTTTTAAGTGGTATACAGCTTATGAGCTTACCAACCTCGAAGTACTACAACCCGATATTGACCAACCCCAGCCGGTAAACTTTAGCCTGAAAAATGAAAACCTCTACACCAACCTTTCCTACAAGTCGGCTCTTGGGAATGGCTGGAGTTTTAACCCCGGAGTAAGCGCCTCATATAGCCGCAACAAATTTGATATAGACCTCACCCAAATTGAAAATCGGGAATTGGCTGCCAATTTAAAACTGAAAATGAGCAAAAGGTTCAACAATCGCATAAAACTTCACTTCGGAGGAGAGTATATCTATAAAACTTTTTCTGAAGATTTTATTGCTTCTGAAAATACTGAAGAGCTTCAGATTAAACCCGAAGTTTCAGCAGGATTTGCTGAAGCCGATTTTATATTCAGTAAAAAATTTGCGCTCAAAATGGGTTTCCGCAGTACTTATCTGGACTTAAAAAAACAGTTTTACTGGTTACCCCGACTTTCAATGGCTATGAAAACCGGAAATGACGGACAGCTTTCCCTGGCCTACGGACAATACCTGCAACAGCCTGAAACTGATTTACGAAAATTTGATCAAACCCTGGAGCCTGAAACCGCTACGCATTACATTCTAAATTATCAATGGACGCGCCCCGGTTACATTTTACGGGCAGAAGCATATCACAAAGAATACAATGATCTCGTTAAGTTCAATACGCCCGAACCCGGCTATAATAGTGCTTATACCAATGAAGGATACGGTTACGCCCGTGGTGCTGATTTCTTTTTTAGGGATGATAAAAGTTTCGAAAACCTGCAGTATTGGATCTCTTACAGTTTCATTGACTCACAACGGGATTTTAGAAATTTCCCGATAAAGACCACTCCACAATTTGTCGCCAACCACACAGCAAGCCTGGTGACAAAATATTGGATTGAGGAATTAAAGAGTCAGGCGGGTTTCACCTATACCTTCGCTTCGGGAAGGCCTTATGAAGACCCCAATACTTCAGGATTTATGAATAGGAAAACGAAAAACTACAATAGCCTCAGCTTTAACTGGGCATATCTACTTAGTCAGCAAAAGATCATTTATTTCTCTGTCTCCAATGTTTTGGGTAGCAAGAATGTTTTTAATTATGATTACGCAAAAAAGGCTGATGAAAATGGCATTTTTGAGAGGCAGGCAATTACCCCGGCAGCCGACAGGTTCTTCTTTGTCGGGTTCTTCTGGACCATCAGCAGTAATAAAAGCAAAAATCAACTGGATAATCTCTAAAGGTTTCAGTTCGTCATTAAAATATTACAGTTCAGTAAAAATGAATTCAGGCTTGAACAAAAAAACTGCAATTTCGAAATAGATTTTAATATTAACCGTATAACCACACCATTATGCAAGCATTTATCATCACTGTCGCCCTCTCCCTTTTCACTGCTATTGGTTTAAACGCCCAGACACAATATGAGCAGGAAATGACCAGAGCCCTGGAGTTATGGGAAGATCAAAAACCCGAAGAGGCAGCCAATCTTTTTGAACGTATTGCCGGCGCCGAAGCAGAAAATTGGCTTCCGTATTACTATGCATCACAAATTAAGATCGTGGAAAGCTTCCCTGTGACCAACAGAGCCCAAAAAGAAAAAATGCTTAAAGAAGCTCAGAATTTACTGGATAAAGCAAAAAACCGCAATGCCGATAAAGTAGAGATCATGATCCTTCAGGCCATGTTACACACCTCAAGGCTCACCATAGACCCTTCAACCTACGGGATGAAACTGGCGCCTGTGATTTCAGGAATTTATTCTGAAGCTTCTAAACTAGACCCAGACAACCCCCGGTTATTTCTCTCAAAAACTGAATGGGATATGGGCACTGCAGCCTACTATGGTGAAGACCCCACTAAATATTGTCCTACTTTAGAAGCAGGGCTTGAGCTCTTTGCAGAAGAAGATCACGCTCCCACAGTGGCTCCCGCATGGGGGGAAGAAAGAATGAAAAAGCTCATTGAACAGACATGTAACAACAAGTAGTCTTTAACAGTACCCCAAAAAAATATATATTTAAAAAACCGGAAAAGAAACCGAAATTAGCTCATCTCAAATACTAAAAAAGTGAAAGAAATCCTCAAAATCATAAAGATCTCAATTATTATTTGTGCAGGACTCGTTCTCATAAATAGCCTTTTTGGTGCACACCGTTGGGAAAACATAATGGACTGGAGTGTATGGGGAACATACTTTTTTTATTCTTTCGTTCTCACCGCCCTAAACTCCACATACTTCAACCTTTTTGCCAGGAAGATTGGATGGCAGGGAGCGAATTTAATGAGGATTATTTTGGCAGCTGTGGGTTCTATTGTGCTTACAATGATAGGCTTTTTTCTTTGCAGGCTTATAGATGAGACGCTTTTCCAGGGCTTCACGGTACAGCATTTCTTAGCCAATGAAAAGCTGAGCTATTATCTTTTTCCCTTATTCTTAACCGCCTTTATATCGCTTATTTTTCATCTGGTGTATTTTTATAAAGCACTCCAGGATAAAAGAGTTACAGAACAAAAAATCATTGCAGGTAATGCTTCAGCTAAATTTGAGAGCCTTAAGAATCAAATTGATCCGCATTTTTTATTCAATAGTCTTAACGTACTTACTTCCCTTATTGAAGAAAATCCAGAGCAGGCCCAAAAATTCACTACCGGTCTTTCCAAGATTTACAGGTATGTACTGGAGCAAAAAAACAAGGAGCTGGTAGACCTTGAGGAGGAAATTAAATTTGCGGTGACCTATATAAACCTTTTAAAAATGAGGTTTGAAAACAGCATTTATTTTGAGGTTCCCGGGCAACTGTCTACCCCCGAAGCCAAAGTTGTTCCTTTATCTTTACAACTCTTGCTGGAAAATACTATAAAACACAACGTAGTGAGTGAAAACAAACCTCTGCGCATTAAAATATTTGAAGAAGACGGTTACCTGGTGCTGGAGAATAACCTTCAGGAAAAAGAAGTTTTACAAAAACGTGCGGGAGTAGGGCTACAAAACATTGTTAGCCGGTATGGTCTTGTAACCCGACGGGAAGTCCAGATTATTAAAGAATCAAAGAACTTTTCAGTAAAAATTCCGATACTCACCAAACAAATCAACATCATGAAAACAGAAAATATATCAGAAAACAATGCATATTTTAAAGCTAAGCGACGAGTAAAAGAGATTAAGGAATTCTACGGGAATTTAATCTCTTACTGTCTTGTGATCCCTGGGCTCGTTTTAGTTAACTACTATACTTATTGGGACTTCCAGTGGTTCTGGTTTCCAATGGCAGGCTGGGGTCTTGGACTTGTAATTCATGGCTTCTCGGTCTTTGGTTACGGTGCCAACTGGGAAGAACGAAAAATACAGGAATTGATGGAAAAAGAAAAACAATGCACAAAAACCTGGAACTAATGGAAACAAATGATAAATCCTTTCAGTATCAACTCGCTAAAAAAAGGGTGAAAAAAATTAAAGGATTTTATGTCCACATGCTGGTGTACCTGTTTATTAATATTGCCATTATTGCAGTGAATACAAGAGGAAGAGGCTTAATTGAAGGCATGCAGGATCTGGGTAATTACTTCACTGCCTTCTTTTGGGGAATTGGACTATTTTTTCATTGGTGGAATGTTTTTGGTCCCGATGTTTTCTTCGGAAAGAACTGGGAAGAGCGAAAAATCAGGGAGCTTATCGATAAGGAACAGAGAAAGACCTGGGAATAAATTTTTATAGATGATACAAGCAGTTATTGTTGAAGACGAAAAACCATCTGCGCGAAGGTTGCAGCGCATGTTGGAGAGCCTGGGAGTAAAAGTAAGAACCATCCTTCATTCTGTTGAGGAAGCCCGCGATTGGTTTTTAGAAAATGAGCACCCCCATTTAATCTTTTTAGACATCCAGTTGAGCGATGGGCTTTCCTTCGAAATCTTTGAAGATATTGAGATTAAAAGTCCGATTATATTCACCACTGCCTATGACGAATATGCACTGCAGGCTTTCAAGCTAAATAGTATAGATTACCTCCTGAAGCCTATAGATGACGAAGAGCTGGCAGCCGCTGTTAAAAAGTTTCAAAACAACCATCAAAAAAGGGATGTTAATGTAAGCTTTAATGAGCTGAAATCTCTGCTAAACATCCCCGGTTCAGGTTTTAAAAAGCGTTTCTCCATACAGGTGGGCCAGCATTTAAAGCTCATAGATGTTTCAGAAGTTGTTTGCTTTTATTCCGAAAATAAGGCCACCTACCTTCATACTTCCGGAAACAGAAGTTACCTGCTGGATGGTAGCCTGGACAAGCTGGAGTCTGAATTAGATCCTGAAAGATTCTTTAGGGTAAGTAGAAAATTCATTATCGCATTGGAGGCTATTGAAGACATACTCACCTATTCAAATATGCGGCTTGAAGTAAAACTGAAGAATTACAATGGGGAGCAGATCATAGTAAGCCGGGAACGGGTGAAAGATTTTAAAGATTGGCTGCAGTAATTGTGAAGTATTCCTGTTTTCTATACGAAATCATATCCATGAAGATATCTCGATAAGAAAGTAAAAGCCAAAAAAGAAGCCGCCTTCTCTACGAGCATTCCGGTTACCCTACATTCCCGGAAGCATGGCAGAAAATGACGGCCTTTCTTTATCTAGTTAGATCAATTTAAGATCTTTCAATATACCCACTAAATGTGGAGTTGTATTGGCTCCAAAATCTTCGCGAAGCTCTTTTAGTCTTTTTTCTATAGAACTCCTGCTGTTTGGTGTGATTCCCCTTGTTTTAAAATCCCCCTCTATTTCATCCTGCGTATAACCTGTAGCAATAGACTTTAAAAGTTCCATCTCCCAGTCTCCCAGAATTAAAATAGTGTCGTCTCTCAAAAGTCTTTCAATGCGCAAAGAATTGTACTTATCACCTTTGTTGACCGCCTGAATTGCCTCCCTGAGGTCGCGCATGCCATGCCGGTCTTTAGACACATATCCATCAATATTTCCCGATTCCCAAAGGGTACGAACAGTTTGTGGATTATCTTCAATAGTGTTTACCAACACCTTTAAATCGGGGTCTTCTTCTTTAACCGCTGAAATCAATTCTTTACCTGACCTTAATTTCTCAGGACGATAATCGGGCCTGAAAGATAGGTCACAAATAAGAAGATCAAATGGACTCCCTTCCCTTTTTGCCTTTTTAAAAAGCAACCAGGCTTCATCGCAATATTGGGCATGTTCTACCGTGCATATTCCAAGATCATTCAGTAATCCGGCCACTGCCAGGTTAATACTGTCAATATCTTCTGCTACAAGTACCTTCTGAAACATCGCTCTTTGAACAGGTAAACCCACTTTAATGACTTTCTTTGCCCCAAAATTAAGACAAACAATTCAGGTTCTATTACGGAAAACCGTAATTCACTAAAAAAAACGAAAACGTTTGAGATTTTTTATTTCAATATTTCCCGCTGCTGCACCCTTAGCAGCTTGAGTTTAAAAGAATTCAGCAAGAAAAGAACTGTGCAGGTTTTCAAATAAACACAAAACAGTATATTTGAAGCAGCTATCTTAACCAAGAATATGAATATTGCAGAAGTAACTGCTTACATCCTCAGTTTTATAATCCTGTTTCCCACAGCGGCCTCAATAAGCCGATTTGACCAGTGGTGGATTAGAGATTTCGATTTTCCCAGATTGCAGATAAGTGTTCTTATCCTTGCGGTGATAATCTACAATGCCGTAGCTTTCGACTTTAGTTCGGTATGGGAGACGATCATAACCGTGGTGGTAGGATTAAGCTTTATTTACCAGGCCATAAAGATCTATCCCTACACTTACCTGGCTTCAAAACAGGTAAAAGTATACCGGGGAAAGGAGGTAGAAAGACAGGTGTCAATCCTTGTTAGCAATGTACTTACAACCAATACTAAATACGATAAGCTCGTTAAACTCATAATTCGGGAGAACCCCGATCTTGTTCTTACCCTGGAAAGTGATGAAATATGGGAAAAAGAGCTAAGTCGTATAGAAGAAGAATATCCTTATACGGTGAAAATTCCGCTTGAAAATCTCTACGGAATGCACCTCTACTCAAAACTTGAGCTGGAGGATATTGATGTTAAATATATCATTTCAGAAGAAATTCCTTCAATTCACGGAAAGGTAAAACTAAGATCGGGAGAAAAGGTAAATATTCACTGTCTTCACCCCAAGCCTCCAAGCCCTTCTGAAGATGATACTTCCACAAACCGCGATGCAGAGCTACTGCTGGTAGGAAGAGAAATAGATGGTAAAAATTCTACCCTCGTCTTTGGAGATCTTAATGATGTGGCTTGGTCAAGAACCACGAAACTTTTCCTTCGTTTAAGCGGACTTCTTGATCCGCGTATTGGTCGTGGCTTTTACAATACTTTTCATGCACAATACCCCGTTTTCAGGTGGCCTTTAGACCACGTTTTCCACAGCAGCGATTTTCTGCTGCTAAGCTTAAAAAGACTGGAAAAAATGGGATCAGACCACTTCCCTATGTTCATTAAACTTGTCTATCAACCTGAAAACGTAGAGAAAAATGGCAATGGCGAAACCGAAGAACCCGATGATGAAGAAAAGGAATGGGCCGAAGAAAAAATAGACAAAGGCCAACATCCTGAGTCACATCAATCTTAATTATTCTTTACAGTTTTTTTACTTTTATTCGGAGGTTGCCAACAATTAATATGAAAAATGCAGATTTCTTAATCGACTGGTATCATAAAGAAAATGAGAGAAAAGATTCTCTAAACAATTCTTTAAATATTCCGATTGGTATATTAACAGGGTTGTTTATTCTTTTCTTTTTCTTATTTAAGGAATTTAAGCTGGAGAAGGATTTCAGTTTGACTCTAAATATCATCTTCTATATCTTCCTGTTTTTAGCTATAGTTGCTTGGATAGTTGTTGTCTACAATTTATTCGGTTCTTACAATAACTTTTTTAAAGGCTATACATATCAAGCACTTCCATATCCGACGATATTGGAAAAGCATTATGCAGATTTAGAATTATTCTGCGAAGAGAACAAGGATGAACTCGATGAGAACACTACACCAGAAACCTTGTATAAAGATCAATTTCAAGATATGTTGTCGGGGTATCTAAATGTAAACATCAACAATAACGACTTAAAAGCCTCTTTTTTGTTTACAGCAAAAAAGTATTTAATATGGTGTTTTATTTTAGTATTATTAAGTTGTTTCCCATTTAGTTATAATTATCAAAAGCACAATAACACTGAAAAAATTAATAAAATTGAAATCTCAAACTTAGAAGAAATCCTAGCAATATTAACTTTAACTAAGATCAATGAGCAAAAAGCCGACACCACCACCACCGCCACCACCGAGATTTATAAAAGAAGGAAATCGGCCGACTCCGCCGCCGCCGCCACCTCCAAGAACAAATCCTCCAAGAACAAATCCTCCAAGAACAAATCCTCCAAAACGAGGTAGATAATTTAATACAATGAAAAACTCAAAAATTGAATTAGATCTAAAAGATTATGAGGGCAGAAGCATTTCCGAATTGAAAAATGCCATTTATAATGAATTGAACAAATTAAAGGTAATTTACTCCGCACCTCGACCAGGAAATGATAAAAGAATATATAGTTACCACCCTTTTGAAACACTCCCTCCGAGGGACGATCGAGACTATCATATTATAAAAGAAATACAATATGGTGATCCAGAAAATTAACTGTTGCCAACAATAAATAGCACAAATCGCGGAATACCTTCCAAAAATGCCATTTTTGACACCTAATCTTTCTCTTGTATTACCGGCTCAAGAACTTCCCACACGTTCATAGCTACAATATCATAACCTTCGGCTGTGGGGTGAATCCCATCCTGCTGGTTAAGCTCTGGATCACCTGCCACTCCTTCCAGTAAAAAAGGAATAAGATGAACATTGTTTTGTCGGGCCAGTTCAGGGAAGAGTTCCTTAAAATCTGCAGTGTATTCTGTTCCTAAATTCGGTGGAATCTGCATTCCCGCCAGGACGATCTCCACATCGGGATTTTTTTGGCGTACCATCTCAATAATGGCCTGCAGGTTCTTCCGGGTCTCCTCTACCGCGATGCCGCGAAGGCCATCGTTCGCGCCCAGAGCCAGCACAAAAACATCAACCTCCTGGTTGAGCACCCAATTGATCCTGTTCTTTCCGGCTGCAGTGGTTTCCCCACTAAGTCCGGCATTTACCACGCTGTAATTAAGCCCCAGGGAATCGATGATCTTCTGAATTTCTGCCGGATAACCTTCAGCAGGATCAAGACCCATCGCTGCGGTAAGGCTGTCTCCAAAAAACAGAATAGTCCCAGTGTCTCCAGCATCTTCAGGAGCATCAGTATCTTCAGTTTCATTTTCAACTTCCGAAGCAACATTTATCTCAGCCTCATGCGCTTCTTTTTCGGTTTGTTTACAGGAAGAAAATAACAGCAGTGTCAAAAATGGCAAAAACAACAGGTTTCTCATGGCTACAGGCTTGAAGTGAAAATCATTTCTTATTTTGCTTTTTTTGAAAGCGAACTAAAGATGACAAAAATATTGAACGTGCACAACCTGAAGAAAAGCTTTTCCAGCGCCTCGAGGTTGCTTACCGTGCTCCACGACATAAGCTTTGATGTTGAAGAGAAAGAGACTTTTGCTATTGTGGGGCCTTCGGGCAGTGGAAAGACCACCTTGCTGGGGCTTTGTGCAGGGCTTGACAGGCCCGATAGCGGCAGTATTGAACTCTGCGGCACCGGGTTGACTACGCTTTCAGAAGATGAGCGGGCAGTACTCCGCAATCAAAAGGTAGGGTTTGTCTTTCAGGATTTTCAGTTACTTCCCACTTTAACGGCTTTAGAAAATGTCGCTGTTCCGCTTGAGCTACAGGGTGCCAAAAATGCTTCGGAAGTTGGAAAAGATCTGCTCGAAAAAGTCGGCCTGGGCGGGCGCTTTGATCATTACCCTTCACAGCTTTCGGGCGGGGAACAACAACGGGTAGCGGTAGCCAGGGCTTTTTCAAACCGGCCTACCATCCTCTTCGCCGATGAACCCACAGGAAATCTCGATGCCGAAACAGGAGAAAAAATTATTGAACTGTTGTTTGAGCTCAACAAACAGGCAGGAACCACTTTGATCATCGTGACACACGACCTTGAGCTCGCAAAAATGACACAGCGTATTCTGCACCTCAAAGGTGGAAAAATTGTAGAGACTCATGAGCAGCACTAACCCCCGCAGCACCTTCAAGTGGCTTATAAAAATGGCCTGGCGCGACGGAAAGGCAAGCGGCCGGAAACTTAGTCTATTCATGGGCTCCATTATTTTGGGTATTGCTGCCGTGGTTTCTATACAATCTTTTGGAGAAAGCCTGAAAGATAATATCGCACTGCAATCTAAAGCCATGATGGGTGCCGATTATAAAATTGACCTTGACCAGGCTCCCACTCCTGAAGTACTTTCTATCATTGATTCTTTAGGAGGTGCCCCTGCCAGGGAAATAAGTTTTACCTCGATGGCTGCCTTTCCCGGAAATGGCACGACCAGGCTGGTGCAGGTAAGAGGAATTGAAGGGGGGTTCCCTTTTTATGGAGAGCTGGAAACCCGCCCTGCAACGGCAGGAAAGACCTATCAGGAAAACGGCGGCGCTTTGGTTGATGCCACTGCAATGCGCCAGTTCAACCTAAGCCCCGGCGACAGTATTAAAATAGGAAAAGTTACCCTGCCTATTGCCGGAGCTTTAACATCAATTCCCGGCAGCAATTCATTCTTTAGCTCTGTAGCCCCACCTGTTGTTATTCCTCACCATATTATCGAGGAAACGGGGCTGATTCAAACCGGGAGCCGTATCTCTTACGATTATTATTTCACCGCAGCAGCAAATACAGATCTTGAACAGCTGGACGAAGTACTGGACCCGCAACTTGACAAACTGGAAGCCGATCTTGACACCCACACCGCTACCAGCGAAAGATTGGGCCAGCGTTACGACAACTTTGGCAAATTTCTTAACCTCGTAGCCTTTATAGCCTTACTTCTTGGGTGCGTAGGGATTGCAAGTGCAATAAATATTTACATTAAAGGTAAATTGAAATCGGTTGCAATCTTAAAATGCCTGGGAGCAACAAAAAGGCAGTCTTTTATTATATACCTCCTACAAATTGCGGCTATGGGCGTTCTTGGTGGAGTTTTAGGCACTATCGCAGGCTTGCTTTTACAGCAGCTATTTCCTTTACTGCTGGAAGGTCTTTTACCGGTAAGCATTCAGGTTACTTTTAAACCTCAAATTATCATTTTAGGAATTCTGCTGGGGCTGTTTATGGCAGTTTTGTTTGCCTTAATTCCGCTTATTGGCACGCTGTACGTCTCCCCTTTACAGGCCCTAAGAGTACAATCTGAGAGCAACCCTAAAAAAGGAAAAGCAAAACTTGCTGTACTGGCAGGCATTTTTCTTTTTATTCTTCTTTTCTCTTACTGGCTGCTGCAAAATTGGAAATATTCTTTGGCCTTTGTGCTGGGAATTGTTGTGACCTTCGCAATACTTGCAGGCATTGCCACACTATTTATGAAGCTAATTAGAAGAAATTTCCCTGCCGCCTGGGGTTTTCCGGCAAGACAGAGCCTTCAGAATCTATTTAGGCCGCAAAATCAGACTTTAACCCTGGTACTGGCTATTGGAGTGGGAACCTTTTTAATTAGCACCCTCTATTTTACCAAAGATGTTTTACTTGCACAGGCTTCTTTAGATGCACAAAAGAACAGCCCAAATATGATCTTGCTTGATGTGCAGACTGAGCAGGCAAAGGCGGTGGCACAAACTATTAAGAATAGCGGGAGCCCGGTACTTAATGATATTCCCATTGTTACTATGCGCATACAGAGCATTAAAGGGAGATCCGTAAACGAGATAAGGGAAGATTCTACCTCGGGGATTAACCGTTGGGTGCTTAATCATGAATTCAGGGTGACCTATACCGACTCCTTAAAAAATTCTGAAACCCTTACCGCCGGAGAATGGATTCGCCAGGTTGATGATACTAACCTCATCCCTATTTCAATAAGTGATAATTTTGCTGAAGATGCACAGGTGGCAATTGGAGATAGAATTTCCTTCAACGTACAGGGAGTAATGATGAATACAGAAGTGAGGAGTGTGAGAGCGGTTGACTGGACGCAGATGGACCCAAATTTCACGATAGTTTTTCCGCGGGGAGTATTGGAAGATGCGCCACAATTCCGGGTGATCACCACAAAAGTTCCCGATGATAATGCCAGTGCAGCCTTACAACAGCAACTGGTGAGTTCATTCCCTAATATCTCTATTCTTGATCTTAGGCAAATCATCTCGGTAGTAGAAGATCTCCTGAATAAAATTGCATGGCTCATTAATTTCATGGCCTTTTTCAGCATTTTTACGGGAATCATTGTGCTTCTTGGAGCCGTTCGCACCAGCAAGTTTCAGCGGATAAGAGAAAGTGTCTTACTGCGTACTATTGGCGCCCGGAGTTCTCAAATTCTAAAAATTCTTGCCCTGGAATATTTCTATCTGGGAGCACTGGGAACATTATCGGGCATCCTGCTTTCCTTGTTAAGCAGTCAGTTGCTCGCATGGTTGTTATTTGACAGTGTTTTTACACCTTCAGTTTTCCCATTTTTGGTCCTCTTTCCGGCGATCACCCTACTGGTGATATTTATTGGGCTCACCAACAGCATAAGCGTAATTAAAAGTCCGCCGTTAGAAGTGCTTCGGAAGGAAAGCTATTAGAGCATTTTGTTATGAACTGAATTTTTTCCGAAGTAATTCAGGTAAAGAAGATCGAAAAAATACTTTTTAGGACTTCAGAAAAAGCTTTTGAACTCCTTCTTGTATCTGAATTTTTACCGAAGAAGGTATTCTCGATTGAAGCATCAGAAAAAGCTATTTTTCATTCTCTCTTATTCTTCGTATTATCCCGATCTTTGATTAAAATTGAATTTTGCTATGTCTCATAATAACACCTCTATTCCATATTCTATATTAGAACTCGCCAGTGTGGGTGCTGGTTCCTCTATTGAACAAACTTTTAAAGACAGCCTTGATCTTGCTCAAAAAGCTGAAGACATGGGTTATACCCGTTTTTGGCTGGCAGAACACCACAACATGGTAAGTATAGCCAGTTCGGCCACTTCTGTGCTTATTGGTCATATCGCCGGAGGCACCAAGAAAATAAGAGTGGGCAGCGGCGGAATCATGTTGCCAAACCACTCACCTCTTATAGTTTCTGAACAATTTGGAACGCTTGGATCTCTTTATCCCAACAGGATTGATCTTGGCCTGGGAAGAGCCCCGGGTACAGATCAGGTTACGGCACATGCCATAAGGAGTGATCGTATGCAGGCGGTATATAAATTTCCGGAAGAGATAAGCGAGATCCAGCAATATTTTTCAGCAGAAAATGGCAAATCGCAGGTGCGGGCTGCAGTGGCCGAAGGAGTTGATGTACCAATTTACGTACTGGGTTCAAGTACAGACAGTGCGCACGTAGCTGCAGAAAAAGGCCTGCCTTATGCCTTTGCCAGCCATTTTGCCCCGGCACAACTTTTTGAGGCGCTCAATATCTACTACAACAAGTTTCAGCCTTCAAAATACCTCGATAAGCCTTACACTATTGCCTGCATTAATGTGATTGCAGCCGACACCGATGAAGAAGCCGAAAATATTTCGACTACCCTCATCAAAATGATGCTGGGCGTAATGACGGGAAATATAGATTATATGCAGCCTCCGGTGAAAATGACCAGCGAATTGAGAGACCTGGCCGCAAATCCCGCTTTCCAGAGAATGCTGAAATATGCCTTTATTGGAAGTAAAGAAACCGTGAAGGAACAAACCTCGAAATTCCTGAAGGAAACAGGCGTAAACGAAGTGATGGTCGCTTCTCACATTTTTGATCATAACGACAGACTGAAGTCGTATAAAATCTTTTCGGAAATAATGAAAACCCTTTGATTTTTTGCCCTTTTTGGAAGGTATAGCGGTGGAGCAGGGAAAATCCTATTTGAAAAAGCAGCATCCCTGCCGGTTAATTCTTATTTTTAACCATGCAATTACACGTTTATCAAATCAATGCCTTTACAAACGGACTTTTTAGTGGAAATCCGGCCTGTGTAGTACCCTTATCTGAGTGGCTTCCCGACGATCTCCTTCTGAAAATCGCCAGGGAAAATGCCGTGGCCGAAACGGCATTTTTCGTGGATTTAGGCTATACCTTCCACCTTAGATGGTTTACACCCGAAATGGAAATGGATCTTTGTGGACATGCCACTCTTGCCACAGCCCATGCACTCAAAGAAATCAGGAAATATCCGGGGCAAAGTATCATTTTTGAAACCTCTAGCGGCACCCTTACGGTGCAGGTATCCGATGATCTTTACGTGCTCGACCTCCCGGCCAGGAAACCTGCTTCCACCACATTACCTCAGCTTCTCAAAGATTCCCTCAACATACAGCCACAGGAAATTCTGAAAGCACGCGATTACGTTTTAGTTTACAACAGCGAACAGGAAATAAAAGATATTAAGATCGATCGTTCTTATTTTGACCAACTCGAGCTGGGTACCGGTGGGGTTATTATCACTGCAAAAGGCAGCCAGTGTGATTTTGTTTCCCGGTTCTTCACCCCGCGAGCTTCGGTATTTGAAGATCCTGTAACCGGTTCTGCACATTGTTCCCTCACTCCCTATTGGAGTGAAATACTGGGCAAAAAAGAGATGACAGCCATGCAATTGTCTGAACGCGCTGGCCAACTCTTGTGTAGAGATAAAAAAGAAAGGGTTGAAGTCGCAGGGAAAGCCCGAACCTATTTTGTGGGAAAACTATGGACTGAATAATAGTTCAACCCCTTCTTTTTCTGCTGAAATTATTCCTGGATCTTAACCGGTTTTACCTGCCATATTCTATCACAGTAATCCTGGATAGAACGGTCTGAAGAAAATTTGCCCATTCTGGCCACGTTCAGAATAGATCTTTTGGTCCATTCTTTTTGATCATTCCATACTTTAAAGACTTCCTCTTTTTTATTACAGTACGAATCAAAATCCTTTAAAAGCTGATATGGATCCTGCTGTAGTAAATTATTATAAAGAGGTTTGAACAGCTCTTTATCGCCATTCGCAAGTTCTCCCGACACCAAAAAGTCCAGCACCCTTTTTATTTTTTCATTTTCCTCATAATATTGATAAGGCCGGTAACCTTCGCGTCTGGTTTGCTGTATCTCTTCTGTAGTTTGCCCAAACAAAAAGAAATTCTCATCTCCCACTTCTTCCCGTATCTCGACATTTGCACCATCAAGAGTTCCAATTGTTAGCGCCCCGTTTAGCGAAAACTTCATATTTCCTGTACCCGAAGCTTCTTTACCTGCCATCGAGATCTGTTCCGAAAGATCGGCAGCGGGATAGACTCTCTGGGCCTGTTTAACATTGAAATTGGGCAGAAATACCACTTTAATAAGCTTGTTCACCTCTTCATCGTCATTCACAAGATCGGCCACAGCTGTGATAAGGCGTATTATAAGTTTTGCAAGAAAGTAGCCGGGTGCCGCTTTTCCGGCAAAAATAAAGGTAGAAGGAGCTATATTTTCTGTTTTTCCATCTTTTATCCGCAGGTAGAGATCAATAATGTGTAACACCATAAGGTGCTGCCTTTTGTACTCATGGATCCTTTTTACCTGCACATCAAATAGCATAGCCGGATCTACCTTCACGCCGGTTTGCTCTTCAATAAATTGGGTTAAAGCCGTTTTATTCTGAAGTTTTACATCCCTCCATCGCTGCTGAAACTTTTCGTCTTCAGCAAATTTCTCCAGTTCGCTAAGACTGCTGAGATGCGTTAGCCATCCCGAGCCGATTTTTTCTGAAATAAGATTGGCTAAACCTGGATTGCTCACTGCCACAAACCGGCGATGTGCCACCCCATTGGTAACATTTGTAAACTTCCCAGGCCATAAGTCGGCAAAATCATTCAGCACCTGTGACTTTAACAGCCGCGAGTGCAATTCAGAAACGCCGTTCACTTTAAAACTTCCTACTGTTGCGAGGTGGGCCATTCTTACTGAAGGCTCTCCCTGCTCATCTATAAGAGACATACGCGCAATTTGATCACCACTATAACCCTTACTTCTCAATTCTTCTAAAAAGCGACTGTTGATCTCGTAAATGATCTCCAGGTGCCGTGGCAGTATTCTTCCGAGGAGGGAAACCGTCCACTTTTCAAGAGCCTCGGGCAGCAGGGTGTGATTGGTATAAGCAAAGGTTTGCCGGGTGATGTCCCAGGCCTCATCCCATTCCATCTCATGCTCATCTACCAATAAACGCATAAGCTCGGCCACCGCAATTGAGGGGTGGGTATCATTAAGCTGAATAGCAAACTTCTCGTGAAAGTTCTTTAATTCCCTGCCCTGGGTGGTGTGAAGTCTTATCATATCCTGCAAAGAACAGGATACAAAGAAATATTGTTGCTTGAGCCTCAATTCTTTCCCCGAAAGATTTTCATCGTTTGGGTAAAGTACTTTGGTAATATTCTCAGAACGCAGCTTCTTCTCTACCGCCCGGTAATAATCGCCCATATTGTAAACAGAAAAATCGAAAGATTCCACTGCCTCGGCTTTCCAGAGTCGCATGATAATGCCGTTACTTTGATATCCTAAAATGGGGGTATCGTAAGCAGTACCTTTGATCTCAGAGTCGGGTAACCAGTCTACTTCATACCGGTTCTGCCCATTGGTACGGTGCTCTGTTCTGCCGCCAAATTTTACGACATACGAAATTTCGGGACGCACAATTTCCCAGGGATTGCCGCTATGAAGCCACTTATCTGTAGTTTCCATTTGCCAGCCTTCCCTGATCTCCTGCTTAAAAATTCCGAATTCATACCTAATGCCGTACCCAATAGAAGGTATTCCAAGGGTTGCCAGGGAATCCATAAAGCAGGATGCAAGCCTGCCCAGGCCGCCATTACCCAATCCAGGTTCGCCTTCCTGATCCAGGATCTCATCAAGATCAAGATCGAGTTCGGCTAAAGCCTCTTTTGTTTCCTCTACGATTTGAAGGTTGAGTAAGTTATTTCCCAGGTGAGGTCCCGGCAGATATTCGGCAGATAGATAAGCAACTCCGCGCGCATCTTGTTGTGTGAACTCTTCGGTTGACCTTACGAATTTCCGCAGCGCCCTGTCACGTATGGTTAGGGCCATAGCAGTATAAAGGTCGTTAGGAGTTGTTAAGGCAGGTACTCTTCCAAGATGGTAGAAAAGTTTATGCAAAAAGTCCTTTTTTATGTCTTCTTTACTCAGGCCAACATCACTGGCTCCGGCACCTATTGACTCAAAATAACTCTCTATAGATCTATTGTGTTTTTTCATAGCTGCTTTTTCCAAAAAATAAGAAAAAATTGAAATATGCTGACACAATAAACTAAGTTATAAGATAACTTTAGGACTTTTCAGGTGAAACTATGTCTGCTGTTCCTGAAATTACTTCTAAAGAAAAGGATGTCAAAAATGACATTTTTGACAGGTAATGAATTTACTTCTGAGCCATAAAGAGTCGTTTTTCCTTGATCATCTCTGTGGTCTTTGGCGGTAACATCTCTTCCCAGCCCGGCTCCCCGTCTACGATCATTTGATGTACTTCCCGCGAATAGATATCGAGGATTTCAGGATCGTAGTCTGTAATGTCCACAACCCTGCCGTTATCTTTGAAGAACTTGAACAACTCCTTCATTCGTGGATGCACTTTAAGGTTATTACTGGTGATGATCTCACCTGTTTCGGGATCTTTTAACGGGTGCAGGTAGATCTTTAGATCCCGGAAGAACAATTTTCCGAAGGCCTCCAGAATTCCCCCGCTAAGGTGCCGGTAGTATTTTTCGTCAAACAGCGCTAAAAATGTATTAATCCCCATGGTGAGCCCCATTCTTTCGGCTGTGTACTGAGAGAAATACTCCACAACTTTATAGTATTCCTGGAAGTTTGAGATCATTACCATTTGTCCTAAAGATCCGAGCAGATCGGCTCGATCGAGAAAATCCTTTTCATCGATATCTCCTTCAGACCTAAGGTTAGAAAGTGTGATTTCAAAAATGACTTCGGTCTTTTCCTCACTCACCTTTTTTTCATTCAGAAACAATTTGAGTGATTGCTCAAACATGTTCATATTCACCTTGGTAACAGGCCTGAAGCTACCTCTAAGAGTGAGGATATTCTTTTTGTAAAGTTCATTGGCCGGAAGTACGTTGTTTCCGGTTGAAGCGAACATCACGGCCTGTGTCATCCCATTCTTTACCAGCTGCAGGCTCATTAGGCGATTGTCTACATCTTTAAAAACGGGCCCTGTAAAATTGATCATATCAATCTCTACCTGGTCATTGTTGAGATGATCATATAAATGTTGCAAAAGCACTTTGGGGTTATCATACTGATAAAAGGCCCCGTAGATCAAATTCGTACCCATGGTGCCCAGGGTGATTTGCTGCAGCCCGGCATTATTCTCATGAAACTGAACATGAATAATGATCTCACTGAATTCTTCTTCTGGCTTTGTCTGAAATCTAATCCCCAACCAGCCATGGCCTTTATATTTCTTGGCAAAATCTATAGTAGCAACTGTATTGGCATAACTAAAGAAGAGTTTATCGGGATGTTTCTCCCTCAAAATTCTTTGTTCAAGAAGATCGGTTTCATATCTAAGCATGCTTTTTAATCTTGCCTCGGTCACATAGCGCGCATCAGATTCAATACCATAAATTGCGTCGCTAAAATCTTTATCATAGGCACTCATGGTCTTCGCAATGGTACCCGATGCTCCTCCTGCTCTAAAAAAATTACGCACAGTCTCCTGCCCCGCACCAATTTCGGCAAAGGTGCCGTAGATATTTTCATTGAGGTTTACGCGCAGCGCTTTATTCATTATCGAGGGAAGAGGATCGAACTCTAAATCTTCTACATCTCTGGATTTCATATCAAAAATTACTTTTGATTTTAATTTAGGAATTAAATCTGGTAAAAAGTGAATTTTTGACAAGCTTATTTAAGAATAGAAGTAAATGATGCTGAATTTCTTAAGATTTTGCCAGGCTATAAGTTGGAATGCCTGCAAAAGAAGTGAACTTTAGTTTTATCGGGAACCAATTTCTAAGAATCCGGTTTTATTATCAAAATACTGGCCCTAACTAATTAAAAGTACTGTATTTCAATAACTTACATAAAATAAACATCTATTTTCATCTAAGATTGTTGTATATTTCCAGTTACTTTAAAATTTACTTTCCCAAATTATCCAATGCCTACTTATAAAATAAACCATATCAATTATTATGGTTCATTACGGCTTCAGTTTTTGTTGCCAAAAGCAATTAAATTAAAGCCTTTAAGAATATTGATAAATCAATTTAACTGGCAAAGCAATGATAAACTTGATTATTAGATCTTATATATGGTTTACTGCTTTGCTCTTGTATATGAGTGCCCTTCCCCAAAGTCTCCAAACCACAAAAGGCGAAAAAAGGATTTCTGAATTAAGAGTTTCCCAAAATCTCTCCCCTAATGAAGTTGCTGCATTAAGTAGAACTTACCAGGACAAGGCATCATGGTTTAAACAAATGCCCCACTTTAACCGGGACAGTACGGTTTTTTATTTTGATAAGGCCGCGCAACTACTCCAGAACAGCAAACCTCTACAATATGAACGTTTGGCTAATTTATATCGTGATATTACAGACAGAGCTAATAGGTCGCACAATTTTAATGTGGTAGATTCTCTGGCACCTATAGGTTGGTCTTATTATGAAAATATTCCCGAAAGCAAGAAGGATAAAGTGCTGGGATATGACCTGTTAATTAATTGGGCTTTAATAAAAATTATAAGAGGAGAACCAAAACAGGGGCTGGAGCTTTTCGTGAAAGCATTGAACCTCCTGGAGAATGATAAACGACCTGAAATTCAGCTTAAAATATTGAAAGATAAAGGCAGATTCCTTTCTCAATATGGCTTGCCAGAAGAGCAGGAAAAAGCTTTTCAATATTTAAGGAAGAGCATGATAGGATATCAAACCTCAATTTATCCTGAAAGAAATGAGGCCCTTGCTGTTGCATATAAACTTTTATCCTACCATTATTCCGAAACTAATCTTGATTCAAGTGACTATTACGTACAGAAAATGGGAAACCTTTTGCCTGAGGTAGGCAATCCCTTTCATCACACCTGGTACTACTATTCAATGGGCAACAACCTCATTAGGAGGGAAAAATATGAAGAAGCAAAAGATTATTTAAACAAGACCATCCGGTTATTAGAAGAATATAATCTCACTACCATTGATGTTTACCAATTTGCACATTCCCGGATAGGAGACATATACATGGCTGAAGGCAATTATAATGAAGCAATTGCCTATTATGAAAAAGCCAGAAATTCATCGATAGCAATTAATACAAAAGCAAATACCGCATATTTTCTCAACAAATTATATAGTGCCCATGAACAGAAGGGCGATTACAAAAAAGCTCTTGAATACTACATCGCATGGTCTGAGGCTAATGACATCATTGAAGTAGAAAGAAACGAAAGGAGTCTTCGTGAGAATGAATTACAGGAAGACATTATAGACCAGGCCGAACAGCTAAGTACTAAACAACAACAACAAACTATTTATCTTACTGTCCTGCTTATTGCGGCTTTGGTGCTGGGCCTATTATACCATAATTTCAAGCTTAAAAAAAGCAGCAATAAGCGGCTAAAAGCACTAAATGAAGAATTAGCCCATAAAAATGTATTGTTGGATAAACATAACGCAGAGAACGAGCTACTGCTAAAAGAAATACACCATCGCGTCAAGAATAATCTGGAAATGGTAAAAAGCCTAATCGCCCTGCAGTCCGCTCAAATAGAAGACCCTGCCACTAAGGAAGCCATGATTGCCAGTCAAAACCGGGTGCAATCTATGGGGATCATTCATCAAAAATTATATCAGGGGACAAATCTTGGTAGTATTGAAATGAAAGATTACTTCATAAACCTGAGCGAAGGAATTCTTGATTCCTTTAATGCTGAAGACCGCGTCAAAATTGAATGTGCAATGGACAACCTGGAACTGGATGTTGATACTGCCGTGCCTATTGGCCTAATTGTCAATGAGCTGCTTACCAACGCACTCAAATATGCCTTTCCACAAGATCAACGGGGGGTTATTAATATTAGCCTTGAAAAGGACAGCAATTTTAATTTAAAACTGGAAGTGAGAGATAACGGGATTGGTAAAACTGCAGGAGTTGCTCCTAAAGGCACCGGATTTGGCTCACAATTAATAGAATTACTTACCCGGCAACTAAATGGCAAAATGCAGGAACATAGTGGTTTGGGAACCCGTGTGGAGTTTGATTTTAGTATTCAGAAAAGTGCATAATGAGCGAAAAAATCAAATTATTGATCGTGGAAGATGAAATGGTCATCGCCGCAAATATTTCTCTCCAACTTAGCGACCTGGGGTATGAGGTCGTGGGGATTATACCGCGTGGAGAGGAAGTGCTCATTTATGTAAATGATAACCCGCCCGATATAATTTTAATGGACATCAATTTAAAAGGCCGGTTAGATGGCATAGAAACTGCACGTCTTATACAAAAGAAGCAGGATATTCCAGTGATCTACCTCACAGCCAACGTTGATGATGCCCACTTTAACAGTGCTAAAGATACCCACCCCTACGGCTTTATTGCAAAACCATTTAAGAAGCTGGATCTCCAGCGGGCTATTGAATTGACCATAAGCCAAACAATTTGCAAAAGTGAAGAAAGTAAAAATCCAGTATATCAAAGAGATGAAAGTTTCATTTTGAGCGATTGTATATTTGTAAGACACATAAATTCAATGGTTAAGATATGCATTGAGGATATTCTTTTTATTGAGGCCGAACGCAACTACTGCCGCATCTTTACCACAAGCAAGGAATATTTAGTGGTAATGACCCTAAAGGAAATGGATAAAAAACTTCCCTCAAAGCATTTCCTGCGGGTTCATCGTTCCTATATCATCAATATCTCTCAGGTAAAAGAAGTAGCCACCAGCCATATCGTTATAGGCAGAAAAGTTATTCCTATTAGCAAATCTTCAAAAGAGGAGCTGCTTAAGCGGCTACAGACCATATAATCTCTTCGTTAATTAATTTCCTCTTTTGGGACAGCAATTTAATGCCTTAGTCCTATATCATTTCTTCTATACACTAATAATCAGTTACTTGAACCTATCAAAACTGATTATTAATCCTTAAACACGAAGTCATGAGAACAATTAAAATTTTTATTGCAATAACTCTTATTGCAACATTGGGAATGGATGTGCTTTTTGCACAAAATGGAGGAAGTGAAATTCTGCATACCACAGAAATTACGGTTAAACAGGGACACAATTCCCGGTTTATAGAAGGTGTGAAAAAATGGAAGGAATGTTATCTCAAACATAATGGGAAGGAGAAATGGAGCATGTGGTTCAGGCAGCAGGGAGAAGGAAGGGTTTATATCATGACTGGCACAAATTCAAGTTGGGCAGAAATGGAAAAAAAAGATGAGGTGGATAATGAATGCTACATCGCCTTATTAAATCATATTCTGCCTCACATCGAAAAAGTAAATACCAGGGTTGCCAGCACAATACCAGAGGTAAGCAGAAGCACTCCCCTGGACATAAAATATATTTGGGTGACCTACTACAAAGTACAGAATGAAAGTACTTTTAAAAAAGTAATTACTGAGGTGACCAATGCTATAAAGGAGAAGGAAGGTTTTCCCCGTGGCCTTTGGTTCAATTTTCAACTAGGGGCACCCGATACTCCAAACTTCATGGTTGTTGAACCGTATAAGGGATACGCTGACATCGACATTAAGAAGGATAGCCCGGCAAAGATCTACGCAGATGCGGTAGGAGAAGAAAAATCAAGTGAGTTATGGAATGTATGGTTTGATACGGTAAAAGAAAGATGGTCCTATATCTATAAACTGAATCCTGAAATGAGCAATTAAAAGCAAAATAAAGAAGCTGTTTAGAACTTAAAAATAAGGTCATGTTAAAATTATTTACCCCCTGCTCATGCGAATTCTTTATATCATTAGTCTAAATTTCAATTTTAGTTAAACTCGAAATCAAGTTTTTGTTTGATGAAAAGGTTGATTTTTAGACGGATCTTTAAATTGAAAATTGTCATTTCAATTCCTCTGAGGCTAGCCTCAGAGGAATTAGCATGTATATGCAGTGCCATCCTGTCTCTAAATTGATGAAAAATTACGCTTTGTAACTTTCTGAATTTGAAGATGGAAGCCACTACGATATTGGTGGTGAAAGAAAGATAGAAAAAACAGAAAATATTTTACCTTTCTACAGCCACTTTATAAGTAGGATCTTCAAGAATATTTACCTCTATGATCTCATCGGCATTTTTAAGAAGTTGTCGGCAATCGCGACTCAAATACCTTAGGTGCAGTTTCTTACCCTGTTTTAGATAACGCTCAGTGAGCTTGTTTAAAGCTTCAATACCCGACATATCTACCACACGACTTTCAGAAAAATCGATGATCACCTCCTCAGGATCTCCCAATACATCAAATTTCTCATTGAAAGCAGCCACACTTCCGAAGAAAAGAGGGCCGTAGATCTCATAATGCTTTACCCCTTTATCGTCCATATATTTACGGGCACGGATTCTCTTGGCATTGTCCCATGCAAAAACCAGGGCCGAAATAATTACTCCCACCAGCACTGCCAGTGCAAGATTGTGAAGTACTACCGTAACAAAAGTCACGAGCACCATTACCAGAACATCACTTTTTGGCATTCTTCGGAAAGTCCTCAAGCTTGCCCACTCAAAAGTACCTATAGAAACCATGATCATTACTCCGGTAAGTGCTGCCATAGGAAGAAGTTCAATAACATCTGCCGCAAACATTACAAAAATAAGGAGCATTACTGCTGCAATTATTCCTGATAGTCGTGCTCTTGCACCTGAGGAAACGTTGATAAGGCTTTGGCCAATCATGGCGCAACCTCCCATTCCAGAAAAGAACCCCGATAAAATATTGGCAGTACCCTGGGCCACACACTCTTTATTTCCACGGCCGCGGGTTTCGGTGATCTCATCAACAATGTTAAGAGTCAACAGGCTTTCAATAAGTCCAACCCCAGCCATTATTGCTGCATAAGGAAAAATAAGAACGATAGCCTCCCATGTAAACGGCACCATTGGAATGTGAAACGGCGGAAATCCTCCTTGAATAGACGCCATATCTCCCACCGTTTTGGTGTCTATTCCTAAAACCGCCACAATACCAAAAATTGCCAGAATAGCGGCAAGCGAAGATGGAACTACTTTTGTGAGTTTGGGTAATCCCCAGATGATAACCATGGTAAGCAGTACAAGTGCCAATAAGATGTACAGGCTTTGGCCAGTCATCCAAACAAGTTCTCCTGCTTCGTTAACTGTCTTGAACTGGTCTAACTGAGAGGTGAAGATGATAATGGCCAGACCATTCACAAATCCAAATATCACCGAATGCGGCACCATCCTGATTAGTTTTCCAAGCTTTAGAACTCCTGCCAGAATTTGCAGAATTCCGGCTAAAACTACGGTAGCAAAAACATATTCTACCCCGTGCGATACGGCCAGAGCAGCAATTACAACGGCAACTGCTCCTGTGGCACCAGAGATCATTCCGGGGCGCCCACCTAAAATAGAAGTTACCAGCCCCATAACAAACGCTGCATAAAGTCCGGTTAACGGGGAAAGTCCGGCGATCATAGCAAAGGCAACCGCTTCGGGGATAAGCGCGAGTGCTACAGTGAGACCCGCAAGAATTTCAATTTTGTAATCTACTTTTTGTGAAAAATCAAACAGGTTGAAGATCTTTTTCATCTAAATGTTGTAAAAAAATTAATAATAGAAAGGAACTCCCATGTGAGAAAGGGAGGAAAGTGAGAAGAAAAATTATCTCAGGGCGGGGTAACCGGTGAAACGGATATTTTTTTTGTGCTAGTCATAAGAGGCGGCAAAAATATACTTTTCCGGGTACTATCAAAAATTAATAGAAAAAGATTGAGGCATTAAAATACCTATAAGGTTTTCGGGGAAGAAAAAAATTTCAAAAAGAGGATATGAGTTTGTATTTCAGCGAAAAGCAACTGAAAATCGAATCTTAAATTAACCTAAGGTTAAACTCTTAGATGCTAAGGTTCCAAAAATGGCATTTTCGGAAGTCTTTTTTAACCTGAAGTATTCTAAAAAGAATAAGAAACAAATAACTGGATGAATTCAGAATAAGCAAGATGTTTTTTTCTGAATTCATCCAGGGAAAATATTGAATACCGGTCTGAAATTTACTAAATCAGAAGATTTGATCAGGCTACCCTTACATCTGCCGGATTAAATGTGTAAAGTAGTTTATAGTATTCATCTACAGATTTCTTCCAGGTGAATCGCATTCTACGGGCGTTGAGGCCAATTTGTTTCCACACAGTCTTATCATTTTCAAAGAAGTAAAGAGCTTCTTTAAAACTTTCAACCATGTTATAGACTTTCTCATCGTAGGTTTTGCCATCAAAGGCGAAACCTGTGTGCACATGCTGTACCGTATCTTTAAGTCCGCCGGTATGGTGCACCAGGCAGGGCTGCCCGTTTCTCATGGCAAGCATTTGGCTGATCCCGCAAGGTTCAAAAAGGCTTGGCATAAAATAAAGGTCAGAATCTCTATAGATAGAATTCACCACCTGCTCGCACTGGGCATTGATGAAAATGAAATTCTTTCTTTTATAACTTATGTCCCGCAACAGCTGCTCATAATCGGCCGCACCCGTACCAAGAAGTACATAAATACCATTGACTTCTTCCAGCCTGTCAAGAATTTCCAGCAGCGCTTCGGGAGAACGCTTAAAGAAATAGAATTTTTGTTCAGTAAGTCTCGCCACACTGGCACTTATAAAGTTTGGTTTTTTCTTCAGAAAAGGAACGATCTTCTCCCCTGTATGTGCCAAAAAAGCTGCTTTTTCCCTGTCCTGTTCCTTCTGAAGTTGTTTGAAGATTGCAGTAGCAATGTTTGGAAACAACCGGTTCTTTTTCACCAGAGTTTCAGGACGATAATCTGATCCATTAAGAATGCCGTGAAAACGACCTTCGCGGTCGGCCTGTTTCAAATCATTTTCGAGCCCTTCCCCACCAATAAATTCGGGAGCGGCACTGGGCAAAAGCACATCCTGCTTGTATGAAGGAGAAACGGTATGTACAGCATCGGCATATCTTATTCCAATGGCCATAAGGTTAAAACAATCGGCATATCTTGGATCTTTCAAAGCTTCACGATCTATTTCGAGGTTTGGGAACCAATTTTTAAGAGAAGAATAATTGTCTTCAAAAGGGCGTATTCCCTGTAATGCCAGGTTGTGTATACAGTAAACAAACCTGTTCTTCTTAAGACAGGAATACTGCGGATGGTAATTTTTAAGGAACAACAGTAAGCTGGAATGCCAGTCGTGCAGGTGCACAATGTCCAGCTTCCCGAAATATTTTTGTTTGATTGCTTCGGCTACCGCTGTACAAAAGATAGTATATTTAATAACGTCACTATAAAATGGCTCAAAGGGATCATGATGGTAAATGCCACCAAGGTTTCCCATTTCTATTTCGGGGTGATGAATTACATAGTGGCTAATGTTCTTATCTTCTTCTTTGGCCGGCACCTCATAGAGTTGTGCGGTATAAGATATTCCGCGTAAATTTAGCTGAAGTGAGGCCTTAAAAGTTCCACTTTCGTGGAGCCTGGAATAAGATGGAACCACAACGTGCACCCGGTCTCCACGCTCTGAAATCTGTTTTGGAACGTCGCGAATGACATCACCTACCCCTCCTACTTTACAGTTGGCAATGGCATCATTCTCTGAAGCAACAAAAAGAAAATTATTCATATATAGCGCTCTTAAATTCTTACGTAATTTGATCTGAACGAAAGTAATTTTAAAAGCCTAACTTACAGCATATCAAAAGGTTAAATTAGTATTAAAAAATTGTTGCTTCAATCGTTTTAGTTGTAATTATTTCGTGTGATGCGTCAAAATGAATTTCAAAGCACGACATATTCCTCTCAGAATCAATAAAAAAGAGTTATTTAGGTGCGTTCCAAATTTTTATTAATGCACCTGCCCTTCCTTCTATAGGATCAAACTTCGGAATTGGCACTTTTGCAATATTTTCATCTGCCTGTGGGCGTTCCTCTTGCTTCCCTACGTTCATGTCGTGCGATCTTCCTTCAGGATAGGCACCCACTACTGCAAAACCATCGCTACCAAGATTCTTATGAGCTACCCCGGCAGGAATTATAATCACATCTCCGGCAAACACCTTCAGTTTTTGCCCTTTTTCGCCCCCCAGTTGCAGCAAAGCTTCTCCCGAATACACTCCCAGGACTTCATGAGTGTTACTGTGGTAATGGTGATAATCGAAAACTCCATTTCTCCACGAATTTTCCCAGTCGTTTTCAGCAAATTTCTTTTCCAGCCACTGTGCCGCTTCATCTCCTCTTGCTGAAAAAACACCTCTATATATAATGACAGGAAGTTTATTATTCGGAATTGACCCGTCATCTTTAAAATGATATGTTTCGGTCTTCATAGAAAGTCATTTTTATCTATTTAAAAGGTAACAAAATTTACGGAATCACCTATAACGTTTTCGCAATCGTGGTCACTGCCATTATTCCGAAAAAGCCTGTAAATAAAGGCAGCAAAGGAAATTTTTGTCGGGCAAAAAGGCCAAAAATCGTTAACAATTTCCTAAATTGGGAGTTCAAATAGAGTACTCAAAAACCCTATGAAAATGAACAATACCCCTAATACGAAAGTATTTACTAAAATTGAGCAGGACATGCAATTTCTTACAGATTGCTTCCAGCAGGTCCTCAAGGATCTGGGAGAGCATGAACTCTCAAGCCTGTTGACGAGGCATGAGGATCTCAAGGATGCTTTTTCAAGTAATCTTGCTCTCGAAGAAAAGCAGATCCAGGTGCTTAGCATCTATCTCCAACTCATGAACCTGGTAGAAGAAAATGCTGCAGTACAATACCGCCGAAAACTAACCGACAGCAACGGGATGGAATCTATTCGTGGTTCCTGGAGCGAGACCTTTCAACGATGGAAGTCCCAGGGCCTTAGTGAACATCAAATGCAGGAGATCATCACCAAGGTGAAATTAATTCCGGTTCTTACGGCACATCCTACAGAAACTAAAAGGATTTCCATTCTTGAGCTGCACAGGGAAATATACCTCAACCTCATTAAGCTGGAAAACACCTCCTATTCTTTTACCGAAAGGAACATTATAGCCCAGGATATTAAAACCCTTCTGGAAAGATGGTGGCGCACCGGCGAGGTGTACCTTAAAAAGCCCACTGTAGAAATGGAAAGAAGTAATGTAATGCACTACTTCAGCAAAGTTTTTCCGCAGGTATTAAAAAAGAGTGATATTCAGCTTAAGCAAAGCTGGAGCAACATGGGCTTTAATCCTGAAACGCTTCGCTTTCCCGGCCTGCAATTTGGAACCTGGGTAGGTGGAGACCGTGATGGCCATCCTTATGTGACCGCCTCTGTTACAAAATCTACCCTGACAGAACACCGTAAATCGGCTCTTCTTCTGGTGCACGAGCAACTGGAGCATCTCGCCGCAGGCATGAGCTTCTCAGGGATTAGCAATAAAGCTTCCAAACCCTTACAGCAAGCCATTGAAGAAATGGCTCAAAGCCTGGCTGAAGAAGGCAGCAAAGCACTTGAACGAAATCCGCACGAGCCATGGCGGCAATTTGTGAGTCTTATTGCCCTCAAGCTGGAGCACACCAGGATAGATGATGACCTTCAAAACAGCTACAGGCGCCCCGAAGACCTTATGGAAGACCTGGCACTGCTTAAAGACAGCCTCCTGGAAATTGGTGCAAAACGTATTGTTGATGATTTGCTATTCCCCGTGCAGCGCATGGTAGAATGCTTTGGTTTTCACCTCGCAAGACTTGACATAAGACAAAACAGCGAATTTCACGACAAGGCAATGGAACAGATACTGCGAGTGGCATTTCCTGATCTTACCGATTACCGCAGCTGGACTGAAGAAGAACGTATAAAATTCATTTCTGAAGAACTACAGCATGAGCGGCCGTTTGCTATTACAGGACGGTCTTTTGGACCTGAAGCAGACCAGGTGCTGGACAGCTATAAAGTGGTTAAAAAACATACCGATAAATATGGGCCGCACGGAGTGGGCTCCTTTATTGTAAGTATGACACGGCAATTGAGCGACCTTCTGGTAGTTTACCTATTCTTTAGGGAAGTTGGTATTGACAGGAAGACCTTTCAGGTGGTTCCGTTATTTGAGACCATAGATGACCTAAAAGCTTCCGGAGAAATTTTGGAAAGCTTCCTCACCCATCCGGCTTATTCCAACCATAGTGAAAGTCCGCAGGAAGTAATGCTGGGGTACAGTGACAGTAACAAAGACGGAGGTATCATTGCCAGCCGATGGAATATTTATCGTGCCGAGAAAACCCTCACCGAAACAGCAGACAGGCTTGGTAAAGAACTACGGTTCTTCCATGGTATTGGAGGAACAATAAGCAGGGGGGGCGGTAAATACCACCGTTTCCTTGAAAGTATGCCCTCAGGAAGTATGAGCGGTGAAATGAAACTTACTGTACAGGGAGAGACCATCGCACAGCAGTTCGCCAATTTGCTTACAGCCACCTACAACCTTGAAATGTTGTTGTCTGGATCTGCGCTGCAAACAGGCAACAGGATGTACCCGGCCAAAAAGAAGAACTATCCAATTGATGCTTTGAGGCAGCTGGCCGAATATTCCAAAGAGAGATATCAGGAGCTTATCGCCCACCCGGCATTCCTCAATTTCTATGGGGAGGCTACTCCAATAGATGTACTGGAATTGAGCAAAATTGGTTCCCGTCCTGCAAGACGTACCGGTACAAGAACGCTGAATGACTTACGGGCAATCCCGTGGGTGTTTAGCTGGAACCAGTCCAGGTTCAACATTACCGGCTGGTTTGGAATAGGCTATGCTTTACAAAAATTGAAATCTGATAATCCAGATTACTACCGGCAGCTAAGAGAAGTTTCACAGGAGTGGCCTTTCCTGAGGTACATATTGATACAGGTAGAAACTAACATTATGAACGCCGAACCCGAAGTGATGGAAGCTTATGCCTCTCTTGTAAAAGATGAGCGCGTAAGAACCGAGCTCACCGAAACTATTAAGGCTGAACATTCTAATGGCCTGCAGGAGATTGAAGCCATGTTTGACCGAAGCAGGCAACAAAGAAGACAAAGCCTCTTAGATAACCTTAACCGTCGTAATGATGCTTTAATTTCCCTTCACCGCCTGCAAATAAAGAATCTGGAGGAATGGAGAAAAACAAAAGGGAGCACAAAAGATGATAAACTCGTAACGCATTTGTTACAGATTACCACTGCACTTGCCAGCGGATTGAAAAATACCGGTTGATTTCTTCTGAAGTAATTCCCTTCTAAAGAAGCATATAAGGCTGTCTCTAAAGTTATTGAACCTCATCCCAAATTATAAAAGGGTGCGTAAAATGACTTTTTAGACAGCCTTTTTTCTTATCTCTCTTTTACTGAAATGATCTTTACAGGGCAGGCTTTTGCAGCTGCCTCGCAAGGTTCCTGAATAGAATGATCTGCCGATTTCAGGGTATGGAAACCTTTGCGGTCATTCGACTTCAGCAGGACGCTTTTTCCATCTTTTTTGGACATCTGGAATTGCCCCGGCGCAAGTTCTACACAGTAATTGCAGCCAATGCACTTATTCCGTTGCAGGGTGACTATAACCATTAAGCTTCCACCATTTTATAGAGCTTATCTGAAAGCCTCACCCTAAATGGAACTTTAATGGTACAGCTGTCGCCTTTTCCGGCTTTTTCTGAAAGCAGGTCATTAACAAACATTTCTTCCAGCTCAAATTCTTGCGCACCGGTACTTGGTCCCGTAACCAGTATTTTATCTCCTTTTTTAATGTCGTAAGCTTCAATTTTGAACTCGGCAATTCCGGCTTTTGGAAAATAATGTACTCCCTTGCCCACATACACTTTCTTTTGTGTAGCCTGTGAACCTGAAGTTTTGCTCCATTCCCCCATTTTTTGGCCCAGGTAATACCCGCTCCAAAATCCGCGGTTGTACACGGTACTTAGCCGCTCCATCCAATCTGCCACCTTTTCTTCGGAAAAAGTATTGTCATCCAGAGAATCTATGGCTTCACGATAAGCTTTTGTCACTGTAGCCACATATTCCGGAGCCCGGCCCCTGCCTTCAATCTTAAGAATCTGCACCCCCGAATCTTTCACTTC
Source organism: Salinimicrobium sp. WS361 (assembly GCF_050750585.1). NCBI lineage: Bacteria > Pseudomonadati > Bacteroidota > Flavobacteriia > Flavobacteriales > Flavobacteriaceae > Salinimicrobium > Salinimicrobium sp. WS361. Next base: position 164,198 of record NZ_JBOJLM010000006.1, read on the forward strand.
ATCCAAAAAGTTGATAGTACACAAGTCTTTTGGAGACATCATATATTCATTATCGATCTCAATTTCAAAACCAGATTCCTGATCAATAACCGTGTATTTCTTCCGGCAGTTTTGCTTACAGGCGCCGCGATTGGCCGAAGAGTTATGCGAATGCAGGCTCAAATAACATTTCCCCGAAACAGCCATACACAGTGCACCGTGCCCAAAGATCTCAACCTTTACGAGTTCCCCCGAAGGGCCTTTAATTTGCTCTTTTTGGATCTCTTCGGTGATCTTCTTAACCTGTCTCAAACTCAGTTCCCGCGAAAGCACCATAGTTTCAGCAAAAAGGCTGTAAAACTTAACAGTTTCAATGTTAGTGATGTTGAGTTGCGTTGAAATATGTACATCAATACCCATACTTCGGGCCGAAGAGATCACTGCCTGGTCACTGGCAATCACGGCCGTAATTCCTGCCGATTTTGCTGCGGAAAGCAGGTTTTTAATCAGGGAAAGGTCATGATCATAAACAATGGTATTTAAGGTAAGGTAGCTGCGCACGCCTTTCTCTTCACATCTTTTCACGATCTCGGGTAGATCGTCCATGGTGAAATTTATAGAAGCCCTGGCCCTCATGTTGAGCTGATCTACGCCAAAATAAATAGCATCTGCACCGTTATCTAAAGCAGCCTGAAGGGATTCAAAATTTCCCGCAGGTGCCATTAATTCCATTTTTCCTGAATTCTTGTTCATGAGCTTTCTCCAATAAATAGTAGCCGCAGCAGATTGTTCCACCCGGCAGAATTAAGGGGCAAAGAAAATGTCATTTTTGAAAGGAAAATATGATTCTGGTCATCTTATTCCGGGAGAAATAATATCTTATAAAAAACAGTTGTGCGGGCATACCTGATTGCCTGTAGCACCAATAAGTATTGTCGAAGAAACTATAAACTTGTTTGTTCAAAATATATGCATCATGTTTAATCTATTTTATTCCCGATTATCCCTGAAGAAGTTCAAACTATCGGGTTTCGTTTTTTATATTCATTTTCTACCCAACAGAATTATTTTTAATTTGTAGCCAACATCCAATAAGGAACATTATCATTTGTGATTTTAAGTTGTAGATAATTATGAGGAACTTCTTTTTCTTAACAATACTGGTTTATTCATTAAATTGTTTTTCACAATCAACTTTGAGACTTGTTGATTCTGAAACGGAGAAGCCACTTGATGAACTTTATACATATATCTATAAAAACGGGAATACCTTTGCCAATTGTGGAGCGACAAATAAAAATGGTTTTAAAAAATTAAGCGTCCGTAATTTCGATTCATTATCTACCTATCAAATTAGTATTAATTACCTGCAATACGAACCTGTTTGGCAAAATATAGATCTTACCAAAAATGATACTTTGACCATTCATGTTAAGAAAAATCCCTACTACATTCACAGTTCAAATGATATAATATCTCAAGGATGTAGCCAATATTCATTTATGAATTATTACCCGAGAGAACCAAGAAGTTTAGCTGATTTGCCAGAACATATAGCGGATAAAGTATCTCTCTACCTAAAAAATAGGGTGGGATTACAAAATTATACCAATTTTAATCTTATTGGAGGTCAAATAATTGAAATTGATGAATATAAAAGACGAAATCCAAAATCTAATCCTAAAACAGCTTTCTATTTATGCTTTGCTTACAGAAATTTAGATTCAGGAATCGCAATGTATTCATCAAAGATTGAACTTGATAAAAATGGAAATATTATTAAAGATATTGAGTTCCCAAAAACAACAGACAAGGTCAAGTTAATTAGTTTATCTGAAATCAAAAAGAAAGCCTTAAAAGATGGTTATTTCAAAAGGGACAAGACAAAAATTGCAATGGAATATTTTTCAAAGGAAAATGTTCTAGTCTGGAAATTTATAAATGAAACTTACAAGAAGGATTACACATTTTTGAGAGAAGATATATACTACAATGCTCAAAATGCAAATTTTATAAGAGTAGACCAAAACAAAGGGGAATGGATAGAATAAATTAAATTCAGTAAAATATAGGACTTCCAAAAATGTCTTTTAGAGAACTATTTCCTTGTATCTATTTACACAACAAACAGCCGGTTCTACGGAAATTGAAGTCTTTACAACGCGCCACTTTTAATAGCCCCGATCTTCAAAATACCTTGTTTCCTGTCCTGATGTGATGTGGTTTCACAGCCTTTTTTAGCTAAAACTAAATCTCTTACCTTTACAAAAAGGTATTTTTATGAGTCAGTTTTACAATTTCACCGCAAAAGATTTACAGGCTAATGATGTTCCTATGGAGCAGTACAAAGGAAAAGTGGTACTAATAGTGAATACTGCATCAGAATGCGGCCTTACCCCACAATTTGAGGGCCTTGAAGCGCTTTATAAGAATTACCGGGATCAAGGGCTCGAAATTCTTGGCTTTCCCTGCAATCAATTCGGAAAACAGGAACCGGGTGACGAAAAATCGATTGCTGAAGGCTGTGTGGTGAATTACGGGGTCACCTTCCCGATGTTCTCTAAAATAGAGGTGAACGGCGACAATGCACATCCTCTTTTCAAGTACCTCAAGAAAGAACTCGGAAGCATTTTAGGCAGCAAGATCAAATGGAACTTCACAAAATTCCTGATTGACCGCGACGGCAAACCCGTCAAAAGATTTGCGCCCACCACAAAACCCTCGGGCCTGGAAAAAGACATCAAAAAATTGCTCTAATCTCAGCCTTGGCTTTTTAGGGTTTGAATCTTAAACCAGTTAGGGTGAGAGCATAAAATACGAGGTGTCAAAAATGGCATTTTTGACACCTCGTATGTTTACCTGGCTCATAAACCATGGAACTTCATGACGAAATTTTCGGAATAAATTCTTCATGTGACCTGGGTCATAAATCAGGACAATTTTATCCGTTTTCTTTGCTGAAAATTGATGGATCATGAGCGCAAGCACAGAAATTTCAGCATTACCAAAGGGGCATCCCGTTACTATATATTCCGAAGAAAAAGAATTGATACAGAAGTTAGGTCAGGAGCTAATGGACACAAGTTCCGAAGCCGAAGATCAGAAATTCTACAATATATTTAATCAGCTTCAGCAGATAGAGCGTCGTTTTGAACGCAAAGAAAATCAGCTTTTCCCTGTACTTGAGCAAAAAGGCTGGACAGGCCCTTCAAAAAATATGTGGTCATTTCACGATACCATTCGGGAGCAATTCCGGCTGCTTAGAAAAAAGATTGAAGCCAGGGAATTTGCTGAAGTTTCCCGGGATGCACAGTACCTGGTAAGCAGTATTTTCAGGCTCCTGCTGGTTGAAGAAAATGTGCTTTTCCCGAACGCTCTCAGTTTACTTACCGAAGAAGACTGGAAAAACGTGCGGAAAGGTGAAGAAGAAATTGGATGGATGCTTCCCTCCCATCCTCCAAAATATCCTGAAACAGAGGAAGAAGAGTATATTCACCCCTCACAGGATCATACTAAACGGGAACTTTCTTTTGATACCGAAAACGCCTCTCATTATGATGAGGGCTATATGACCGTAGACCAGGTGAACCTGCTCTTAAAGACCATGCCTCTTGATCTCACTTATGTTGATGAAAATGATAAGGTGATCTTTTATAATCGTGGGGAAGAACGTGTATTTCCCCGAAGCGCCGGAATTATAGGCAGGGAAGTAAAATTCTGCCACCCTCCCAAAAGTGTAGGTACAGTATTAAAAATTCTGGAAGAGTTTAAAAAAGGAAATAAAAATGAAGCCTCCTTCTGGATAAACTTTAAGGGCAGGCTAATTTACATCAGGTACTTTGCGGTACGCGATGCTCAGAAAACATATCGCGGAGTTATTGAAATGTCTCAGGACATCACCGATATTAAAAAAATTGATGGCGAGCAGAGATTGCTGGACTGGAACTAATTAGGCTGAAATACAATATTTTAAGAGTTTTCATAAAGGCATTATATTTTTTTTAAGTTAACTTTACGACCGTAACTTAGAAAAATTATGGAGTACTTTCTAACTGGTGTTGCCGGAGTAGTTATTCTATTGCTTATTCTCCTTTTGATAAACAATAGAAAGCAACGATTGAAGATTAAAAAGAGTATTGAAGAAATTAGAAGTCTCAAGACAGAAACCAGAGATTACCAGAATTTCTTTGAATAAAGATTTAAGGCAACCGGCCTGCATACAGCATCTTTAACCTATTTTTTTACTCTTCTCTCGAGAAATTTCCCCTCCAAAGATCTCAATATTTTAAAGTTTTTTATGACCTACATTTTTTAAAGTATAGGCTATAATGTTGTGTCAATATTCTATTTTAGAGAAAGATGACCGGGAAGTTCAGCTTCTTTTTCTATCTTTAAATCTGTTCATCCTTTAAATATCTAGGTTATGAGAAAAATTCAGGTCATTTTTTTGCTGCTTTTTACATCAATTCTAACCGCACAAACCAATGTGCTGCCGGCAGAGATCCAGATAAAAACTGCAACGCTTGCAGCCCCCGAAGAACTTCGTGACGGTGCAATGGTGTATGGCTTTAATGAACAGGGAGAAATGATCGTTTTACGTGAGGGCACAAACCACCTGGTATGCCTTGCCGATGACCCAGCGCAAAAAGGAATTAATGTCTCTTGTTATTCCAACAAGCTGGAGCCATTTATGGCCCGCGGCAGAGAACTTGCTGCCCAGGGAACAGGGGAAATGGAAAAACGGGAAACAAGAAAAAGAGAAGCTGAAGCCGGTTCCCTGTCTTTAACCGATTCACCGGCAATGACCACTATACTTACCGGTAGTGAAGAAAACTACAATGCTGCAACCGGTGAACTCACCGACGGGCACTTCAGGTATGTGATTTATATTCCCTATGCCACAGCCGAATCTACAGGACTACCCGAAAAACCATTCGCCCCGGGTATGCCCTGGATCATGGATCCCGGTACCCATCGCGCTCATATCATGATCACTCCGCCAAAGAATTAGTTCAAGGTTCAAAGTTCAAAGTTCAAAGTTCAAAGTTTAAGGTCTACAGACTACCAACTACAGACTACCAACTACAGTCTACAAACTACAGTCTACGAACTACAGTCTACGAACTACAGTCTATAATCTACAGACCTTCTGCTTCCTACAAAGTTTTGAGCAGCTCTTTGGCAAATTCCCTGAACCTGTAGTTCGGGTGAGTGGTGGCATCCTGGAGGTTGGCTAAACTCTGCTCATCAAAAGCATTTAACTGGTACAGGAATCCAAACGCTCTTTCCCGCACCTGGAAACGGGAATGAGGAGCAGTGTAACCTCTCAGCTCTTCAATATACTGGTTTTTAGAAGCCATTTCAAATCCGGGAGTAGCCAGGGCTAGCGTTAGCCAAAGAGTTCGGATGTTCTTGTCAAGAAAACCTTCTGTATTTGCCATTTTTCGCAGGTAAGCCGCTCTGTCTTCGGGAAAAGACATCCACAGGTTATAGAGCGCCATTTCCTGGGTGAGGTAAGACTCATCATTCAGCAGAGATTCATATTCCGGTTTTAGTTGCTGTGGCACATTTTGTAATGAAAAAGCTATGGCCTGCCTGGTGTAAAGATTTCCGCTTGAAAATGCCTTTTTATAAAGGTCACTTACCAGCGCAGTATCTTCCAGGGCCAGCTGCAGTACCGCTTCCTGCCCCAGATAATCATTTACCGGAAAACTGAGCGCCTGCAGTAACAAATTTCGTTTTTCTGAAACAGGCAATGGTTTGACCGCAGCCAATGCAAGGTACTTCTGAATAAAAGGCGATTTTCTCAAAGATTCCAGCGCCTGTGTTCCCTGGAAAGCCGATTGCTTCAGCCAGTCATTTACAAAACCCGAAAGGTCCTGCCCACTGGCAACTTCCATTTCATCTATGAGATCTTGAGTGGTGGCGGTTGAATATTTATACTTTTCAAGAAAATTCTTTACTCCCGTGTCAAAAGCAGTCTTTCCTATTTTCTCGTTCAAAATGTGCAAAGCCCACGCCCCTTTCTGGTAATATGTAAGAGAACTGCCATTTTTGGCAGCTACGGCTTCTCCCTTGCCCCTGTCACTTAATTCTTTTAGCTCTTCAGCGGTTTTAAAGAGTTTTCGGTAATAGTAGTCTTCTCCAAAAATTTCCTTTTCGGCAAGTAAAGCGTAATAAGTCGCAAAACCTTCCTGCAGCCAGTGATCTTCATGGAAAGCCGCCGTTACAAGATTTCCAAACCATTGATGGGCCAGCTCATGAGCATTCACATTCACATAATTCTGGTCGTGATAGCCTACAGAATCTACCAGAAAAATATCCGAAAAAATAGTTGTGCCAGTGTTCTCCATTCCGGAGTATAAAAAATCACGGACAGGAACCTGTTTATAATTCTGCCATGGATAGGCCACTCCGGTTTCCTTCTGAAAAAAATCCATCATAAAGCCGGTATGCCTGTAAGTGGGCTCCACCCTCTCTTCCATGCCTTCGGGATAATAAAAGATCATGGGAATATCATTTTCAATATGCCTCACCTTTTTAAAATCTCCCGCTGCCATCGCAACAAGATAGCTGCTCATCGGGTTTTTCATATCGAATTCCCAGCGCACAAGCGAGTCGTTGATCTTTTCTGAATCAACTAATTCTCCATTTGAGATAAGGGTCTTCCCTGCAGGATAGATGTACGTGAGGTCAAATTCCAGTTTTTCTGAAGTATCATCAAAGCTTGGTAGCCAGTGAGAAGTGTATTTTCCCTGGCCCTGCGTCCATACCTGGTAATCCTGCTGCCCAGCTCCTTCGGGTTTCTTCGGAATAAAATATAAGGTTTGACCGGGTGTAGCCGAATACTTCAGCTGAAGTTGCTGATCTTGTGCCGGAGAAAAATTTCCGGTGATCCAGAATTTCTTTTGATCACTTCCGAAGTCAACTTTCTTACCATTCAGAAGAACATCCGAAAATGCCATTTTTCGAGCATCAATAAAGATCGAATCTACAGCCTCTAAAATGTCAAATTTGAAAAGAATATCCCCTGAAACTGCCTTTTTTGAGGGGTAAATACTTATTTCGGCATTGAGATGTTTGAAATCTATGGCCGCCGACTGCTGTGCGTAGGTCGCAGTGCTAATTACTATCGCCAGAACAAGAAAAAAGGAGCTTTTCATTGTTCAAATATACACTACCTGCTCAAACCTGTAAAAACTTACCTTCCTAAAAGGCTTTTTTTTATCTTCGTTTCCATGAATCCACCACTGCTGCATACTCCCATTGACTATCTAAAAGGCATAGGCCCAAACCGGGCAGAAATTCTGCGGAAGGAGATTGGGGTGAACACTTATGGTGACCTGCTTAACTTTTTTCCAAACCGCTACCTCGATAAAACCCGATTTTACAAAATTGCCCAGCTGGAAAGGAATTCTTCGGAAGTGCAGATCGTGGGAAAAATAGTCCACCTGCGAACGGTAGAACAAAAGAAAGGAAAACGCCTGGTAGCCGATTTTGTTGATGACAGCGGAAAGATGGAGCTGGTATGGTTTCGCGGTCAAAAATGGATTCGTGAAAACCTGAAACTCAACACTCCCTATGTGATCTTTGGTAAAACTTCCTGGTACAATGGCCTTTTTAGCATGCCACACCCCGAGATGGAGCTGGTTGAAGATTATAAAAAGAACCTGCGCACTGCCATGCAACCTGTGTACCCTTCTACAGAAAGGCTGGGAAAATCGGGCATTACCAACAGGGTGTTTAGCCGCTGCGTACAGCAACTCTTTTTGGAGAGCGGCAATAAATTTGTTGATCCACTTCCGCAGGACATTTTAGAAGAACTGCATTTGCTTCCCAAAGCCGAGGCACTTTTTAACGCGCATTTTCCGAAGAGCCAGGAGTTACTGGCCAAGGCACAGTTCCGTTTAAAGTTTGAAGAGCTTTTTTACATACAAATTCAGTTGTTGATCAAGAACCTGATAAGGAAGAAAAAGATCAAAGGATTTCCTTTTGAAGAAGTGGGTTCACATTTCAGTGAGTTTTATGAAAAGCACCTTCCTTTTGAGCTTACCAACGCACAAAAAAGAGTAATCAAAGAGATACGTAAAGACCTGGGCAGCGGTGCCCAAATGAACCGTTTGCTGCAGGGAGATGTGGGATCGGGAAAAACAATTGTCGCTTTGATGAGCGTGTTGCTGGCCCTGGATAACGGATTTCAAGCCTGCTTAATGGCTCCCACCGAAATCCTGGCTACCCAACACTTTAATGGAATATCAGAACTTGTTACTGATTTGGGGATTAAGGTTAAACTACTCACCGGCTCAACAAAAACTTCAGAAAGAAAAGAAATCCATGCGGCTTTGGAAAGTGGAGAATTACATCTCCTGATAGGCACCCATGCGCTGCTCGAGGAAAAAGTAAAATTTCAGAATCTCGGCCTGGCCATTATTGATGAGCAGCACAGGTTTGGTGTTGCACAAAGAGCTAGGCTCTGGAAGAAGAACCACCTGCCGCCCCATGTGCTGGTGATGACCGCCACCCCAATACCCCGAACGCTCGCGATGAGCCTCTACGGAGACCTGGATATTTCTGTAATTGACGAATTGCCCCCGGGAAGGAAAGAAATTAAGACCGTGCACCGGTATGACAGTAACAGGCTAAAGGTCTTTGCTTTTATTCGGGATGAAATTAGAAAAGGAAGACAAATTTATATTGTGTATCCGCTCATCCAGGAATCGGAAACCATGGATTACAAAGACCTCATGGACGGCTATGAAAGTATTACCCGCGAATTTCCCATGCCCGAGTTCCAGATCTCCATTTTGCACGGGCAAATGAAACCTGCCGATAAAGATCATGAAATGGACAGGTTTGTAAAGGGCGAAACTCAGATCATGGTGGCCACCACAGTAATTGAGGTTGGGGTGAATGTGCCCAATGCCAGTGTGATGATCATAGAAAGTGCGGAACGTTTTGGGCTTTCACAGCTACACCAGCTAAGAGGCCGCGTGGGCCGGGGCGCCGAACAGAGTTTTTGTATCCTTATGACCGGTCATAAACTTTCTAACGACAGTAAAACACGCCTTGAAACCATGGTACGCACTGCCGACGGATTTGAGATTGCTGAAGTAGACCTTAAACTGCGAGGGCCCGGTGACCTAATGGGCACCCAACAGAGCGGCGTACTCAACCTGAAGATTGCAGATATTGTAAAGGATAATGACATCCTGAAAACTGCCAGGCATTATGCTTTGCAACTTCTAAAAGAAGATCCAGGCCTGGAGCTTGAAAAAAATAAGATCGTTAATTACACCTACTCCCAGCTTATAAAGGAGAAGAACATCTGGAATTACATCAGTTAAACATAAATTTATCTTCTTTTAAATGAATACTTAAGGCCATTAAAGCAAACCTGAAGCAGCTTTGTTTTTCAGAAATTAGTCTTTTATAGTTGACATTGCTGCTCTTCCCTTTTTTATTATGTCAAAATCAATGGTAATACTATCTTTGCAGCTCGAAAAATTTGTTCAATGAAGATTTCATATAACTGGCTTAGACAATTCATAAAAGTTAATCGTAATCCTGAAGAAACAGGGGAACTGCTCACAGATCTCGGCCTTGAAGTAGAAGGTATTCATGAATTTCAAAGTGTAAAAGGCAGCCTTAGGGGCATAGTGGTAGGAGAAGTGCTTACCTGCGAACCCCATCCCAACGCCGACAGGCTTAAAGTTACCACTGTAGATTTAGGCAATGGCGAACCGGTTCAAATTGTTTGTGGGGCACCCAATGTTGCCGCAGGGCAAAAAGTACCGGTAGCAACAGTAGGCACTACCCTTTACGATGAAAAAGGTTCTCCCTGGGAAATCAGGAAAAGTAAAATAAGAGGCGAAAGCAGTCACGGGATGATTTGTGCCGAAGATGAACTGGGTCTGGGACAGAGCCATGACGGCATAATGGTACTCGATTCCAGTATTGAAGTTGGCACACCCGCAGCCAGCCTTTTTGAAGTTGAAGACGACCTTGTGTTCGAAATAGGTTTGACACCAAACCGTGCCGACGCCATGAGCCACTGGGGAGTAGCTCGTGATCTTAAAGCGGGACTACAGCAACAGGGAGAACCCCAAGAGCTAATTACCCCTTCGGTAAGTAGTTTTCATATAGACAGCCGCAGCCGAAGGATTCCGGTGAAAATTGTCAAGCCCGAACTGGCGCCCCGATATTGCGGAGTGACCATTACCGGGGTAGAAATATCAGAATCCCCAAAATGGTTGCAAAACAGGCTTAAAGCAATTGGAATCGCTCCAAAGAACAATGTTGTAGATGTGACCAATTACGTGATGCATGAGCTAGGCCAGCCCCTGCACGCTTTTGATGCCGACAGGATCTCAGGGAATGAGATCATTGTGCAGACATTAGAGGCAGGAACAAAATTCACGACGCTAGATGAAGTTGAAAGAGAGCTGCATGAAGAAGACCTTATGATATGTGATGCCGAAAAGCCCCTGGCTATAGCCGGTGTGTTTGGCGGAATTAGCAGTGGAGTAACATCGGGAACCAACAATCTCTTTATTGAGAGCGCCTATTTCAATCCTGTAACTGTTCGAAAAACAGCCAAACGTCATGGTTTAAATACCGATGCTTCTTTTAGATATGAAAGAGGTATTGATCCCAACATAACAGAATATGCTCTTAAACGTGCAGTATTGCTCATTCAAGAGCTGGCTGGAGGAAGTGTTTCGAGTGATATTGACGATTACTACCCAAAAAAGGTGGAAGACTTCCCGGTTTTCCTAACTTTTGAAAAGATCAATTCTCTTGTAGGGCAAAACCTTTCTAAAGAAACGATCAAATCTATTCTTGCTTCCCTCGAAATAAGAGTGAACAACGTTACCGAAACCGGAATGGGTCTTACCATACCGTCATACCGTGTAGATGTAAAACGAGAGGCCGATGTTATTGAAGAGATCCTAAGGGTTTATGGTTACAACAATATTGAATTTGGAGATAAGATCAATGCCTCTGTCGCCAATTCCACGAGGTTTGAAGATTATAAACTTCAGAATTTAATTGCCGGACAGCTTGTAGGGCAGGGATTTTTTGAAACCATGGCCAATTCACTTACTACTCCTTCCCACCTGGGCCTTAGTGAGCAGTTGAAGGAAGAACATGTAGTGCAAATGCTTAACCCGCTTAGCCAGGATCTTTCTGTGCTGCGGCAGTCGTTATTGTTCTCGGGCCTTGAGGCAGTGAGCTACAACCTGAACCGCAAAAGAGCCGATCTTAAGTTCTTTGAATTCGGAAAGACCTATCACAACTATAACAGTGGTCGGGAAGAAAAGAAACACCTTTCTATCTTTATTTCGGGTAACAGGAATAGAGAAACCTGGACCAATGCTGTTCAAAAAGGGGAATTTTTCTACCTTAAAGGAGTAGTGACTTCAGTTTTGGAAAGACTGGGTATAAGAGATCTTAAAACCACACCTGTCAAAAATGACATTTTTTCTGAAGGAATTTCTTTCAGCTTAAATAATGTGAGACTGGTAGAATTTGGAGTGATCAAGAGAAAGATCTTCAAAAACTTCGACATTAACCAGGAAGTGCTTTATGCCGATTTCAACTGGGATATGGTGGTAGAAACGTCTAAAGACCAACAGAACAAATTCAAAGATATTTCTAAGTTTCAGGCAGTGAGAAGAGATTTTGCTCTCTTGCTTGATGACGCTGTGCGATTTGAACAGATCTACGACATAGCCTTTAAAACTGAAAAAGATCTTCTTAAGGAAGTAAATCTTTTTGACGTGTACGAAGGGGCTAACCTTCCGGAAGGAAAGAAGAGTTATGCAGTGAGTTTTATCCTGCAGGATGAAAGAAAAACCCTTACCGATAAACAAATTGATAAAATAATGGGCAAGCTGCAACAAAACCTGGAAAAGCAACTGGGTGCAGAGCTTAGATAAAAGCAGAGCTTAAAGCTCAGATAAAGAAAAAGGCTGTTCGATGAACAGCCTTTTTCTTTGCAATTTTTTAAATGCAATCTGTATTAAGGTTTATCCAAAGTTTACTTTGGTAACCTGTCAAAAATGGCATTTACGTAAGTTCTTAATTCTTCATTAAGATTGCCGGGAGAAACAACATCCTCGGCCTTTCCCCTCCATACAATCTCATTGGTACGGCGATCTATAAGGTCAATCACTATGGTACCTTCTTTATATGGTACTTGCTGCACACTATTTCCTGCAATTCTGGGAACGGTGAAATAGTTGTTATAAGCATAATTTCTGTAGTACGGCCCTACGTAAAATCCGGGACGGTAATAACTGTAGTTGGTGTAGACGGGATTTGCATTCACCGCCATTTCTTCGTCTAACATTAAGTGATAATACACCAGGAGATCGGGTTGGTTACGATCTAACCTGTAGTTTAGATCCTCCATGTTCTGGCGAATTTCGTCTATAACTATTTCATTCACCTGTGCATTGTCATAAACTGAAGTTTGTATGGTATCCTGGTCGGGTAAGAACGCGTAGCTTTCATAACTATTTAAGCTCTTAGCCGTTCTTTTGTTGGTATCTACTTTGGGGCCGCAACCAACCAGGAGAATTCCTGCCAGGATACTCAGGCTTAAAAAGTGTCTAAAAATTTTCATTTTTCGAGGGTTTTAAAGTTCGTTATCCTCAATTTAGCGCATCTATTACTAATGGATAAATAGAACCGCAGGTTTAAAATGAATTTAACCATCACCTCTTAAATTTAACAGTAGGATTCCTTAAAACATAGCCAAAAAGCTGATTTTTTGCATGTTGTGCTGTTATTCCCTATTTTTAGCTGCTAAACGGAAAAGAAAATGCTGCTAGAGAGAACAAACCTTCAGAGGGAAATGGAGCTGCTGCGCCGGAAGGAGATGAAAGAACAGGAAGTTCTGGAGGAAGTAAAGAAGATCCTGAATAAAGAGGAAAGTTCAGAAGAAGAGATTCTGCGCAGAGTTGCTGAAGCTAGCACCGAAGAATCAATTTCAAACCCATTAGTATTCGATCTACTGGAACCTGAAAAGATCTTTCATGAAAACCAGATTAAAAAGATCTGTGTAGATTTTAGGCTCCGCTTTCTCGACACTAAATTTTTTAAAGGAGATCTACCTGCTGAAGCGGTAAACGCAGTTCAGCAAGTGGAAAAGAAACACGGAATTTCTCTGCAAGGTTTTAAAATGGTTGCTCCTGCCAAATATTTCAGGCTTGAAAATGCCGATGATCCTATGCTGTTTGCGCCATTAGGTAACGGGTACTACTACCTTCTCCACAAATGGGGTACCGATATGCATCCTTTGAGAAAGCTATTGATGTGGCCGCTTAAAAATCTGGAAAACCTGTTGATCTTTTGCTTCCTCTCCAGCTTTCTGCTCTCTTTTGGGGTCAGGGAACTTTTCTTCTCTCAGTTCAGGGAGACCTCTGAATTCCTTATTATTTACATGTACTGTTTTAAATCGGTGGTAGCGTTGATATTTTTCTACGGAATTAGCCTCGGAAAAAATTTTAGCTCGGGAAACTGGAACAGCAAATTCTACAATGCCTGATAGAAATGTTAAACTCAAATTAAATACTCCTGAAGTCATCTCCCTATTCTTAAATTTATAGGAAATTACCATTATATGAACGACGAAGAACAACAAGAGTACAGAAGAGTTTATACCGGGAGTGAAGTAAATGTGCAACACCTGCAAAATTTACTTGAAGAAGAAGGAATCGCTACCCGGGTAAGAAATGATTTTGATTCCGGATTACGAGCCGGCTTTGGCGGCGGTTTGCCCGGACAGGTTTTGCTCTTCGCCAAATCAAAGGATTATGAGAAGGCGCTTCGCATCACAAATGAAACCTTTCCTGATAGTGATTAATTAAATGACTGCTGCTCCCCGAAAAAATTATTTTAACCTGGTTGTGGGTCTTGCTTTCCTGGGCTATGGAGGCTACCGCATATACACCTTTCTTACAGGTGCAGAGTATACTACCTTCAGGATAATCATTGCCATAGGCTTTATAATCCTGGGAGGCTTTGACCTCTACAAGTTCTTCCGGAAAGACAAAGAAGCATAAAAAAAGACTGTCTAAAAATTCACACCATTTATCCCCTTTTTAATTCAGCAGGGTGATGGTATTTTAAAATAACATCACATAGATGTCAAGCCTTTTAGACAGCCTCTTATCTTTTCTAATTACTTAGAATACATTTTATCCCTTTGTTCCTTGATCTTAGGATCACTCATGTACTCATCAAAAGTAAGGTAACGATCTATAGCGCCGTTAGGGGTTAATTCAATTACCCTGTTTGCAACTGTCTGTGCAAATTCATGATCGTGAGTGGTAAACATCACAGTCCCCTTAAAGTTCTTAAGGGAGTTGTTGAATGCCGTAATAGATTCCAGGTCTAGGTGGTTGGTAGGCTCATCGAGCATAAGTACGTTCGCCCTCATCATCATCATTCTGCTTAACATACAACGCACTTTTTCACCTCCAGAGAGCACCCGGGCTGTTTTTAAAGCTTCTTCACCGCTAAAGATCATCTTGCCAAGGAATCCGCGGATATGAACTTCTTCCCTCTCTTCTTCGGTTTTAGCCCATTGGCGCAACCAGTCAACAAGAGTAAGGTCATTGTCAAAATATTCGGAGTTATCTAAGGGCAGGTAAGACTGGTTGGTAGTAATTCCCCAACTGAATTTACCCGATACGGCTTTTTCCTTTTCATTAAGTATCTCGTAAAAAGCTGTAGTGGCTCGTGAATCTTTTGAATACACCACTACTTTATCTCCTTTCGCAAGATTGATATTCACATCTTTAAAAAGAGTTTCCCCTTCAATAGATGCCTCAAGGCCTTCTACATTTAGAATTTGATCCCCGGCTTCTCTTTCCCTTTCAAAAATAATTGCAGGATACCTTCGGCTTGAAGGCTTAATATCATCAATATTAAGTTTTGCGATCATCTTCTTTCTGGAAGTAGCCTGCTTAGATTTTGCCACGTTGGCACTAAAGCGACGAATAAATTCCTCAAGTTCCTTTTTCTTTTCCTCAGCTTTTTTGTTCTGCTGAGACCGCTGGCGTGCTGCCAACTGTGAAGATTCATACCAAAAAGTATAGTTACCACTGTAATGGTTGATCTTTCCGAAGTCAATATCAGAAACATGAGTACAAACAGAATCCAGGAAGTGACGGTCGTGAGATACCACTATCACTGTATTTTCATAGTTGGCAAGAAAGTTTTCAAGCCAGTTTATGGTTTCATAATCCAGGTCGTTTGTTGGCTCATCCATGATCAACACATCAGGGTTACCAAAAAGTGCCTGTGCCAAAAGCACCCTAACCTTAAGCTTGTTATCAAGATCGCCCATAAGCGTGTAGTGGCTATCTTCTTTTATACCAAGGTTAGAAAGCAGGGCAGCAGCCTCACTATCGGCATTCCAGCCATTCATTTCCTCAAATTCAACCTGTAGCACTCCTACTCTTTCCCCATCGGCATCGCCAAAATCTTCTTTGGCATAGATCTCGTCCATCTCTTTTTTGATATTGTAGAGAGGCTTATTCCCCATAATGACGGTTTCCAGTACAGGATATTCGTCATAAAGGTTATGGTTTTGCTCGAGAACAGACATTCTTTTTCCCGGCTCCAGGTGTACGTGTCCCGAAGTAGGTTCTGACTTCCCGCTAAGGATATTTAAGAAAGTAGATTTTCCGGCACCATTGGCACCAATAATTCCATAACAGTTACCCTGGGTAAAGGTGGTGTTCACTTCATCGAACAACACTCTTTTCCCAAACTGAACAGATAAATTTGAAACTGATAACATATAGTCTTTTCTAAATTTTTGCAAAAGTAGCCATTTAACCTTATCCCTTAAAACATTAACTTTTATAATTCTCTATTTAACGAGGAGTTAACATCCCTGTTGTTGCTCTGGGTCTACATTTGCTATCCGCTATTTGTCCCCCAAAAATTTTGAAAAGCAATAGTTTACATATTTTACATGATGCCTTACCAGCACTGGTTTTGCTAGGCTTCAGCTTTCTTATTTCCAGCTGTAATAATTCAACTACCAGTCCTTCATATGCTTATATTGGCGGCGAGATTATTAACCCTACCTTAGAATATGTAGTGGTTAAACATCAGGGACAAATTCTTGATACTATAACGCTCGATGAAAACAATAGATTTAACTACAAAATCGAGAATGCAGAAGAAGGCTTATACATCATTCAGCACAAACCCGAAACTCAGAATATTTATATCACTCCGGGCGACAGCCTGCTGCTAAGAGCCAATACTTTAGCCTTTGATGAATCGCTCCACTTTAGTGGAAAAGGAAAGTCGAAGAATAATTTTTTGGCTGAAATGTTCCTGAAAGATGAGGACAATTCTCAACTCCTGCTCAACTTTCACGAATACACACCTCAGGTTTTTCTCGAAAAAGCCGACTCCATTAGGCAGGACAGAATTAATTACCTGTCTACAATTTCCAAAAAGAAAAAATTTTCTGACGAATTTAACCACCTTGCAGGGGAGATCATCAACTATGAAAATTATGACCTTCGGGAACGCTATACCTACCTGGTCAACAAATATTATAAAGACTACTCGCGGCAATTCCCTGCCAATTTTCACGATTACAGGGAAGAAATCGATTTTAACTGCGTAGACATTCAGTGCAGCCCGGGATATAAAAGGCTACTAGAGAACTATCTTATTAACTACTCCCTGGCCTGGTGTGCCGACAGTGATTTAGACGGGGCCGATTGTTACAGCCTTACCGATGTTGCCAATGTTAATGCCCGCCTTCGCAAAGCCGGTGAACTTATTAGGGTGCCAAAGATCAGGGAACAGTTACTGGAAAAAATTGCCGTAAGAGGGATCATTACTGCCGAAAACAAGGAGAATATAGCTTCGATTCTCGACGAATTGGAAGCCCTTAAATTTTCCGATAAAAATCTTGAAAAACTGAAAAACCTGGCCACAGTACAACTAGCCTACCTTCCCGGCACCTCCCTGGCAGAAGTCCCCCTGCTCAATATGGACGGAGAGCTCGTCACTACAAATGATATCATTAGAAGGCCCACAGTTATATTTCTTTGGTCTGTTTATGATGAAAGTTACCAGAATGAACACCAGGTAATAGATCTTTACCGAAAAAAATATCCCGAAGTAGATTTTATAGGCATCAATCTCGATCTTTCAGAAGAACCTGCCTGGAGAGTTGCTTTACGGCAAAACGGCTACGATCCGGCAACCGAGTTTCAGCTGGCGCCGGCCAGGATCCACAAGGAAGTTTTTCAGTTTTTCCTGAGTAAAATGTTATTTGTGAACGATGCTTCGGTTGTAGAAGTAGGTGATGTTTACCTCTCATCCCCTGAATTTGAATCGAGGCTTCTGGCGTTTCTCAACTAAAAAACTTCCGAAGAAAAAGTTGTCAAAAATGCCATTTTTGACAACTAAGTTTTCGCACAAGCCAGTATTTCTCAAGATCCTTCAGAAATCAGGCATTAAAGCATCTTTTCAGATGATTCTTCAGAAGTAGAAGTATAAAACAGAACTCTCTCTTGTTCAGAATTTTGATCCTGTCGCTTCACAAATTCTTCCAACTAAAAAGCCTTTCTTCCGAAGAAAAAAGGCTTTAAAAAATGTCATTTTTGGAACCTTAGTTCCCCTTCTTATGATCGGCAAGGAATTTCTCAAGACCAATATCTGTAAGTGGGTGGTTTAGTAAACCAGTGATTGCCGAAAGTGGCCCGGTCATTACATCGGCACCTATTTTAGCGCAGTCAATTACGTGCATGGTGTGCCTCACCGAAGCTGCAAGAATTTCAGTTTCAAACCCGTAGTTATCATAGATTTGGCGGATTTCCATAATAAGGTTCAAACCATCTGTTGAGATATCATCAAGTCTCCCAATAAAAGGCGAAACATAAGTTGCACCGGCTTTGGCTGCCAAAAGTGCCTGACCTGCAGAAAATACCAAAGTACAATTTGTTTTTATTCCTTTATCGCTAAAGTATTTGATGGCTTTAATACCGTCTTTGATCATAGGCACTTTCACGATAATTTGTTCGTGCAAAGCGGCAAGTTCCTCTCCTTCTTTTACAATATTCTCAAAATCGGTCGCAATCACTTCGGCACTAACATCTCCGGTAGTGATCTCACAAATTTTCTTGTAATGGGCAATGATGTTGTCTTTCCCGGTGATACCTTCTTTAGCCATAAGAGAAGGGTTGGTAGTCACCCCGTCAAGAACCCCAAGATCCTGGGCTTCTCTTATTTGGTCAAGGTTTGCGGTGTCGATAAAAAATTTCATAGTGTGTTGTTATAAATGATTAAATACTGCTGAAAAATGCCATTTTTCAACCTTCTGCAAAACTACAACTTATAATGTTTTAAGAGTAGGCGCTCATACAATTTATCGGGTAGAATGCGCTTTAAAGCAATAGAGAACTTTTGCAGCGGCTCCCCTACCTTGTAATGTATTTTTGGGTCTTTTTCCTGAAGTATGCTGTAGATCACTTTGGCCATCATATTTGGATCTTTACCCTGGTCAACATGCTCATTCATGATCTTAAGGGTGTTCCCGTAAGGCTTTTCATAAGGAGAACCTGCTATTACCGGCGCGTGATACCTGCCCGCCGCAATGTTAGTAGCGAAATCTCCCGGGGCAATATTGGTCATTTTGATGTTTGAATCCTTCAGCTCCATTCTAAAAGCTTCGGTAGTGATCTCCAGCGCCCCTTTTGAAGCCGAATAAATTCCGCGGTAAGGCAATCCCATATATCCGGCGATGGAAGTTACGTTTATAATAAGACCACTGTTATTTTTTCGCATTTGAGGCAGTACGGCCTTAATGACATTTATGGGCCCAAAATAATTGGTATCAAAAGCCTTTTTTATTTCCTCATCGGGCGTTTCTTCAATTGGGCCGGTAATACCAACCCCCGCATTATTGATAAGCACATCAATTTTTCCTGCGGAAGCAATAACTTCAGCCACGGCAGCGGTGATGGTTTCGGGTTTGGTAACATCGAGCGCCACCAACGGAAAAGGAGAATCCTGCCCCGACGGATTACGGCTGGTTCCAAAAACGATAAAATTCTTTGATTGAAGAAAATTGGCTATGGCTTTACCAATTCCTGAAGATGCTCCTGTTACGAGCACCACTTTTGAAGCTGTTTCTGTCATGTTGCAAAGATGCAATAAATCGAGACTATTGGAAACAAAAAATGGCAAGCTACCCACATCACACCGCTACGACCACTTACCCTTGCTGCGTTCCCGCCCTGGGGGATTCAGCAGGAGCTGGTTGTGTGGGACTTGCCGGGGCAAATATACAACCTTTCATGTTTTTTGCAAGTAATTTTTAAGCTGAATTCTTTAAATTAGCTTCCATAAAAATTACTGTGAAACATGAAGGTATATAATCCTCTCTTTTTGATGGCATTGGGCGTAATTTTGCATTCCTGCGGAAGTGACTCCAATGAATCAGAAAACAATTATTCTTTAAAAATAGAAGAAAATAAGAAGGAATTTAAGCTTGGCGAAAGTCTGCAGGCGCAGGTAAACGGAGAAAAAGATTCTGTGATTTACTTTCTGGGAGAACAAAGATTAGCAAAAACTGTAGGGGGAGAATCCCTTAGCCATACTTTTAATGATGAAAAACTGGGCAAGTGGCAGCTTAACGCTCGTATATATAATAATGGTGAAGTGGTTGAAAAACAACAGGAAATTACCCTTTTTAATGACGCTGCCCCTGTTACCTATACTTACGAGATCATCAATAAATATCCGCACCAGGCCGATGCTTACACCCAGGGACTGGAATTCTTTGAAAATAAACTCTATGAAAGTACCGGCCACTATGGGAGTTCTTCTCTAAGGTTGGTAGATCTTACAACGGGTGAAGTTCAAAGAAAAATTGACATTCCTTCTCAATATTTTGCTGAAGGCATTACCATACTTAATAATAAGATCTATCAACTCACATGGAAGGAAGGAGTCGGTTTTATTTATGACGTAGAGACTTTCGAAAAGTCCGGAGAGTTTAAATATGAAAAAAGTAAAGAAGGCTGGGGGCTGGCAAATGATGGCAGCATGCTGTATAAAAGCGATGGTACCGAGAAAATATGGTTTTTAGACCCCACTTCTCCTTCCCTACCAGAGACAGATTATATTCAAACGGTAACAAATCGCACCATTGCCACGCAGCTCAATGAGCTGGAATGGGTAGAAGGAAAGATCTATGCCAACACCTATCAAAAAGACGGAGTTGCGATTATTAATCCGCAGAATGGCGCTATAGAAGGAGTTATTAATTTTTCCGGTTTACGCGACCAACTGGGCAACACTGCCGATCTTGACCCGGTAAATGATGTGCTCAACGGCATTGCATACGACCCCGGGAGCAAGAAACTTTACGTTACCGGAAAAGACTGGGATACACTTTTTGAAGTAAAAATAATAGAGAACTAATGGTAGTACCTGCAGAAACATACACACATAAAAGAACGGTTTCCGAAGAAGATTTGGATGACCTCAACCACGTAAACAATGTACGTTATGTGCAGTGGATACAGGATATCGCAAAAGAGCACTGGGAAGTTAGAGCTACCGATGAGCTTAAAGAAGACTTTATTTGGGTAGTGATTCGCCACGAAATAGACTACAAAAAACAGGCATTTTTGGGAGACGACCTTATTATAGAAACCTATGTGGGAGAGACCACTTTTGTCACTTCTGAAAGGTTTGTCAACATCAAAAGTGCTAAGAACGGTGACGTTTTAGTTGCAGCAAAATCTATGTGGTGCCTGCTGGACGCCGATTCTAAAAAACCGACAAAGATCACTGAAGAGCTGCGTAACGTTTTCCATAAAAGAGAATAAAAACTCAAATTTCAGCTTTTCACGACTACTTCGGAAGGAAATGAGGAGATGATTTTCACTATTCCCAACTGGAATTCCGTGGAAATATTATAGCTTCAGAAACATCTTTGTCTGGGGGAAGAGTCAGGACCGCTTCGTCTAATGGCAGGCAGTCTTCAAGAATCTAGAGCCAGGACTTTGCCCACCAATTAATTAAAAGCAATTTTCAATTCTGGTTCATAAATTAAGTTCACTATTTATTCAGAAACTGAAAATCACCCTTCCACACCTTTAAATTGGCAATTTTATTAGTGTATTCGTGGCCTTAGCTTCTGTGTATTATTTAATAAGACAACAATAATTCAGAAAAAAAACGCTGCCTGAAAATCCCATTTTTGAGACCTAAGGCAGCGTTATATTAAATTTGATAACTTACTCTTACATTTGAAAGAGAGGTCTCCCCTGCATCAGGGCAATTACGTCTTCTCTCACTGCTTTGAGTTTATCTTCATCCTGATAATTTGTGATCACCCGATCAATAAGATCAACAATTGTATCCATATCGTCTTCTTTGAGTCCGCGGGTGGTGACCGCCGGCGTCCCAATACGTATTCCTGAAGTTACAAAAGGAGATTTATCGTCAAAAGGCACCATGTTCTTGTTCACAGTAATATCGGATTTTCCAAGAGCTTCTTCGGCCTCTTTACCAGAGATGTTCTTGTTGCGCAGGTCAATCAACATCATGTGATTGTCTGTCCCACCCGAGATTACCTGGTAATCTTTTTTCATGAAAGCTTCGGCCATACGTTTGGCATTTTTCTTCACCTGTACCGTATAATGAAGGAACTCATCTGTAAGGGCTTCACCAAAAGCCACAGCCTTGGCTGCAATAATATGCTCTAAAGGCCCACCCTGATTTCCGGGGAATACACCGCTGTTAAGCAGCATAGACATCTTTTTAGGACTTCCGTTCTTAAGAGTTTCGCCAAAAGGATTATCAAAATCTTTTCCCATCATAATAATTCCGCCGCGAGGCCCGCGCAAAGTCTTATGAGTGGTTGAGGAAACGATGTGGCAATGAGGAATAGGATCACTGAGCAAACCTTTAGCTATAAGACCTGCCGGGTGTGCGATATCTGCAAAAAGTATGGCGCCCACACTGTCGGCAATCTCTCTAAAACGCTTGTAGTCGATTTCCCTTGAATATGCCGAGGCACCGGCAATGATCATTTTGGGTTTCTCTTTTTCAGCTATTTTTTGAACTTCGTCATAATCTATAAGTCCGGTTTCTTTATCTACACCATAAAAAACAGGATTATAAAGTCTTCCGGAGAAATTTACGGGAGAACCGTGAGTTAAATGTCCACCGTGGGAAAGGTCGAAACCAAGGAATTTATCACCGGGTTTCATACAGGCGTGAAAAACAGCAGTATTGGCCTGAGATCCAGAATGCGGTTGCACGTTCGCATATTCGGCATTAAAGAGTTCTTTTAATCTATCGATCGCCAAATTTTCAACCTCATCTACCACATCACACCCACCGTAATATCTTTTACCTGGGTAACCTTCGGCGTATTTATTGGTAAGTACAGAACCGGCAGCTTCGAGTACCTGTTCACTTACAAAATTTTCACTAGCAATTAACTCTAAACCATTAAGTTGCCTCTCCTTTTCTGCGTCAATTAAATCAAATAATTCGTTATCCCGTTGCATATGCATTTTTTACGTTAAATAATACTCAAAAATAGCAAATACATTCGGTTCTTAGTAAGAAAATAATATATTTGGTTCGAATTGATTTTAACAAAATACCAACATTTACTATGTCCATTACAGCTAACGACCCTACACGAAAAACCTGGCTGGAAGTACCCGAAAACTCTGATTTTCCCATACAAAACATCCCCTTTGGAGTTTTTCTTACAAGAGATGATATCATCACCATTGGAACTCGTATAGGAGATACCGCAATAGACCTGGGTGCCCTGCACCAGCTGGGTTATTTTGAAGGTATTCCCCTTACTGACGATATTTTTCTACAGGATACCCTAAACGATTTCATTTCTGACGGAAAAAAAACCTGGAGACTTGTAAGGAATCGTATTGCTGAAATTTTTGATACCAGCAATGAAACCCTTCGAGATAATGAAGATCACCGGCAGGTTGTTCTCTTTACCCTGGATGAGATTGAGATGCAAATGCCTGTACAGGTAGGCGATTATACCGATTTTTATTCCAGTAAAGAGCATGCTACCAATGTGGGAACCATGTTTCGCGATCCAGATAATGCATTGCTGCCCAACTGGCTTCACATTCCGGTAGGTTACCACGGAAGAAGTTCTTCTATAGTTCCCAGTGGCATTCCTATTCACCGCCCACAGGGACAAACCAAACCAAAAGATGCAGATGAGCCTGTTTTTGGGCCTTCAAAAAGAGTAGATTTTGAACTGGAAATGGCTTTTATCACTACCGATGCCAACCACCTGGGGGAACCCATTCCTATAGACGAAGCCGAAGATTACATTTTTGGACTTGTACTTTTTAATGACTGGAGTGCACGTGATATTCAAACCTGGGAATATGTGCCTTTAGGGCCTTTTCTTGCCAAGAACTTTGCTTCTTCCATTTCACCGTGGATCGTTACTTTAGATGCGCTTGAACCTTTTAGGGTGAAAAGCCCAAAACCTGAAAAGAAACTATTGCCTTACCTTCAATCTACAGGTAAAAAGAGTTTTGATATAGAACTTGAAGTATTCATACAGCCCGAGAATGCTGAAGAAACCCGCGTCTCTAAATCCAATTTTAGACACATGTACTGGAATATGAGCCAGCAGCTCGCTCACCACACCGTAAACGGTTGCCCTGTACTTTCTGGAGACATGATGGGATCGGGAACAATTTCAGGCCCCACGCCCGACTCATACGGATCTATGCTTGAACTTTCATGGAAAGGTGAAAAACCCGTAAAACTTTCTGACGGCAGTACCCGTACTTTTATTGAAGACAACGATACTGTTATTATGCGTGGTTTTTGCCAAAAAGATAACTACAGGATAGGATTTGGGGAGGTAAGCACCAAGCTGCTTCCTGTTTTTGAGCCTAAGAAGAAGTAAGTCTAGAACAACCAATAAAAAAGAGCCGTAAAATTTGATATTTTACGGCTCTTTTTTATTTTAAAAGGATGCTAAATAAGCTCTTCTCTACTATTGCGATCTTCTCGGTTTTTATCGCGGTTCATGTCTCTTTCTCTCTCGGCATCTTCCTGCTTTTGCTTGTCACGGTCACCTGCGGCCTGTTGCGCCGGATTCCTTCTTTCTTCTTCCTGTTGGTGACGTCTTTGCTCTTCATTTTGATCGCGATTGCGATCTTCTCTTCTCTCTTCCATAATTACAATTTTTAAGGTTCTTATATTAACACCTTTAAATATACTTAGAAACCACCTCTTAAAACATTGATTATAAAATATTTAACCGGATTTTAGTGTTGATCATAATTGAGAAAAAATTAACCTACAGTTGATCTTTTATATTCTGAACTTCAATAGATTGATGTGAAGAATGATGAACTACTTCCCTATTCTTAAGGATGATCATCTGCGGACTTTCATGTCTCACGCTGAAGCGGCTGGCCACTGCGTTAGAAATGTCGCGGTTTGCTAAGAGATCAAGAAAGTAAAGTTTCACTTCTTCATCTTTTGGCAGATCATAACTTCGCTCAAAATTGTTTAATACCATTCGGCTGATTCCGCAGCGGGTAGAATGTTTAAAAATCACTACAGGTTGTGAATCAGATTCTTTTTCGATCTCCTCAAGTTGCTTCTCTTCAGTAAGAGCGTGCCACGGCACCTCCACAATCTCTTTCTTCACAATATCTCTTTCACTTTTAAAAACTTTATCAAATAATCCCATTTTTGAAGGCTTTAGTTACACGTTTATTGAACTCTGTAAAATAGTAAAATCATCTGATAATTCGGTTACAGGGCCTGAACTTTAGCATCTCTATAAGAGACAAAAAGTCATTTTATTCTGCAGAATATCAGCCATTTTGTCGGCATTATTGTACTGGTACATGCTTTGCTAAACCTAAATAAAAAGATCAACTATGAACTTAAATAATTTTACAATAAAAAGTCAGGAGGCCATTCAGCAGGCCCAGCAACTGGCGCAGGAGTTAGGGCATCAGCAAATAGAGAACGAACATATATTCAAAGCAATTACTTTAGTAGATGAGAATGTAACGCCTTTTCTTCTGAAGAAGCTCAATATTAATGTGAGTCTCTTTCAGCAGATCCTGGACAAGACACTTCAGAATTTTCCGAAGGTGAGCGGCGGAGATATTATGTTCTCGCGTGAAGCATCCAAAACACTTACCGATGCATCTTCCGTAGCAAAGAAAATGGGAGATGAATACGTTTCAGTAGAGCATTTAATTTTAGCCATTTTTGGATCCTCCAGTAAAGTGGCCCAGATCATGAAAGACCAGGGCGCAACCGAAAAAGGTTTAAAAGCTGCAATTGAAGAACTTAGAAAAGGAGAAAAAGTCACTTCCCAAAGTGCCGAAGAAACCTATAACTCCCTGAATAAATACGCCAACAACCTTAATAAACTGGCCGAAGAAGGTAAGCTTGATCCTGTAATTGGACGCGATGAAGAAATACGCAGGGTATTGCAAATCCTGTCGCGAAGAACCAAGAACAACCCAATGTTAGTGGGAGAACCCGGTGTGGGTAAAACCGCCATTGCCGAAGGTCTTGCCCATCGTATAGTTGCAGGTGATATTCCCGAAAACCTCAAGGATAAACAAATCTATTCCCTTGATATGGGAGCTTTGATTGCCGGTGCAAAATATAAAGGGGAATTTGAAGAAAGACTAAAGGCCGTCATTAAAGAAGTAACTTCCAGCGAAGGGAACATCGTGCTGTTCATTGACGAGATTCACACCCTTGTGGGTGCCGGTGGCGGCCAGGGTGCCATGGATGCAGCCAACATTCTAAAACCTGCCCTGGCAAGAGGGGAATTGCGCGCTATTGGAGCAACCACTTTAGATGAGTATCAAAAGTATTTTGAGAAGGACAAAGCCCTTGAAAGACGTTTTCAAAAGGTAATGGTAGATGAGCCAGATACCGAGAGCGCCATATCTATCTTACGCGGAATCAAAGAAAAGTATGAAACTCACCATAAAGTACGTATCAAAGATGAGGCAATTATCTCGGCTGTTGAGTTGTCGCAACGTTACATTACCAACAGGTTCTTACCTGATAAGGCCATAGACCTAATGGACGAAGCAGCCTCCAGGTTAAGAATGGAGATCAACTCCAAACCTGAAGAACTCGATGTGCTCGACAGAAAGATCATGCAGCTTGAGATAGAAATGGAAGCCATTAAACGGGAGAATGATGAGAATAAGCTTAAAGCTTTGAGAGCCGATCTTGCCAATTACAAAGATGAACGCAATGAACTCCATGCCCAGTGGAAGAATGAAAAAGACGTTGTAGACAATATCCAGACGGCAAAATCGAGCATAGAAAATTATAAGCTTGAAGCCGAGCGTGCCGAAAGAGAAGGCAACTACGGAAAAGTAGCCGAACTGCGCTATGGTAAGATCAAGGAAGAACAGGAAAGGCTGGCCGAGCTTCAGAAGCAACTGGAAGAGAATCAGCAGGGAAAATCATTGATCAAAGAAGAAGTCACCAACGAAGATATTGCTGAAGTTGTAGCTAAATGGACAGGCATTCCGGTTACCAAAATGTTACAGACCGAACGGGAGAAACTTCTCAAACTGGAAGACGAACTTCATAAAAGAGTGGTAGGTCAAGACGAGGCCATAGAGGCCGTGAGTGATGCCGTGCGCAGGAGCCGGGCAGGATTACAGGACCAAAAGAAACCTATAGGCTCCTTCCTGTTTTTAGGTACTACCGGAGTTGGTAAAACCGAATTGGCCAAAGCTCTTGCCGATTATCTCTTTAACGACGAGAGTGCGATGACCCGTATTGATATGAGTGAGTATCAGGAGCGCCACGCTGTGAGCAGGCTTGTTGGTGCGCCTCCGGGATATGTAGGTTACGATGAAGGTGGGCAGCTTACCGAGGCTGTAAGAAGAAAACCTTATTCGGTGATCCTGCTTGATGAGATAGAAAAAGCCCATCCCGATACTTTTAATATCCTCTTGCAGGTGCTTGATGAAGGAAGGCTGACTGATAACAAAGGACGCCTGGCCGATTTTAAGAACACCATAATTATTATGACATCAAATATGGGTTCTCACATTATCCAGGAAAAATTTGACACGGTAAAAGATACTGAAACTGCGATGGAAAGCGCTAAAGTTGAAGTGCTGGCCCTGCTAAAACAGAGTGTGCGGCCAGAATTTATAAACAGGATTGATGATATAGTGATGTTTGCACCGCTTACCAGGAAGGATATCAAGCAAATTGTAGGCCTCCAAATGAAAGGCGTAACCAAAATGCTTGCGAAACAAGGCATTACTCTTGATGCAACCGAAGAAGCCATTGCAAACCTTGCAACCAAAGGTTTTGATCCTCAATACGGGGCAAGACCGGTAAAAAGGACGCTGCAAAAAGAAGTCCTTAATAAACTCTCCAAAGAGATCTTAAGCGGTAAAATACATACCGATAGTATTGTGCTGCTCGATTGCTTTGACGACGAACTGGTCTTTAGAAACCAGGAAGAAATCGCCCAATAATAGAAATGGCCCCAATTAATCGGGGCCATTTTTTTATTCCAGGAAAATCCTACCACCTGTCAATTTCCTTCTTCAATTCTTCCTTGCTACGGCCGGTCTTTTCCTGTAGGCGTCCAAGCATTTCATCAAATCTACCTTCATGATAGGTTACATCATCATCGGTAAGATCTCCGTACTTTTGCTTAAACTGTCCTTTGATCTGTTTCCACTTTCCTTCAATTTGGTCATCATTCATAACTTAAGTTTTAATGGTTTTATCGAAAGTAGCTAAACAAGGGCTGCCCTGCCGCTAAAAAAGTCCTATTTTGCTCTTAAGAATTTGTTATTTTTATCGGCATGAAAAAAGCATTCTTCTTAGTTCTTATAGCCACAGCCTTCCTAAGCTGTAAAAGTTCCCGAATAGGTAGTACTTCAAACGTACAGGTAAAGTTTTTAGACGATTATAATATTACCGACAACCTCACTGTAAAAGGTACAGAGGTTGGCGGTCTTTCGGGCATCGATTACCAGGAAGGGAAATTTTATATGGTAAGCGACCAGCCTTCTATGCCGAGGATTTATGTGGCTAACATGGCTATTTCCGAAGAAAAGATCGATACGATAGTTATTTCTGATGTAATTCTTCTGAATAAAGAACATGAAAGCCTTAAGGAGCAACATCTGGATCTAGAAAGTATTCTCTTCCAGGCTGAAGAAGACAATTTTGTGCTTTCCAGCGAAGGAAATATCAATAATAAAAAAGACCCTATGCTCTTTAGGGTGTCAAAAAAGGGAAATTATGTCGACTCTTTTGCTGTACCCGAAAATCTTTTAGCTGAAAGTATCAAGAAGCCCAGAAATAACGGAACGCTTGAAGGACTTGCCGCTTCCTTTGATCAAAAAGGAATATGGGCGGCCATGGAACTTCCTTTGGTCACTGATGGACCAAAACCTAAGCTTTATCCCACAAAATCACCGGTGCGTATCACCTATTTCGACAAAAAAACCGGAGAACCTGTAAAGCAATTCCCTTACCGTTTAGAAAGAATAGCAAAAATACCCTGGCTCTATTTTGCAGTAAATGGCGTTACCGACCTTTTAGAGTACGCCCCCAACAAATTTCTTATCCTGGAAAGAGGTTTTGCAGCCGGTCATGGTCAAAATGGCAATACCGTGCGAATATTTGATGTAGATGCCAGCCTGGCTACAAATACTTTAGACATTAATAATCTTAGGGTTTCCTTTAATAACCCTGCAAAGAAAACCCTGCTTTACGATTTTAAATGGGCAAAAAATTACCTGAGCCAGGAGATCATTGATAACATTGAGGGCATCACCTTTGGCCCTACCCTGCCTAACGGCAATCAAAGTCTTATCCTTATTTCTGATAATAACTTCAACTCTATGGGGCAGCAACTCAACCAGGTCATTCTCATGGAATTTGTTCCAAAAAGCTAATCTATGCGTGCTTTTTTCATCTTTTTGATTTCTATTCTATCTTTAGGAGAAACTTCTGAAAATCCTATAGCACCACCGGTGCAGGAAGCTACCACGCAATATTATTTCATTCGTCATGCCGAAAAGGAAATGACAGATCCGCAAGACCGGAATCCGCAGCTCTCTGAAGCCGGGAGAAAACGGACAGCTAAATGGGCTGAAGTATTTGAAGAAGTTGAATTTGACCTTATCTATTCCAGCAATTACCATCGCACTATGAATACCGCCAGGGCGGTGGCCGATAAGCAGCAGAAGCAGGTAGACATTTACGATCCCAAAAAATTAAACGATCCCGAATTTCAGAAGAAGACAACAGGAAAAATGGTACTCGTCGTGGGGCACAGCAATACCAATCCTGCATTTGTAAACCTGCTGCTGGGAGAAAATAAATATCAGGATCTTGATGAATCAGAATACGGCAGCTTATTTATTGTTACCGTCTCGCCGGGTGGCGAAAAGACTTCCCAGGTACTTTTTATCAACTAAGGTATCAAAAATGGCATTTTTAAAAGTTGTTTCTGAATGCTAAACGGAATTAAAGCATTTTTAGCAACTTCAGTCTCTATTGGATTCTGTTACCTCACAGGTATTTTAACCAGTTTTACGGATTTCACTTTTGCATGGGTGCTAAATTTCGTCCTGATGGCCTGGTACACCTATCTGGATTCTGTTTTTAAATGGAAATATGATTCGGTTTATTTCAATACCCTGCAATTTGAGAAAAAAGGACGCATCTACAGGTTCTTCGGAGTACATCTGTACAGAAAACTACTCGTCTGGACGGGTTGGGAAAAGATAAGCCGCAAAGACCTCAAGATCATCAAAAAAGGAAGAAGCTTTAAAGCGTGCTGAACAGGGGTCCCGCAGTTCTGAAGCCGGACACGCGATAATATTTCTTATCGTAATGCTGGTAACATTTATAGTAGCAAATACCTGGAGGGAAGCGCTATGGCTCATCGTGCTCAATGTGCTGCTGAATCTTTACCCTATTATCGTGCAGCGTTACAACAGGCCCCGCTACAAAAGATTATTGCAAAAAATTCAGGGACAATCTCTAAAAATCTAAAATTAATCCTGAATTTCAACCTTCAGAATTTCATTTTCAATCTTAGAAACCCTGATTAATTCCCCTTTTTCGAACATATCATCAAGCTCTTCTAAGGGAGTAGATAGCTTATCGGTTTTATAATTTTCGTAATCCACAAACCGGATTCCATTTACCATTCGTGGGTTTACTGCTTTTCTAAATCTAATTCCGCCGTCATTCACAAAGAAGCGATAGGCCAGGTAATCTATGGTAAAATCATCTTTTTCGATCCAGTACATGTAAATATCCTCGTGGTCTACTCCTCCACCCTGCTGCTCAAAAGTGACTTTGATCTCGTGGTAGACTTTGCCGTTGATGGTATCCTGCCCCACAAGTTCTTTAATTACCGCATCGTCATTCAGGCGAAAAGGCAGTTGTACGAAATAATGCACCGCATTGACACTTTCGGCATAAGCTTCGGAAAGAGAATCAGATAAACTGAGCTGTTCCTCTCCCTGAAAGCGCCTAAAACCTTGGTTATTCAAGATGTCATTATAGGTAGTGTTCGTAGAATCGGTAATTCTTCGGGTGAGTTCGAACTTTCCGTTATTGCGGGTACTGGTGTAGATATTTTTCCGGAACCGGAATTCAATATTTGCTTTTTCATACTTCTCCCCTCCGGCGTTTTCAACAGCTTTTGCTATGATCTTATCGGCTTTAGATTGAGGAGCTTGTTCATTACAGGAAGCCAGGGACAGAACAAATAGGAATACCAAATATTTTTTCATGACGGGGGATTGTAAAGAAACAAAAATACCGAATCTGGGGCTCAAACTGAAATTAAAACTCCGCCTTTTAAGATTTCCCTAAAAACACGGGTAATTCGCCAAAGCTTGTTATTTTTGTTGATATGAAGAACGACATCAACATTAAGAACCGAAAAGCCAAGTTTGAATACGAAATTCTTGACAAATATATTGCAGGAATAAAACTGGCAGGTACCGAGATTAAAGCTATAAGAGAGGGAAAAGCCTCTATAGCCGAGAGTTTTTGTGAGTTCTCCAACAGTGAATTATTTGTCATTAATATGACGGTGCAGGAGTATTCTCACGCCACCTACTTCAACCACGATCCCAAACACGCCCGTAAACTTCTGCTTAACCGCAAGGAGTTAAGAAAGCTGGAAAAAGAAGTGAAAAATTCCGGATTGACGATTGTTCCCCTCCGCCTCTTCATCAATGACCGCGGACTCGCAAAAATGCAGATTGCACTTGCCAAGGGTAAAAAACTTTACGATAAGCGCGAAACCATCAAAGACAGGGAAAGCAAACGTAAACTGGATAGAATTCAGAAAGAGTACAGGTAGGTTTTCTTACGGGTTGCGGGTTGAAATAGTTGCGAGTTGCGGGTTGCGGGTTCTGTTACAGGTAACAGCTTCTTGTTCAATACTAATTCTCCCTACTCGTAATTGTTCAACTTTTTTTTACTGAATACTGAAGAACTTAATACTGAACACTCCTTTCTGAACACTAGTATCAAATCTCTATTGATATTTTAACCTTTCCACCCAGTCCTTTTTCAACTATATCGTATAAAGTTTTTAAGGTGAGATTACTTCCGTTATTCTCAACCCGGGAAATATATGTTCTTTTTTTATCAACTAAATCTGCGAGTTGTTCTTGGGTTAGGTTTTTTTCTTCTCTTGCCTTTCTCAATAAAAGGCCTATTTTAAATGACTCAAAATCCCTTTCCAGCTCATCTCTACGTTCAGTTCCTTTCTCTCCGTAGACGGTATCCTTTATATCTTTCCAACTTTTAGTTTCCATTGTTCTGGTTTTTATCTGCGTAATAGGACTGCATTAAATTAACAGCCTTGTCAATTTCCTTTTGAGGCGTTTTCTGTGTTTTTTTAGTGAATCCGTTGAGCAGGATTACAAGTTTCCCCTCATCGAAAAAGCAAAAAACCCTCCAAATATTTGTTCCTAATTTTATTCGGGCTTCATAAAGACCTTTGGCACCCTTTATTGATCTAAGATACGTTGAAGGAACTCTTTCATATGTTTCGATAATTTCAAGGACTTTAAAAATCTTGTCCTGAACCCTTTCTGGTTGCGAAAGCAAGAATTCCTCAAAATAATTTTTATATTGAATTACCTCCCTAACCTTTCGCATACAACCAAAGGTAACTTAAAAGTTACAATTATACAAGATGATAATTATTTTTTAAACCTGTTACTGCACAATTTAAAACCGAACACTGCATACTGAAGAACTGAATACTGCCAACTGATCACTAAATACTGAATACTAATTCCTGTCTTCCAGCAACGGTACAAACCTGAAATTTCCGAATTCGGTTTTTTCAAATTCTGTTTCAGATTTTCTTTCCAAAAGTGTCATTATTTGAGTGTCTTTCCCCACGGGAATGACCATTCGGCCACCAATTTTTAACTGACTCAGTAAAGGATTCGGTACAAAAGGTGCACCAGCTGTTACAATGATCCTGTCAAAAGGGGCATAATCGGGCAGCCCTTTATAACCGTCACCAAAGGCCAGGTATCTTGGGCGGTATCCTATTTTTGAAAGAAAGAGCTTGGTGCGCTTAAACAATTCAAGTTGTCGCTCAATGCTGTAAACTTTTGCACCCAACTCACAGAGAACGGCGGTTTGGTAACCACTCCCTGTACCAATTTCCAACACCATATCCCCTTTTTTTACCTGCAGTACTTCAGTTTGAAAAGCAACAGTATAAGGCTGGGAAATAGTTTGATCGGCAGCAATGGGAAAAGCCTTATCCTGGTACGCATGATCTTCGAAGCTGCTATCCATGAACAAATGCCGGGGAATTTTTTTAATGGCATCAAGAACCTTCTCATCCCTGATCCCTTTATCTTCCACGACTTTTGCCAATTGTAACCTCTTTCCCTGATGTTTGAGCGTATCCTTTCGCACCTTTTAAGTTTTGATGGCCAAAATTACATAAAGATTACCTCAGGTTAAAGAAAATTTGGGATTTGCCGCTTTTATTCACTCCTAATTGGCATTGGCTTTAGTCCAAGAAATGTTATTTTTGTTGAAAACCATTTATTATGCTCAAAGCCGGCGTCCTGGGTGCAGGACACTTAGGAAAAATCCATCTGCGTTTGCTCCAGGAATCTAAAAAATATGATCTTGTGGGCTTTTACGACATAGATGAGAACAGTGGCCGCAAGGTTCAGGAAGAGTTTGGATATAAATATTTCAACAATTTAGACGATCTCATAGCCGCCGTAGACGTGGTTGATGTGGTCACTCCTACCCTTTCTCACTTTGAAGTGGGCCAAAAGACCATTAAAGCAGGAAAACATTTATTCATAGAAAAGCCTATTACCAACACGATTGAAGAGGCTGAACAGCTGGTTAAACTGGCTAAAGAATACAATGTTAAAGGCCAGGTAGGTCATGTAGAAAGATTTAATCCCGCTTTCCAGGCGGTTGCAGATAAGTTTGAGAACCCTATGTTCATCGAGGCCCATCGCCTGGCGGAATTTAATCCGCGGGGAACAGATGTGCCGGTGGTACTCGACCTTATGATCCATGACATAGATGCCATTTTAAGCGTGGTAAAATCTGAAGTTAAGGAGATACAGGCCAGTGGAGTTTCAGTTATTAGTGACACTCCCGATATTGCCAATGCGCGGATTCTTTTTGAGAACGGTTGTGTTGCAAACTTAACAGCCAGCAGGATCTCCCTGAAAAGCATGCGCAAATCCCGCTTCTTTCAACGTGACGCTTACATCTCGGTCGATTTTCTCGAGAAGAAATGCGAGGTCGTGAAAATGAAAGATGCTCCTGAAGTTCCCGGAGATTTTGATATGATTCTTCAAAATGCCGAAGGTCTAAAAAAACAGATCTATTTTGACAATCCGGAAGTGAACCCGAATAATGCCATTTTAGAAGAACTAAATTCGTTTGCCGCCGCCATTGAGAACAACACCACGCCAATAGTGAGCCTTGAACAGGGAACACAGGCACTGCGTGTGGCAAAACAGATTATTAACTCATTTAACTAATATCTTTTATGAAAAATATTGCAGTTATTGGTGCAGGAACAATGGGGAACGGAATTGCCCATACTTTTGCCCAATTTGGTTATAAAACAAATCTTATAGATATTTCAGAAGAAAGCCTGGAGAAAGGGATGAAAACCATTTCGGGCAATCTTGACCGCATGGTTTCTAAAGAAAAGATCTCTGAAGAAGATAAAACCAATACCCTCAACAACATCACCACTTTTACCCAAATTTCAGAAGGTGTGAAAAATGTAGATCTTGTTGTAGAGGCCGCAACAGAAAATGTAGATCTCAAACTGAAAATATTCAAACAGCTGGATGAAACCTGCTCTGCAGAAACTGTACTTGCTTCAAACACTTCTTCAATTTCTATCACCAAAATTGCGTCGGTAGTTTCAAATCCTGAAAGGGTAATTGGAATGCATTTTATGAATCCGGTGCCGGTGATGAAGTTGGTGGAGATCATTCGTGGCTACAACACCAGTGACGAGGTAACTTCAAACATCATGGAGCTTTCAAAAAAGCTGAAAAAAGAACCTGTTGAAGTAAATGATTATCCGGGGTTTGTGGCCAATCGCATTCTTATGCCAATGATCAATGAATCTATTGAAACCCTTTACAACGGGGTTGCGGGGGTTCAGGAAATTGATACGGTGATGAAACTGGGCATGGCGCATCCTATGGGTCCGCTACAACTTGCCGATTTTATTGGGCTTGATGTTTGTCTCTCTATTCTCGAGGTGATGTACAGCGGCTTTAAGAATCCAAAATACGCTCCCTGCCCTCTCCTGGTAAATATGGTGCAGGCAGGAAAACTTGGCGTGAAATCGGGAGAAGGTTTTTATGACTATTCTGAAAGCAGGAAAGCCGAAAAAGTCTCTGGCCAGTTTACCTCTTAAAAATGGCATTTTTAGAACCTATTTAATCAGCAGCATTTGGCAAAAATAATTCCTTTCAGGGCTGTACGGCCTTCCCGGGATAAGGTGGGCCTTGTGGCCTCGAGACCATATCAGGAATATTCGGTGGAAGAAGTGAGGTTTCAGCTGGAGCACAATCCATTTTCTTTTCTGCATATTATTAATCCGGGATATAAATTTCAGAAGGAAATATCGGGAAGTGAGCGGTTTCAGCTTGTAAAGAACCGCTACCTTGAATTTAAAGAAGAAGAAGTTTTTATTCAGGATGAAAAGCCTGCATATTATATTTATAAAACTATTTCCCGGCACCAGGCTTACTGCGGAATTATCGCGGCCACAAGTGCGCTGGATTATGAAAATAATGTGATCAAAAAGCACGAGGATACTATTTCTCAGCGGGAACAACTTTTTAAAGATTACCTGAAGACGGTAGGCTTCAATACTGAACCAGTACTGCTCACCTATCCCGACAGCCCTGTGATAACCGAAATTACTTCACAGGTAATGCAGGAGCGGCCCGAATATGAGTTTTCTTCTTTGAACCGTGATGTACATTACATGTGGATTGTAGATGATCCTGATAAAACGGAACAAATTAGAAAGGAATTTGAGCGCATGGAAGCAGTTTATATCGCCGATGGCCACCACCGCAGTGCCTCGTCATGGCTTTTGGCAAAAGAGTCGCGAGAAAAGAATCCCAATCATACCGGCGACGAACCTTATAATTTCTTTTTGAGCTATATGATAGCCGAAAGCAATCTGCAGCTATACGAGTTCAACAGACTGGTACGCGACCTTAACGGACTTGGGAAAGAGGAATTCTTAATTGAGCTAGACGAGTGGTTTCGCATAGAAAACAGGGGTACCCAATTTTATAAACCTTCCAAAAAACATCATTTTTCGATGTATTTGGATGGAGAATATTACTCGCTTTACCTGCGAAGAACAAACTATGAGTTTACAGATTCTTTAAGCAGCCTTGATCCTTACATCCTGTTTATAAAGGTGCTTAGACCTATTTTGAATATTACAGACCTTAAAAACGACAATAGAATATCATATCTTCCCGGAAGAAATGAAACTTTTGACGTGAAAAAGGCTGTAGATGAAGGTGAATTTGCCGTTGGCTTTGGGATGTTGCCATTAACCATTGAAGAAATAAAGCAAATTGCAGATGCCGGGTTAACCATGCCCCCAAAAAGCACCTGTATTGAGCCAAAACTAAGAAGCGGTCTTACCGTGTATGAATTTTAGAGCTATGAACATTGCAGAGAACATCAAATCATTTAAAGCAGAAATTCCTGAAGAAGTCACTCTTGTTGCTGTTTCCAAAACCAAACCCGAAAGTGACATTTTAGAAGCCTATAACGCCGGACAAAGGATCTTTGGTGAAAACAAGATCCAGGAAATGACCGAAAAATGGGAAAACCTGCCTAAAGATATCAAATGGCACATGCTGGGCCACGTGCAGCGCAACAAGGTAAAATATATGGCAGAATATGTGAACCTTATTCACGCCGTAGATTCCCTGAAATTGCTGAAGGAAATTGAGAAGCAGGCAAAAAAATACGATCGAACCATAGAATGTCTTCTGCAAATAAAAATTGCCGAAGAAGACACCAAATATGGAATAGATGTTGATGAAGCAGACCGAATACTGCAGTCACAAGCCTACCGCGATATGACTCACGTTAAGGTGGTTGGATTAATGGGAATGGCTACTCTCACTGAAAAAGAAGAGAAGATTAAAAAGGAATTTAGTTTTTTAAAGACTACTTTTGATACCTTTAAATCAAGGTATAACTTCCTGCATACTTTATCAATGGGAATGAGCGGCGATTATAAGATCGCCATTGACTGTGGGAGCAGCATGATAAGGGTTGGAAGCGCCATTTTTGGCGAAAGAAATTACAATTAAGAGGAAATAGCATTTGTACGCAGTTTTAGACATAGAGACTACCGGTGGGAAATACAATGAAGAGGGAATAACAGAAATTGCTGTCTATAAATTTGACGGTCATCAAATCGTTGATCAATTCATTAGCTTAGTTAATCCTGAAATACCCATTCAGCCATTCGTTGTTGGCCTTACCGGCATTAATAATGACATGCTCAGGAATGCTCCTAAATTTTTTGAAGTTGCAAAGCGCATTGTAGAGATCACAGAGGGGGCTATTTTGGTGGCACACAACGCCAAGTTCGATTATCGAATTCTGCGCACCGAGTTCCGCAGGTTGGGTTTCGATTATGAGAGGCAAAGTCTTTGTACTGTAGAACTTTCCCAAAAACTTATCCCCGGCTTACCGTCATACAGCCTCGGAAAACTGGTGAGATCGTTGGGTATTCCCTTAAGTGACAGACATCGGGCTACCGGCGATGCCCAGGCCACGGTCAAGCTCTTCAAGATGCTGCTTGCCAAAGATTCAGAAAAAGAGATTTTAAAGAGTTCGGTTCGCAATGCGCCAAAGCTGAAGATGAACACCAAACTGGTACAGCTGCTGGACGAACTACCTTCAATTACCGGGGTTTACTACCTGCACAATGAAGATGGAGACATCATCTTTATTGGAAAAAGCAAGAATATCAAGAAAAGGGTAAACCAGCACTTCACAAGTGATAACAAGAAATCACGGGAAATTCAGAAAGAAGTTGCTTCTGTGAGCTATGAAGCCACAGGAAATGAATTAAATGCTTTGCTCAAAGAAAATGAAGAAGTAAAGCGCAACAAACCCAAATACAATAGATCTACAAAACGCTCCCTTTTTTCTCATGCCCTTTACCAGGCCAAAGACAATGAAGGTTATATTCATTTAAGGATTGGTAAAATTGACGGGCGCAAAAAATATATTACGGCTTTTACCAACCTGCAACAGGCAAAATCTACTTTAGAAAAGATCCTTCAGGAGTATGAATTGTGCCAAAGCTTTACCGGCCTTTACGAAGGCACGGGCAGCTGCTTTAACTACAACATGAAAGAATGCCGTGGAGCCTGTGCGGGAGAAGAAGGCGCTTCAGAATATAATGAGCGGGTAATAAAGGTGCTTGAGGCCTACAGCTATGAAAAGAAAAATATGCTGGTAATTGACCGTGGAAGGGATATTGACGAAAAAAGTGCATTGCTGGTGGAAGAAGGTGAATTTAAAGGGATTGGGTACTTCAACCTAAACTATCAGTTGAACAACCTGGAGATCATCAAATCTATTATTACACCCATGAAAAATGACCGGGATGCCCAGCAAATCATTCAGAATTATTTGAGGAAAAATGGGCGTTTAAAAGTGATTCACCTCGATTAAGACATAAATTTCTGCTTTTTAGAGCCTCCATATTTTTCAGAATTATTCGTATTTAGCCAGTAAAAAGATTCTCAAAAATGGCCTTTTTGAGACCTCTATATTGTAATTTCCGAAGAAAACATTCTCCCTACATAAACGAAAATTCTCCTGAAAAATTCTATTTTTAGGCTGTAATTCAATTTGCGTGGCCCAAACAAAGATACCTTCCTGGAAAAGTAAACTTCATGAAATTATTTATGAAGCCGATACCCCTGCGGGAAAAGCTTTTGATATTGGTTTGCTCCTGGTAATTGTCTTGAGTATTGTATTGGTTATGCTGGAGAGCATTCCCGGGATGAGTGACAAATACTACTGGCAGTTTTATACGGCCGAATGGATCATCACCATCATATTTTCTATAGAATACATGCTGCGGATTATTGTAATTAACCGGCCAACCCGCTATATTTTTAGCTTTTACGGCATTGTAGACCTCCTCTCTACCCTGCCAACCTATCTGGCGATCCTGGGAGGCGGGCATAACCTGTTATTCGCCGTGCGAGCTTTGCGATTGTTACGAATCTTCAGAATTTTAAAAATCACGAGGTATATTGGAGAGTCAAACCGGCTCTTACTTGCATTGCGTAACAGCCGCGCAAAGATCCTGGTTTTTCTGTATGCAGTGGTTATTTTATGTGTCATTATGGGTACGGTGATGTACCTGGTAGAAGGGCCCGAAAATGGTTACACCAGCATCCCTACAGGCATTTACTGGTGTATAGTGACCCTTACCACGGTGGGCTTTGGCGATA
Source organism: Salinimicrobium sp. WS361 (assembly GCF_050750585.1). Classification (NCBI taxonomy): domain Bacteria; kingdom Pseudomonadati; phylum Bacteroidota; class Flavobacteriia; order Flavobacteriales; family Flavobacteriaceae; genus Salinimicrobium; species Salinimicrobium sp. WS361. Next base: position 203,299 of record NZ_JBOJLM010000006.1, read on the forward strand.
TTCACCCCGTGACTCCCCTGGGGCAGTTCATAGCCTCTGTGATCATGATTACCGGTTATGGTATCATTGCTGTTCCCACCGGAATTGTGACTTCGGAATTCAGCCGTGCCTCGGCAAGGGAAATTCCTGTAAACACGCAGGTTTGCCCATATTGTAATGAAACCAAACACCTCGATAAGGCAGAATACTGTCATAACTGCGGAAATCCCCTAAATGAATAAGAAATATCTCATTGCCGTTGTAGGCCCTACTGCCATTGGAAAAACAGCGCTGGGTATTGAGCTTGCCCGGCATTTTAATACTGAAATTATCTCGGCCGATTCAAGGCAGTTCTACAAAGAGATGCAAATAGGTACTGCGGTACCTTCTGAAACAGAACTGAAAGCTGCACGGCATCATTTTATTCAGCATATTTCTGTGGAAGAAGATTATTCTGTAGGAGATTTTGAACGTGATGCTATTCAACGTCTTCAGGAGTTATTTTTGAAGCACGATGTGGTGGTGATGGTTGGCGGCAGCGGACTTTATATTGATGCGGTAGTAAAAGGTCTTGATGAATTTCCGGAAGTAGATCCGCAAATTAGGCTCAATTTGAAGGAGGAATTGGAGCAAAAAGGACTGGAAACCCTTCAGGAGGAACTCAAAACCCTTGATCCGGAGTATTATTCCGAAGTAGATCTACAGAATCCGCAGCGGGTGATCAGGGCGTTGGAAATTTGCAGGGGCACCGGGAAACCTTATTCAGACTTCAGAAAAAAGAGTTCTAAAAATCGCTTTTTTGACACCTTATATGTGGGAATTTCAGCGGAACGCGAATTTATTTATGACCGTATTAACCGCAGGGTTGATATCATGATGCAACAGGGTCTTTTGGAAGAGGTAAAAGGCCTAAACGACAAGCGTGAGTGCAACGCCCTGAATACGGTGGGATATAAGGAAATTTTTAAATACCTCGATGCACAGTGGGATCTTGACACTGCGGTAAGTGAAATAAAAAAGAACACCAGAAGGTTTGCGAAACGACAACTCACCTGGTTTAGGAAAAATGAAGCGATCAACTGGTTTGATGCCGAAACCCCGGTCAAAGAGATCATCACTGCTATTCAGAAAAAAATTACTTTATAATTGCCCTTTTTAAGTACTCTCTGCCATTGGTGTAGATCACAAGCGGATATACTCCTGCCTGGTAAGCGCTTAAATCAAGCTGATACTCTGGAATGGGCTGACTATTGTCATATTGCTGCTCGCGAAGGAACCGGCCTCTAAAATCGAATATTTCAATCCTGTTTATTTGCAGCCCTGGAGAAAGTTCAAAGCTTATCAAGCCATCTCCGGGATTGGGATACATGATCAAAGAATCGCGCTCTGGTGCCGGAGACGAATCACAAACAATCTGCGGATCTTCAACCATCACCTTTACTGTACAGGTACCACTTCCATTCACTGTAGAATAGGAAAGTATTACTTCGTTTTCTCCCAGGTCTTCACAGGTGAAAATAGATTGGCTCACATTATAAGTGCCACTCATACCTCCTGTAAACAGATCTTGCGGCTGTAGCTGGGCACTTCCATTTGCATTTAACGCAAGTACAAAAAGGGCTTTGCACTCAATACCCGAAGGATTTTCTTCATATGGCTGCACCAGAATAGGTGTCTCGCAGATATCCACATTTCCGGAATTATCTGTCACCGTAAGCACCAGCTGCTGCTGCCCTAAATCGGCGGTGGTAAAGGAGGTGCGGTTAAGGCTCATGGAGGCAATTCCACAGTTATCTGTAGAGCCAGCACCAAAGTCTTCGGGAGAAAGGGTTGCAGTCCCATTTGCACCCAGGGTCAACACATAGTCTGCCTTACAATGGGCAACAGGATCTATATTATCCTCTACCTCTACCCTTATTTTGCAAGTTTGAGAGGGGTCATCTATTTTGGAAAATGTAATATAATTGGTACCCAAATCTTCACAGGTATAAGTGGTTTCCCCATAGAAATCAATACCCGAAGGATCACCGTCAAACAAATCTTCGGCCTTTAAAATGGCATTTCCGTCGTTGTTTAATTGAAGAACGATTTCCTCTACACAATTGAGATCACCGCCCGTGCCCATAAAAGGCCTCACATTTACGACAACCTCACAGAAATCGGAGTTTCCCGAAGCATCGGTTACTGTAAACCGCACTGTCTGGGTACCCACATCTTCGGTGGTAAAATTGTTTTTGCTCAAAGACATATCTTCGATCCTGCAATTATCGGTAGAATTGAGGTCCACATCCTCAACAGATAATTGCCCTTCACCATTTTCATCCAGTACAAGGTCAATTTTGGAAATACAATTTACCCTTGGCGCCAATTTATCAACAACGGTCACTTCTACTTCGCAGCTTCCAGTGTATTGGCCGTTATACGTAGCAGTGATCATTTGAGGCAGACCTATATCATCACAGGTAAAATCCTTTTTACTCAATTCGAGCTGAATGTCTTCCTCTTCCCCGGTATAGGTGAGAGTAAGTTCTGCATATCCATCCTGATCAAGTTCTAATTCACCTGATTCTGTACAACGGATATCTTTAAGAGGATCATAAGGCACCACGTTCACGGTAGCCTCACAGGTTTCTATATTCCCATTCACGTCTTCGACGGTTACCAAAATATCATTCTCTCCCACATCTGAAGTCTCAAAGCGGCTTTTGCTCAGGCTAATATTGTCTATTCCGCAATTGTCTTCTATAGTGGATAACAATATTTCGGGCGGAATTACCCCGAAGCCATCTTCGTTCAGGTGAATTTCCAGGTCATCTCGGCAATTAATGATTGGTTTGACGTCATCAACCGGATCAACTGTAAAGGAACAATCGGCAATCTGGTTTCCTTCAGTCGCAGTTAAAGTGATTTCTGTACTGCCATAAATCAGTGTACCTTCAGGAGGATCCTGAGTAATTTGGGCTGTGGATGAGTTCGCAGTCGCTAAATTTTTATAATCTGGTAATTTAAAAGAACAATTCTCTTCAAAGGAAGGAGTAAGGTTTCCGGGACAGGTAATCTCTAAAGGATCTGGATCTCCAGGCAATACAAGCTGAACTTCAAACTCACAACTATCTTCTTTTCCATCGACATCTGTTACTGTAAGAGTGATCGTGGTATCTTCTTCAATGACTATCCCTTCTCCAGGATTTTGAGTTACTGAGAATTGCTCACAGTCGCCTGTGACATTAGCAAGACCCCTATAATCAGGAAGCGAAAAACGACCTGCTGAATCGGCATCTTCTGTTTGATCTCCCGGACAGGAAATAATCAACTCCGCCTGATTTATCAGGTTTACTTCAAATTCACAAAATTCTGTAGCTCCATCTAATGAAACCGTTAAACGAATGGTAGTATTGCCATTCACAACCGTTCCCTCTGCAGGGGATTGAGTAATGGTAGCACCGGGATTGGCAGAAGCCAAAGGTGTATAATCAGGAATACTGAAATCGCAGCTTCCCTGGATATCCTCCGTTTGATCCCCGGGACAGGTGATCTCTAAAGGATCTGGATCTCCGGGCAATACAAGCTGAACTTCAAACTCACAACTATCTTCTTTTCCATCGACATCTATTACTGTAAGAGTGATGGTGGTATCTTCTTCAATGACTATCCCTTCTCCAGGATTTTGAGTTAACGAGAATTGCTCACAGTCGCCTGTGACATTAGCAAGACCCCTATAATCAGGAAGCGAAAAACGACCTGCTGAATCGGCATCTTCTGTTTGATCTCCCGGACAGGAAATAATCAACTCCGCCTGATTTATCAGGTTTACTTCAAATTCACAAAATTCTGTAGCTCCATCTAATGAAGCCGTTAAACGAATGGTAATATTGTCATCTACAACCGTTCCCTCTGCAGGGGATTGAGTAATGGTAGCACCGGGATTGAAAGAAGCCAAATGTGTATAATCAGGAATACTAAAATCGCAACTTCCCTGGAGATCCTCCGTTTGATCCCCGGAGCAGGTGATCTCCAATGGGTCCAGGTTCTCTATAATTAGTTCGACTTGGCACGGAGTAGACTGGTTATCTTCACCGGAAGCATCATTATCGTAAGCATAGATTCTAAGAGTTGTATTCGAGAATATTTCCTCTCCCGCTTCCGGGACTTGAGAGTATGTTATAATCGCGTCGTCACAATTATCGACTGCATTTACTTGACTCAAAAGATTAGGAACAAAAAACCTATCGTCGACAGCTTCAATTTTAAGGGAATCTGGTGGGCAGGCATTGAAAACAGGGGCTTCCTCATCATCAACAATAATGGTTAAAATACAAGTTGCAAAATTACCGGAAGGATCTGTAGCCTTGAATTCAATTTCAGTTTTTCCTACTGGGAAAAAGCTTCCTGAATCAGGACCATCATGGGATAAGCTCCAGTTTCCTGAATTATCTGTGACTTTAGGATCAGGAAAAGTAACCCTTACCTCACATTCTCCTGGGTCGACCAACACCGGTATGTCGCCAGGGCAGGTAATGACGGGATCTTCATCATCCATGACGGTAACTGTAAATTCGCAGGTACTTGTTCCCGCTGTATTTACAGCTTCATATCTAACAGTGGTAGTACCAATTGGAAATTCATCCCCTGAACCGAATGTACTAATCAAATTCACCTCTACTGCTCCATTTTTATCGGACGCTGTAGGATTAAAATAAACTACTGCTCCAGGTTGTCCCAGATCAGTTGAAACAGTTAAATCCTCACAATCGAAGAAAACAGGAGGGGTGAGGATCACTTCATCTTCTTCTTCATATTCAATTGAAAACTCGTCTTCAGGTTGTGGGTCACATTTAAAAAGATCAGATTCTTCTATAACCACCTTTACCTCTCCCGGTGCCACGGGTACAACTTCGGCTATGAAATTGTCCTGGCGTTGAAAATATTTTAAAGTAAAGTCGAAATTGATATCCATTAATGCTGGATAACTAAAAAAATCCTGGGGTGGAGCACCTTGTAATCGTAAATTATTAAGTGCGATTTCTCCACAATTATCTAACGCCAAATCGATAGGCAAATTCAAGTTGGATGAATCAAATTGTTTTACAAACTTAAATTCCTCATTAGTATTGAAAACATTCACCGTATATCTACTGTCTCGAATGGTCTCGTAGTTGCTTAAAACTTCTAAGGGATCATTAAATAAGTCTGTTAAATTAAAATCATTTCGGTAATCTATGACATATAAATATCCGTATTCATCTACAACAAGACTTCCTGGGTTTCCTTGTACACCTCCCTGTATAACTTCAACAGGTTTGTAATCTTTATCAAAAATTATAATCCTGGGATTTCGTTGACTTCCTCCTGACTCACTGACGTAAATATTTTTATGTTTATCAACTGCTATACGATAAGGATCTTGTATTTGCTGTCCGTTATAAGTAGGAATTTTTTTTAGCAAAATTCCATTTGGAGAATATATTTTGATGGCGTCCTGATCGGGAGTATTTCCAGTAAAGTTATCTGCAACATATATATTACCATCCTGGTCTAAAGCTAAACCAGTAGCTCCTCTGGGATTATCACTATTTGCATTACTTCCTGTCCCAATTGGTGTTAAGGCAGAATAACTGGAATCAAACACCAAAACCTGCCCTTTCTCTGAATCTGCGATGTAAATATTTCCGTTGTCTCTATTTATTGCTAAATCTAAGGGAGTACTAAATTTATTTCCTGGTATAACATTAACACCAATGCCACTTTGATTTATTTTGAACACTCCATCGTATAGCGTTAAATAAAAAAGTTCGTTATTTTCATTAAAATCAACACTAACAACAGTTTCCTTCAATTTTTCTGCCAAATAGCTTTCAATGTTATTTGAAAAGAATGCGCCAATTAATTCTGCCTCTGTTGTTTTAACCTGGAAATTTTCTAAATTCACCCCAGATCCCTGATAAGGAAACTTAGGATCTACTCTCGTAATATTTTGTATACCTCCATTAGTCACCTCCAAATCCGCCTCTACTAAATCACGATTTACAGGGCCTTCAAACTTTATGTCAATAGGAATTGGATTGGTACTCGTAGGCCCCGGTTCTTCAGAACTGGAAATATCAACTCCATTCTGTGCATGTAATAAAGTCCCACAATTCAGAAGAAAAAATAGAAGAAATAACCTCTCAAAAACGGCATTTTTTAGCCCTCTTGTATTTCGGCCACAACCAAAAAAATGCCGCAGGAGTACGGCAGTAGAATGACATTTTTGGATGGCATGAAGTCTCCTCATTTAGTGCAGGTTACACGCAAATATAAGTAAGTAAACGAAGACCCCCGGGCAGGAAAATGTTAACATGTAAATATAAGGACGTTGCTGCAGCTTTACTGCAGCAAGGCCCAAATACTTAGAAACTGAAATCTAATATGTTAACTCTGTGCTTCTTCTTTATTTCTTATAACAAGCCTGAATCCTTCCCCATGAATGTTAAGGATCTCAACGTTCTCATCCTTTTTAAGGTATTTACGTAGCTTGGCAATATAAACATCCATACTTCGGGATGTAAAATAGTTGTCGTCTCTCCAAATCTTTGTTAGTGCAAGCTCTCTTGGCATAAGATCGTTCTCATGTAAAGCGAGCAGGCGCAGCAATTCATTTTCTTTTGGAGAAAGTTTTGAAGGCTCTTCATCCCTAAAGGTAAGGAAGCGGAGCTTTGAATTGAGGTGGAAATCTCCAATCTGGAATTCAAACTGCTTGCTATCGGCCACACTATCTGTAGCTTTACGCTGCATAATGGCTTTGATCTTCATAAGCAGTACTTCACTGTCAAAAGGCTTGTTGAGGTAGTCATCTGCCCCTACTTTGTAACCTTTCAACACATCTTCTTTCATTGCTTTCGCAGTTAAAAAGATAATTGGCACTTCTTCGTTCTTTTCCCGAATTTCTTTGGCCAGGGTGAAACCATCTTTATAAGGCATCATTACATCAAGAATGCAAAGATCAAAATCATCTTTTTTAAACTTTTCAAATCCTTCCATTCCATTTTTGGCATGAGTGACCTCATAATCGTTCATGGCCAGGTAATCTTTTAATACCGTTCCAAAGTTTGGATCGTCTTCAACTAGTAAAATCTTCTTATTTTCAGTTTCCATAAATTAAGATATTAGTGGTAGTTTAATTATAAATGTACTTCCTTTTCCTTTTTCACTTTCCACGCTAATTTGTCCGTGGTGATCATCAAGGATACGCTTTGCATAGGCAAGACCCAGGCCGTGGCCTTTCACATTATGGATATCTCCCGTATGCTCACGATAAAACTTCTCAAATATTTTTTTCTGCACAGGTTTCGTCATTCCGCTCCCCTGGTCACGTACCTTCATTACAATGTAGTTCTTTACATTCTCGGTATAGATATCAATCTTTGGTGTATCTGGAGAATATTTTACTGCATTGTCCAGCAGGTTCACTATTACATTGGTAAAATGGGTTGGGTTTGCCAGAATGGAAGCCCTTAAAGCTCCAAAATGGGTTTGCACATACCCCTGTTTGTCTTCTACAATTAGCTCTACATGGGTTATAGCTTCTTCAATCAACTCATGTAAATCAAGTCTTTCTTTTTTAAGGTCCAGTTCGTTCTTTTCGAGCCGGGAAATTCGCAATACGTTCTCTACCTGGGCATGCATTCTTTTATTCTCATCCCTTATCATGCGGTGATAATGCGCCACCTTTTCGGGATTGTTCATCACCTTCGGATTCTTAATAGCATCAAGCGCCAAATTTATTGTCGCAATAGGGGTTTTGAACTCGTGCGTCATGTTATTAATAAAATCCGTTTTTATCTCGGATATCTGTCTTTGCTTTATCAACTGAGAGAGCGCACTGGAATAAGCTATCACAATAATAAGCGTAAAAATAATTGATAAAGCCGCCATCAAAGTAATGGAAGACAATACAACCTGTTTCTTTTCAGTGAAATTTACGAACAATTGGTAATTGTTACTGCTATTCCCCGAAGTAAAAATAGGCACCCTGTAAGTGGACCTGGCATCAAGTTCAAAATTATCTGACTGTACCTTGGTAGCCAGACCATTACCGTAAATTCCGTATTCAAAGGAGGTATTCATCCCCCTGTTGCTTAGTTCCGTCTGGATCAAATCTTCAAGGTATGACCTGGAAACCCGCTCATGCAGAGGTTTCCTGCTCGTATATTCGCTCACAGTGGAACGGATAAATTCCTTCTCTACATCTTTCATCCTAAAGATGCGGTTGATCCTGCCAGTGGTAGAAAGCATATTCTCATTCATACTGTCGTTCTCCACCAGCTTTGACACCTTCCGGTTAATCAATTTTTTAAACTGAACGGTATCAACAGATGCATCCAGAAAAGCGGTAGAAAGCTTAAAATCTTCCTCTAAACTTCCCTGTGAAGATAGGTAAACATCATCTGAGAATTCTTGCTGTTCTTCAAATATTTCGTTTATAATAGCGCTGTCTGCCTGCGCGCCCAAACTGTCTACCAATTCCTGCATCGCGAAATAGTAGTTCTCCAGCTCGTTATTCTCTACTTCATTAGCTACTCTTCGCAGTATCTGTTTAGCATTAAAAGAGAACTGCTCTTCTTTGCTCTCAACTGTATTTTTTATCCAAAATCCCTGAACAAATATAATTCCTATAAGAGAGAGGCTCATGAGAACCACCAAAAGAAAAAATATCTTTTTGTTCATATCTTCAAAAGTATGATTTTAACATTTAGCCAAAATACCCTTTAACCAAAAGTTAACAAAAGAAATCCAGTATTTACGCGCTCTAGACGAGGGTTTCATGTAGTTCATGCACTGCTTTACGGGTGCTGGAGAGCTCCTTATTTTCGATGATAAAGTCGGCTAATTTCGCCTTTTCTTCATCACTCCACTGGTTGTTCATTCTGGCTTCGATTTCTTCGAGGGTAGATTTGTCGCGTTTTTTAAGCCTTTCAATCCTTCGATCTAGTGGGGCCGTGATAAGGAGATTGAAATCGCACTTTTTATATCCCCCGGATTCAAACAGAATGGCTGCTTCATAAATCACATAGGGCGCCACCTGCTCTTTTTTCCACGATTCAAAATGCCGGGCCACAGCAGGGTGTATAATAGCATTTAATTGCTCAAGTTTCTCGCGGTCTCCAAAGACTTTTGAAGCAATATATTTTCTTTCGGGCAGCCCATTTTTATAGCTGTGTTCTCCAAAAAGTGCTTGTACGGCCGATTTTACCTCAGGGTTGATTACCATTAATTGTTTGGCTTCATCATCGGCGATAAAAACCGGAATACCAAGTTCTTTAAAGAAACCCGCAACAGTAGTTTTTCCACTTCCAATTCCTCCCGTAAGTCCTACTACTTTCATTTTTTGATAATAAACTGAATTCTCTTCTCATTAAGCCGAAGGTTTGAGGTGAAGTCGGGTTTTTTGATCACCTGGGGAATAAGAAAATCCTGCTCGCCCCTTACCTCGTTGAAATCTACCACCACCCTAAAATCTGAAGCTGTTACTTTATTAAACTCCTTCAGGTTGACCTGGTAGAACAAAACCACTTCCTTCGGAAAAATCACCACATTAAGCCCTCGCGGCACATTCATAATTTCAATAGGTACCTGCACCTTTCCTTCAGTAAACTTTTCAACATCCAGGCTATACTCCACGTTATTGCTGTAAAAAGTGACATTAGGTAGTGCAGTGGTATCAAGATACACTGTACCTTCTCTATCGTTCTTTACTTTTGAAAGTGTAAGCGGCTCGGTAAGAAGCCTCGAAAGGGTGTCTAAAACGTTATCTGGGCCGCTCACCATAATGGAGTCGGGTGTAAACTGAAGATCACTTACAGCCGAATATCCGGCGGCATACTCTATATTACTTCGGAAGATCACCGGCAGCCTTTTTTCCTGTTTCTGTTCAAAATTCACGGTGAGCACCTCTTTCAGGAATTCATTATCATCCATATCGAGTTCCAGTTGAGACTGAAGGTTAGCCCTGTTTTCAATAAGGTCGTACACCAGGTTACCGTCATCTACATGGGCCTGTGCAAGGTCTATAGTTATGGTGGGTGCAAAAAGTGAGAACCAGGCAACAGTAAAACCGTTCTCCTGCACTCTTAACTGAAGGCTTTCAGGATTGTTGAGCAGCAATTTATCTGGCGGCACGTTCACATACTCCACAGGAATTTCTATCACTTCACTGTACTGCTTTGAAAACTGCACAAAGATCCAGATCACGATCGCAAAGAACAGAAAGAACAAAAATGAATTGAAGTCGGTTTTTTTAAACCGCGCCTTTGTAACCGTTTTGAACCTATTGAGCATGTTTAAAAAATAGCTTTGGAAACCTCTCTTCCGGATCCATGTTAAACATCCTAAGATAGCAGGTTGACTTGCAGAAACCAAACCCATAACCCAGAAATTGTACGAGAGCAGCTACAATAGAAAAACCTGCAATTTTAATACTGGCGTTACGCACCAAAGAATGGAAAAACAGAATCAGCAAATACACCACATATACCCACAAAGGCAAAAACCATCCAAAAAAAGCAAAAATCACAGCTGCCACAAGCCCAAAACTAAATAAAGTCGGAAACCAGTACGTGATCTTAGCCGACTCCGGGTGCCACTTATTCAAAATTGGCCTTACCATTCCAAATTTATTCACCTGCCGGTAAAACTTCTCCCAGTCTATACGCCGCTTGTGGTACACAAAAGCTTCGGGGAATAATCGGCTTGAAAAATTCCCTTTTTGAAGCCTAAGTGCCAGGTCGGGATCTTCGCCGGGGTGAATCCTTCCGAAGCCACCACTGGCAAGAAACGCTTCTTTTGACAATCCCATATTAAAGCTGCGGGGTTCAAATTTTCCCAGCATCTTCTTTCCCCCTCTAATTCCGCCGGTAGTCAAAAAAGATGTCATGGTATAGTTTATTGCCTTCTGCAGGTCACTAAAGCCTTCATGGGCAGCGTCGGGACCGCCAAAACAATGAACAAAATCCTGCTGCAGCTCTTTTTCAACTTTAGTAAGATAATGAGGCGGTAAAAGCACATCAGAATCCAGGATCAAAAAGTAATTTCCGGCAGCACGGGCCATTCCGTAGTTCCGGGAATCACCGGGACCTGAATTCGGCTTTTTAAAGTAGCTGATCTTCAGTAATTCTGCATATTCCTGCACCACTTCTTCCGAAGAAATTGAAGAACCGTCTTCCACGATCACCACTTCAAAGGCTTTGCCGTAGTCGAGTTCACACATGCTTTGCAGCAGCTCCCTGATCTCGGCCGGGCGATTGTAAACGGGAACAATAAAGGAGAAGGACAGCTTCATAGCACAAATGTATTAAAGAAAGTGGGACAGGCACCAAAAAATAAGAGGCCTCAAAAATGACATTTTTAAGACCTCTTACTATCGATATTTGAACTAGCTTACTCTCCTTTTCCCTTTACAAAAGCTTCCATCACCTGCTGGCTCACTCCCATATTGGAGAAACCACCGTCGTTGAAAAGATTTTGCAGGGTAACTCTTTTTGTAAGGTCTGAAAACAGGGTCACAATATAATTTGCACAATCCATTCCTGTTGCGTTTCCAAGCGGCGACATTTCATCGGCATAAGCGATAAATCCGTCAAAACCTTTCACGCCGGTACCTGCAGTAGTAGGCGTGGGCGACTGGGAAATAGTGTTCACCCTTACTTTTTTCTCTTTTCCAAAGAAATATCCAAAACTACGGGCTATAGATTCAAGATATGCCTTGTTATCGGCCATATCGTTATAATCTGGGAATACTTTTTGAGCAGCGATATAAGAAAGCGCCATAATGCTTCCCCACTCGTTCATGGCGTCCTTTTTATAAAGGCTCTGCATGGTTTTATGGAAAGATACAGCCGATACGTCCCAACCTTTGGTGGTGAAATCGTAATTCATATCGGTGTAATGGTTCCCTTTTCGAACATTGACCGACATTCCAATTGAATGCAGTACAAAGTCGAGTTTCCCACCAAGAATTTCCATGGCTTTATCTACAAGATTGTCCAGGTCTTCTACACTGGTAGCATCTGCAGGGATGATTTGCGAATTTGTCTTGTCGGCAAGATCTTTAATATTCCCCATTCGCATGGCAATAGGCGCGTTGGTAAGTACAAATTCTCCTCCTTCTTCATGTACACGCAAAGCGGTTTTCCAGGCAATAGAGTTTTCGTCTAAGGCTCCAAAGATGATCCCTTTCTTTCCTTTAAGTAGATTATATGACATGGTTTGGTTTTATAGTTTTTATTAAGCGGGTAAATATAATAAACATCTTTTAATTCAGAAGCGCTTTCGCATGGGCGACGGCAGAATCGCTAATGTTTTTGCCTCCAAGCATCATGGCCAGCTCCTCAACCCGCTCTTCTCCCCTGAGTTCCTTAATGTTGGTAATGGTGCTGTTAACGGCATCTTCTTTATAAATTTTGAAGTGCCTGTCCCCTTTTCCGGCAATTTGCGGAAGGTGTGTAATAGCAATAACCTGCATGTTTTTCCCCATTTTTTGAAGGATACCGGCCATCTTTTGAGCAATATCGCCCGAAACCCCTGTATCTATCTCATCAAATATAATGGTAGGCAACTTGCTGTAAGTGGCGAGTATACTTTTCACTGCCAGCATGATTCGCGACAATTCCCCGCCCGAAGCAGCCTTTTTAATATCATTATAGCTCCCGCCTTTGTTGGCTGCCAGCAACCAGATAAGTTTATCCTGCCCGTTATGAAAAAAGTCCTTTTGCTGCTCCAGCTCAATTTTTAGTGTAGCGTTGGGCATTCCAAGATCGGCAAGTATGGTCTCGATTTCCTTCACAAATTTCGGGATCACACTTTTTCGGGCAGCGTGCAGATCTGTTGCTATTTTATGCAGATCTTCTTTCTTTTCTGAAATGGCTTTTTCTGAATGTGCTATTTCTTCTTCGGCATTTTCTGAAACTGCTACTTTCTTTACGAGTTCTTCCTCGATCTGTTTTAGTTCATCTACAGTTGCAACTGCGTGCTTCTTCTGAAGGTTATACAACACCTGAAGCCTTGCGTTCACCTGCTCCAGCTCTGCCGGATTGGCCTCTACTTTATCTAAAGCCGATTCGAGTTCGGCAGCTATATCATCTAATTCAATATTCAGGCTTTGCAGCCGCTCAAAAAGCTGCTGATAATTACCTGAAATGCCCGAAATGCGCTGCAGATTGTTCTTTGCTTCCCTTAAAGCAGCGGCGGCACCAATCTCTTCCTGCTGAATGTGATTTACAGCACTACCAAGTTGATCTGTAAGCTGCTCTACATTGCTGAGTTCCTCGTAGCGCTCTTCAAGTTCTTCTTGCATGCCGGTTACCAACTTTGCCTGCTGCAGTTCGGTGAGCAGAAAAAGGTTGTAATCGTATTCTTTGGTAGCCTGCACCTGTTCTTCCCGCAACTGCTGTAGCTGCTTTTGAAGCACCTTGAGCTGCTGCATTTCGGCCTGATACTGCTTGAGCCTGGAAGCATTTGCCGCCAGGGAATCGATGACCAGGAACTGGTAATCGTTATCACCCAGGCTCAAAGTCTCGTGCTGACTGTGAATATCAAGCAGTCTTTCCCCAAGCACCTGGAGAGAAGAAAGATTTGCAGGCGTATCGTTTATAAATGCCCGGCTCTTGCCGGAAGGAAGAATCTCCCTCCTTATAATAGTTTGTGTTTCGAAATCGAGGTCTTCTTCGGTAAAAAGGGCTTTTAGATCATAAGAAGAAATGTTGAAGCTTCCTTCAATAACACATTTCTTTTCTTTGTCCCTTATTGCACTGTAGTCGGCACGCTTACCCAAAAGAAGGGAAAGAGCCCCGAGCATAATAGATTTACCCGCCCCGGTTTCTCCTGTAATTATCGTAAAACCACTTTGAAGATCCATTTGGATGTCTTCAATTAGAGCGTAATTTTTTATAGAAAGGCTTGTAAGCAAGAGAATGAAAATTTTGGTTAAAGATAAGGCAAAATTCTATGGGCAGTAAGCAATTAACAGGGAGCAAATTTAAAAGAATCAAATGGCAGGCACCAAATTTGGTAGATTAATTTCCGAAGAAAAAAATCATCCCGACTCAGAAGGAATTTCTTCTGAAAGAATCCAATCCTCTCAAAAATGGCAATTTTAATGAGAAAAAACTCCTGAAGCTTTGTGAAAAAAATACCTTAAAAGAAAGATGAATATTTTTCTCATCTGCGATCAAGTAAAAGTGGCGTTTAAAAAATGCACTATCAGTATAACTGGCTGTTTCTTTATAGAAATGAACACTAAAAAAAAATAGTTCTCAAAAAAGCCATTTTAGGATAGCCATTATTGCACCTGGCCTCATGAAAAATCTTCTAATGAGACTTCATTAATCCGGGCAATAAGCCTGTTCACAGCAGCAGGCTTTAATGAGTTCTTCGCATAATTACCCACGATATGCTTTTCCATAACATACGTAATTAAATGACACCTTGCCTGACTGTAGATTTTATTGTTTTGCCGTTGCAACATCTCCTGTTTAATTTCAAAAGTAAAAAGATCCTCTTCGGATGATGACGTCATCATAACGCATATATAAATTTCATCAGCGTCGTATACATCTTCGTTGGAAATAATAATTGCGGGGTGGGTTTTTGTTTCTTTACTGTAAGGAAGATCAAAAAAAACTTCTATGATGTCTCCTCGTTTAAAAAATGCCATTTATTTTGCGAGAAGTGTTTCGGTGTATTTCGAATTCATTTTAATCACTCCCCTCTTTAAAGAATCTTCCGAAGAAAATTTTTTCTTGTTTTGAAAAGTAATCCGATGTAAACGACCTTCAATTTTGTAAAGGATATTTTGCATGTAGATATATTTTTCCTTTACATTCTGATTTTCGAAATAGCTAACCTTCTGAAGCTCTTCCCCAATTTTATCCATTTTTGAAATCGTCTTTTTTGTAGATTGTAAGAGTTTCATAGCTCCATCTTCATCAAGGTTCTCTATATGTTTTAAAGAACCTTCTAAAGAGAGAATAAAGGAATCTAATTCCTGACAAAAGCTCTTTAAACTTCTGTTTAAAAAAAAGTGCAAAAATCTTGATATAAGAGAGGTTCTACCTGCGTTTTTAACTACAGGACGAGCCATTTGTTCTATATCAATTGATAAATACATTGTTACTGGTGTAATCTAAATTTATACAAAAATACGATATTATATCCATTTTGGTTTTAAAGTTATGATAAACCACTCTTTTACAGATTATTGCTAACGACTCGAATAGCGAAAGCTACAGTTTAAAAACTCTAACTTCTGCTTATAGCTTAAACTTTAAAGATCCTCTCAAAAATGACAATTTTTGCAGCTATGTTGGCGCGGATTTTTAATCCGAGCCGAACCTTTAATCCAAAATAGAGGCCTCGACTCGGCTCGACCTGAACATCGATGTAGATTTTAAGTCAGCCTTACCCTCTAATACACAATATTCGACCATCTTTCAGAAAAAGTAGGGGCGAGATTGTTGAGGGCTTCTACCACCTCCCGGGTGTTTACCTGAGGACCACCACTAAAGATTTGTTCCACTTCGTCGGCCTTGGCATCAAAAAAGGTACGGAGTAAAAGTGAGTTGGGACGACGGCTATTCATTCGCTGCAAATCCATTATTGCCCCGGCCACGGCTTCCTTACCCTTTTGTGGAGACATGTGCATTACATCTAATCCATTGCGGTGATAGGCGTAAAGCGCTTCGCGATAACCGGAATATGTATTTGACAGCAAATTCGCATTGAGCTGGTAACGAGACCTATTGCCGTCTGTTCCTTTCCAGCCACTGTAAGAACTCTGCTGTGCAGTACCTACAACCTGATTGGCAACTTGAAAATAAGGCGTTCCACCCTGTTCACTGAAGGTATCGGCATCGAGGCCCAGAATGGTATACACATAGAAACCAATTACCGAAACCAGGTTTGAATCAAATTGATTGGGACTAAACTCAAGCGGCTCATATTCGGAATAATTAAAAGCCAGCTGTTCATCGTTAAAGTTCAATACAGGCGTGATCATTGTAGAGCCAAAAACAGGACGGGACGACTGCACCTGAATGCTTCCTGAAAATTTATTGCCGTCATAGCTGCTGATGTTGATAAACATGCTGCAGTTGATACGCTCCTGCGGAAGAAATTCCCTGTCTGTCCAGCGTGTTTGATTCACAAACTCACTAATGGCGTTTTCCAGGGTCTTAAATACCGATGCATTTGCCTGGCCTGTTTGTTCAGAATTCACCACAACCTGGCAATTTAGCTCCTGCGCCTCTACGGCAAGACTGAAACAAAAGACACACAAGAAAAGAATTATTCTATTCATCTAATAACAGGATTATTTCATTCAGGATATCCTGAGCCACTTCTCTTTTTGACTTCAGCTGAAAAGCTTTTACTTTCTCATCCTTGAACAGGATCTTTACTTTATTGGTTTCAGACTTAAAGCCTGCACCCGAATCATTCAGGGAATTGAGAACAATAAAATCGAGGTTCTTTCTCTTTAACTTCCCACTTGCATTCTCCTCTTCATTTTCAGTTTCCAAAGCAAACCCAACCAGTAGCTGATGCTTTTTCACCTCTCCAAGAGAGGCTAATATATCAGGATTCTTTACCAGCTGAAGCTCCATAGTCTCTGCCGATTTCTTGATCTTTTGAGACGCCGAAATCTTCGGGCGATAGTCAGACACAGCAGCCGATGCAATAGCAATATCTACTTCAGAAAAATGATCTGTAGCAGCTTTGTACATCTCCACAGCGCTTTGTACTCTAATCAGCCTTATATCTTCATTAGGGTTCTCTAAATGTGTAGGCCCAGAAATCAAGGTGACTTGAGCTCCGGCAGCATGTGCAGCCGCAGCGAGTTCAAAGCCCATTTTCCCGCTGGAATGATTTCCTATAAAACGTACAGGATCAATAGCTTCGTATGTTGGCCCCGCAGTAATTAGCACTTTTTTGTTGTAAAGCGGAAGATTTTCAGCAAGATGATTTGTAATGAACTTCACGATATCTTCGGGCTCGGCCATTCGGCCTTCGCCGGTTAAGCCACTAGCAAGCTCCCCGGAAGTAGCCGGAATCATAATATCTCCAAATGAGCTGAGACTTTCAAAGTTTTCTAAAGTAGAAGGGTGCTTGTACATATCAAGATCCATAGCCGGGGCGAAATAAACCGGGCACCGGGCAGAAAGATAAGTAGCAAGTAAAAAATTATCGCTGTGCCCCTGTGCCATTTTTGAAAGAGTATTGGCAGTAGCAGGTGCAATAAGCATAAGATCGGCCCAAAGGCCCATTTCCACGTGATTGTTCCATTCATCATTATCGTCTTCCTCTTTGGTGAAAGAAGAGATAACTCCATTTTTGGAAAGGGTGGATAAGGTAAGAGGGGTAACAAATTCTTTGGCTGCAGGGGTCATGATCACCTTCACCTGCGCCCCGGCCTTAACAAACAGCCGCACCAGAAATGCTGTTTTATAAGCGGCTATACCCGCGGTAACGCCGAGAAGTATTTTTTTGCCGCTTATTACAGACATAGCTTTTTATTCTTCGCTCTTTGTGTTGCGATAGTAGATTTTCTCTTCCAGCCACTCCTGAACCGCAAGTGCATGTGGCTTAGGTAGTTTTTCATAGAATTTAGAAACTTCGATTTGCTCCTTGTTTTCAAAGATCTCATCAAGGCTGTCGTTGTAAGTAGCAAATTCATCAAGCTTTTCAAGAAGTTCTTTCTTGATCTCACCGTTTATTTGCGTAGCTCTTTTAGAAATAATTGAAATCGCCTCATAAATATTGTTAGTAGTAGAGTCGATCTTGTTCTTATCAAGCGTCGTAGTGTTTAGTGGAGCATCCGTTCTCTTTAGATCTATCATATTCTCGTCTCAGATTTATAATTGTTGTTCTTTTGTTTCAATGTCTTTTAAAGCAGTATTGGCCATCTCAATATATTCTCCTTCGGGATAATATCTCTGGTAGTCTTCATAAAATCCCCGTGCTTTTGCAAGCCTTTCGGGCATGGCATAAGCGTAGCTGTTGATAGCGTAAAGATAAGCCGACTCAAACTTGTAATACAGTGCCTTCTCTCTAAAGGGAGAACCCGGATATTGAGAAATAAAATTATCAAATGCAGTCATGGCCGCAACGTAATTTTCTGTATGGTGATACTGTTTGGCAATCTCATATGCTTTTCGCTCCAGTTTTACCCTAAGCTCTGTGGCCAGCTTATTAGCTTCATCCATTCTTTCGCTTTCTGGGAAACGGTTAATGAACTCCTGCATTTTGCTAATCCCCTTTATGGTTTCAGTTTGATCAAGATAGTATGCCGGTGAAAGGAAGTAATAACTTTTTGCTCCTTTAAAAGCAGCTTCTTCCAGCTTTTCACTTTCAGGATAACTTTCCACAAAACGCTCAAACTGATAGCCTGCCAGGAAGTAATCATTAAGTTCGTAATAAGTATCAGCAAACATAAAGGTCACTTTCTGACCCTGTGGCTTACCTCTGAACTCGGGCACCAATTGCTCAAACAGCCTGAGTGCTTTCCTGTATTTTCTTCGGGAGTTTCCCTCGCCTGCCTTGGCTTCGTTGTACAGTTTCTCTGCAGTTGAATATTTTAGACCGGTATCTTTACTCTTTAAAACCTTTTGGTACTCACCACAAGAGGTAAAGAGGAAAATTACACTTAATAATAAGATTACTTTTTTCATCCTGAATTTTAACATCTGGCAAAAATACTCTTTTCTGCTTTATTATAAAAACTTTAGTTCCAGCATAAATTCGCCTTAAACCAAAGGATTTCTGCCGGTTTATGAATTAGAAATTACCTAAAAAGGTTTCGATTTTTTCGTTCAGATTGTCGGTTGAAGAAACCAAAGGTAGCCTTAGCTTGTTCTTTCCAATTCCTTTCATTTGCAACAGTGCCTTTATCCCCACAGGATTTCCTTCAGCAAAAATAAGATCGATAGAAGGTGCCACTTTATAATGTAACTGGTAAGCTTCATTTACTTTTCTTTCAAGACCCAGGCGCACCATTTTAGAGAACTCGGCCGGAAGACCCTGACCAATGACCGAGATCACCCCGTGACCACCGGCAAGAACCATAGGCAATGTTACCATATCATCTCCCGAGATCACCAGGAAACTGTCGGGTACCGCATCAATAATCCTCATAGCCTGCACAATATCTCCCGCGGCTTCTTTGATCCCAATAATATTCTCAACCTGCGACAGTCGCTTTATCGTCTCGGGCAGCATATTAGAACTTGTTCTACCCGGCACATTATACATGATTATGGGTTTTGGCGATGCCGCTGCCACAGCTTTATAATGCTGAAAAATGCCTTCCTGAGAAGGTTTGTTGTAATAAGGAGAAACCGATAATACTGCATCAAAAGCAGAAAGATTGGTGCTGGATACCTCTTCGCAAACTTTGGCAGTATTATTCCCGCCAATTCCCAGTACTAAAGGAATACGACCATTGTTTTCTGAAACTACCGTATCAATAACGAGTTGTTTTTCCTGGGCGGTAAGGGTTGCGCTTTCGCCGGTAGTTCCTAAAACTACCATATAATCTATCCCGTTATCAATTTGGAAATTCACCAGCTTTCTTAGCGCTTCCTCATCTACGGAAAGATCATCTTTAAATGGGGTGATTAAGGCAACACCCGTACCAATAAATTTATTCATTTAGGTTGTTGTATTTAATATTTTCAGATATTTTTTTAGTTCATGTATGAATACTTCAGCTTCTGAAATTTCTGCGGAAATATTCAGGTCAAAAATGGCATTTTCATCATTCCTTTTCCTTCCTACTTTTAACTGTGCCCGGCTAACCGAAACGAGAAAATCTGCCAGTTTATTTTCTTCAGCAGTAAAAGAAATCAAAACATCATACTGAGTGTTCAAAAATGCTGAAGCACCTTCAGAAATCCTGCCATTCCAGCTAAAGTCGGCATTAGAGATCACAGGGTATTCAAAAATGCCATTTTTGACACCCTTTTTGCGACCAAACACAAAGCATACCTCATGCTGCTGCAGGGACAAATCCTGCTTCAGCTTCAAAAAAGGCAAAAAAGCTTTTTCATCTTCAGCATCAAGAATTAATCCGAGTCTGCAATTTCTTGCTTCAGCAACAGTATTTTCTACCGGTGACCGTAATTTTTTTTCGCGCCAGGGCGAGCCTCATTTCACTGAATTTCACCGGGCAAAATTAGGGATTATCTTATTACCAAACACAAGAGTAAACACCCATTTTAGCTACACCAGATGCAAAAGCCGAAGTTTTTTTTCGGGGGTAATAAAAAAGAGAAAAACCAGCTTGAGCGCCGCAAATTTTATGAGCGATGCTACTATCTCTACACTTAAGTCCCGAAAGTAAAATACTTCCATGTCGCGCAAAATATCTGAAAAAATAAAGGAGAGAGCAAAACAGATAAAGAAAACGGACTTTTTTGAAAAAGAATTTAAATAATATACAAGAGCGGTGATGGCAATAAAGAGAATATTGAGATAATAGAGCACATAGATCCAAAAGGCAAGCTCATGACCCAAATTGCGTTCTATCTCAATAACATGAACCCAGAGCAGGTACACATAAATGGCAATTACCCCAATGAAATAAAGGGTTGTAAATTTACTCCCCCGTTCGTACTCGGTATGTTTAATGGCCTCCCGGGCAAGAAAAATATAGCCTATTAACCACATTCCCAGCCTTAAATGTTCAAAGTACCACAGGCTACCTCTCCATGACAAGACAGTTGCACCCATTGCCATGCCCAGAAATACGAGAAAATTAGAATTCTTAAAAGGGATCTTTCGCAGGTAGTACAGGATCAAAGGAAAGAAAAACAGGGTTTCTCCCAGCTTTCTGAGAAAAAAGTCATCATTAAAAATACCCGTAAGGTTAACGCAAATAGCAGAGACTGCCAGGAGAGAAAGAATAACCTTTTTTTTCATTCATCAGGAAAATTGTGTGCAATATAGGAATTTTGCTAAGAATAAATTTTATTGTCATAAATTTTAAGAAAAACGGATTAAAAAATACCTTCTGAAGAGAATACTTCATCAAAAACCTGGAAGAAAGGTGCTTTTTCTCCGATGAACTGCATGTTGCACCATTGCATAGAAGGCAATAACATGAAATAAAGGGTAGAATATCGTCACGCTAATATCTGAGATAATAAATAATTTAAAGAACAGGGACAGCTCAGATAAGACCAGGCAGGCCGAAGCCAGCATAAGCCACAAAGAGGCATAATGAGACTTGAGAATATACTGTGTAAAAGATATTGCCAGGAGAGTGATGAGCAGCAGAATAAAAAGAGAGGCTTCCACCCGGTGAGAAGGAAGCACCTGGGGCAAAAGCTGGTTTATGGTATAATAAAGGAATCCGAGGAAAACAAACATGATCAAGAGAGAAATAAATTCCACCACATGAATCCTGCCCCATCTAAAACCCGTCAAAGCAAAAACATAGAGAATGACCAGGGCAGTGCCAAAGCACCAAAGAATAGGAATTAAGTTCTCAGAGAGTCCATCGAGCATCAATAAATCCCGAGCGTAAAATAAAAGCAATGCAATGACCATGGGCAGGAACCATTTCTTCACCTTAACCCTGTAAAATAGTATGAGCACCGGAATTAAAAGAAAGGTTGTGGGAACAGTAAGGATTTCAAGCCTAAGAATAGAGCCAACAACAAAAAGCACACCCACCAACAGGAATAAGAAAAATACTTTTTGACTTGTTTTCACTCTTTGCAGTTCCAATGTTTAGCAGTTCAGCTAATTGAGCAGAAAAATAGAACATTTTTGTTTAAGAAATAAACAATTTGTAAAAAATGCACAGAAGACTTCTTTTCAAAAAACACTCTTAATTTACCTTTCTCTTACTAAAACTTTTATTTTTGTCTTTTCACATAACATAAATGAAGCGATACCTACTCTTTTTGCTGTTGACAGCCGGGGCATGTAAGTTCAACGACAATTACACCCCGGCCCGCATTGAAGGAAAACAGCTTGAAATAACGCCTAACATACCGGCTAACGATTCTCTCGAAAATTTTATTGCTCCATATAAAGAGCATATTAATAAGGAGATGGAAGAAGTATTAGCCTACGTCCCCTATAACCTCAGCAAGTCTGAGGGGAGGTACAATACAGCTATAGGCAACCTTATGGCAGATGCTTTAATGGAGCTCTCAAATCCCATTTTTAATAAACGTACAGGAGAGAACATTGATGTTGTACTGCTGAATTATGGCGGAATAAGATCATCTATTGCCAAAGGTGATGTGACCACAAGAAGTGCCTTCCAGGTAATGCCTTTTGAAAATGAAGTGGTAGTTGCAGCATTAAAAGGAGAAGCCGTGAGAGAAATGATCCACTACCTTATAGATTCGGGTACTGCTCATCCTGTAGCAGGCATTGAATTGCAACTTGATAAAGACAACAGCATAAAGAAAGTTTTGATTCAGGGGAAACCTTTAGAGGATTCGGCCACCTATTATGTTGCCACAAATGATTATCTCCTTGAAGGAGGTGACAATATGAACTTCTTTTTAAAGGCTGAAGAAGCAACCTACCTGGATTATAAGATCAGGAATTTGCTAATTGATTATTTTAAAGCAAAGGATACCCTTAACCCGGTGAGAGATCAACGTTTTATCAAAGTAGAGTAATGGAAAGACGGAAGTTTATACAAAGCACAGCTGCTGCAGGTGCCTTCGCCGGAATAGGCAGCTTAGGCCTTTTATCGTTTACGGCCGCTAAAAAGCCAAAGCACATTACCATTTTACACACCAATGATGTGCATAGCCACATTGAACCTTTTGATATGGGCCATGCACAATACCCAAGTATGGGCGGAGCTGCCCGCAGGTACACTCTTATAAACCAAATTAGGCAGGAGAATCCACATACCCTATTGCTCGATGCCGGAGATATCTTTCAGGGTACCCCCTACTTTAACTTCTACGGCGGTGAACTGGAATTTAAGTTGATGAGTAAAATGGGGTATGATGCAGCAACCATTGGTAACCACGATTTTGATAACGGAATTGATGGTTTACTGGCACAACTGCCACATGCCGAATTTCCTTTTATAAATGCCAACTACAACTTTGACAACACGGTTTTGGAAGGTCGAATTAAGCCTTACCAGGTTTTTGTACGTGACGGGATAAAAATTGGGGTTTTTGGTTTAGGTATAGAGCTTAAAGGCCTGGTCGCAAAAAAGCACTATAAAGAAACCGAATATCATGATCCTATTGACACTGCAAGAACTATTGTCAAACAACTTAGGGAAGAGGAAAAATGCGAACTGGTTATTTGCCTTTCCCACCTGGGCTACGAATACCGGGACGATAAAGTAAGTGATCAAAAACTTGCAGCAGCTACTAAAGATATCGATTTGATCATAGGAGGACATACCCATACTTTTCTTCCCAAACCTACAGTAGCACTCAATGCAATAGGCGAAAAGGTATTGATAAACCAGGTGGGATGGGCAGGTGTCAACCTTGGTAGGATAGACTTCTACTTCGATTCTTCAGGAAAAAAGAATGGCGGGGGTGCCGCTATTATTGTCTAGTAGTTTTCTTCGATAAAGAAAAATATGAGCTTCAGAAGCTATTTTTGACAGCTTTGTAAGGAGATTACCTGAAGAAGAGTAATTAATCTCAACAAAAAAGCCTCTCAAAAATGTCATTTTTGAGTATCTACAGCTGAATTTGTTCAAGGCTGCTTTTAGAAAGGGGTTTGGACAGAAAGTCGGCAACGTATGGAAATTGTTTTCTCTCCTCATTGAAGTCTTCAGTTGATGACGACAAAATGTAGATGGTAAATTTTTGTTTTATTCCGTGATCTAACTTTTCCAGCTCTTCCAGGAATTCCCAGCCCGACATAGCAGGCATATTTACATCAACAAACAACACTGTGGAAATCTGAGTTTCTAATTCAAGTTCTTTTTTAATATGAATGAGGGCAGCTTCAGGATTAGTAAAGCTCATTACCTTAGCACCGGGATCATAACCTTTAACGGCGTACTCACAAATTAGGTTATTTGTGCGGTCGTCATCAACTATTATATACTGCCCCGGCTTCTTCATCTTCTAACTTGTTTACACTGTTTTCAGGCTTAAATTCAATAGTGAATTGTGTTCCTTTATTTTCTTCACTGGTCACCTGAATTTCACCTCCTAAAAGCTCAACCTGCGTCTTCACCATAAAAAGCCCCATACCTTTTCCTTCTACGTGATGATGAAAGCGTTTATACAGGCCAAATATTTGATTCCCTTTTTTCGAAAGGTCAATCCCCATCCCGTTATCCTTAAAAGTAATACATACATTACCCAACTTTTCTTCAGAAGTAATTTCAATTACAGGAGAAACTTCGGGTCGGCGGTACTTGATACTATTAAAGATCAGGTTATAGAAAATGCTATGGAGATAGGTCTTGATAGAATTAATATATGGCACTTCGGAAAAGTTCGTGATAATTTGAACATTTTCCTTCTGAATAACCTGCCCGATACCCGATTGCACACTTTCAACCAGTTCACTGAGTACAATAGGCTCCTTCTTTTCACTCATGTCTACCTTAACCTGAAGGATATTATTCAGGTCTTTTATGATACTGTCCAATCTTTCGACGTTAGAAAGCAACTCATCCTGAAACTGGGTTTTTACTTCTAAAGGATAATCCTCTTTGAGCAGTTCTCCCAATCCCATAATGTTTGCCACCGGAGCGCGTAAATTGTGAGAAATGATATACGAAAACTGTTCAAGCCCCTTATTAGCCGAAACAAGTTCTTCGGTATAGGCCTTGAGGTTCTTGTTTAATTCAACAATTTTTAACTCTGATTCTTTTCTTTCGGTCACATCCCTGAAATAGACAGATAATCCTCCTTTAGAAGGGTATGCGGTAACATCAAACCATTTATTTACCCTCTCAAAATATTCTTCAAAATCTACTATCATTTGCTCCCTGGAGGCTTTATGATAGCAGGTATGGAACTTAGTGCCTACAGCATCGGGGAAGACCTTCCAAAAATTCTCTCCCAGCACACGCTCTTTTTTACTTTCAAGTAACTTCTCTGCATGCTGGTTCCAGTAAGTGACCGTCCAGTCGTTATCAACCGTAAAAAATGCATCTCCAATACTCTCGAGTATGGTTTGCTTTTCTTCGGATGCTTTTAAGGCTTTTAATTCTGAATTCTTGATATTGGAAATATCCTGCATGCTACCGTTGATCCTCACAAACTTACCATCAACAAAGGTGGGGCGCCCAATTTTTCGCACCCAGCATTCATTCCCTTTTGCCGTCACTATTTGCTCTTCAATGTCGTATGGTATGTTATAATCAACCGCATCTTTAAGTGCCTTGACCATCCGGTTTCTGCTTTCTCCTTCTTTACAAAAGAGTATTCCCTTCTGGTAATCGGGCTTATAATCGGGCTCCACTTCATGGATCTCTTTGGTAACGGGTGACCAGTACACGGTATCCTGAATAAAATCGAATTCAAAACTCCCTATACGCGAAAGCTTGGAAGCTTCATCTAAAAGTTCTTCCAGTTTCTTTCTTTCTGTCACGTCCTGAATAGCACCAACCATACGCAGGGCTTTTCCATTTTCATCTCTAAGAATGAAACCTCTTTCTACTACAAAAGAGTACTTTCCATCTGCATTTTGGAACCTGTATTCTGCTTCCCAATGATTCTCACTGCCTTCTAAGGTGCGAGAAAGGCTTTCATTTATTAATGGCCTTTCGTCGGGATGTATGTTTTTTGCCCACGAATCAATTGAGAGAGAAAAATCTTGCTGAGTATAACCAAATAAAACATAGAATGCTTCTCCCCAAAAGAGATGATCAATTTGTATATCCCAATCGTAAATAGCATCTGAAGTCGCTTTAGACACCAATTCATAACGGGCATTGGTTTCCTTTAAAGAGCGCTCTGCCTCTACCCTGTCGGTTATATCAATTCCCACTCCCTGCAGTTCAACAGGCTTTCCTTCGGCATCTGTGAGGCATATAAAATCCCACAGGGTAGGTTTTACTCTTCCGCCTTCCTGTAACTTATCAATTTCTACCTGGTAAACTGCATTGGGATTAGCTAAACATGTTTTAAAGGTACTGCTTACTTTGAGACGGTCATACTCCATCACAGTCTCAATAGCTTCTCTACCCACTAAAATTTTATTGGGAGAGATCCAGTTAAAATCAAGTATAAATTTGTCGTTCACGTAAGAGTACTTCCCTTGAAGATCTATCCTGGTAAGGTAGTTCGTCTGCGATTTAAGAATAGCGCGTTGCCTGCTTTCACTTTGCTTCAATTTGAGCATCGCATTCTTATAGTCTGTCACATCCTGTATAGAACCTTCTAATCTTATAGGTTTCCCACTACTATCCTTAACCAGTTTCCCTTTCTCATGCACCCATTTTATACTACCGTTGGGCAGGATAATTCGGTGTTCAAAATCCATATCCTTACTTCCGGAGAGTGCGGCGCTACGCTCCTGTAGAAAAGTCTCTAAGTCATCGGGATGAATGGTTTTTAGGAAACCTTCAAAATCTAAGTTGTAATCCTCTTTTTTCCACCCCCAAATCCTGTAAACTTCATCACTCCAGAAAAAATTATTCCCCTGCACCCCTACCTGCCAATAACCGAATTTAGCCAGTTCTTCTGCCCAAAGAAGTTTTTTGCTTTTATCTTCAAGCTTTTTAATGATCCTCTCTTTTTCGGTAATATCTATACAAGTGACTAGCCTGCAGTGCCTTCCATTGAACAGGATGCTGTATCCATGGACTTCTACCGTCATTAAATCCCCATCCTTCTTTTTATGGATAAATTTATCTACATCTATACCTCCCTGTTCATCCTTTATTTTCTTCAAATTGGCTATTAAGCTTGGGAGTTCACCTTCAGGCCTGAGGTCACTGAGATGAAAATGCAAAAACTCTTCTTTAGAGTAACCATAATGCTTTACTGCTGCCTCGTTAACAGCAAGAACCTCTAAAGTTTCAAGATCAAATATCCAGTTTGGAAGCGGATTGAATTCAAACAAATGTTCATAATTCTTCTTTGACAGCAGTAACTCTTCCTCTGCTGTCTTTCTTCTCGAAACATCGCGAATAATTACTATTGAAGTCCTGGCATTTTCAATTTCGTGAAATGATACTGCGGAAAAAATATCTGCAGGAAATGTAGAGCCATCTTTTCTTTTCAGGATCATTTCCCCCACAAAACCGGCTTCTGAACTTTTGGGTTCCAGAAGTTCTTTCAAAATGGCATTCTCTTCTTCAATAATTCCCCGAAGCCCTATTCCAGACAATTCCTCAGATGTTCTTTGGAACATCTTACAGGCCGAAGGATTCGCAGCCAATATACGACCACCGGGTACGGTAAAAAGAACTGCATCTATGCTGTTTTCAAAGATAGACTGATAGGTCATTTTCGTCTTACCGGCCGATTTTCGGTTTCTTACCTTTATTTTATTCAGAACCAGGGGAAGTCTCTTTAGCCGATCACGAAAAATGTAATCATAAGCTCCTGCCTCTAAAAGATCAATAGCTTTCTCTTCGTCTTGAGGACCTATTATTAGAACCAGCGGAATTGGTAAATTCTCAATAAGATCTCTGTAAATAGCATCCAGCTTCTCCTGATATTCGGCAACTACAAGGTTGGGACGGCTCCCATTCCCAAAATGAACGGTATCAATAACCTCTTCTTTCCCTGACAGCATCACCAGGTTATCTTTCCTTAACACATCAGCCACATCTGCAAAACAACTGTCTGAAGAGGAAAAAAGAATAACATTTTTAGTAACAGCGCTTTCAGGCATACTCGACGAAATAATTATTTTTATCGATAAACTACATTAATTGGCGAAATTAGGCTTTTTTTAAGACTGTTTTATTAGCTACCTCAGTTTTAACTAAAATCCTGTTTACGGATCTTTTTCACCTTCTCTTTTTGTATTTATCACAAGTAAATCTCTGCGGCTTCTAACATTTTAATGTGCAATATTCAAATGTCTCCTAAGATTCGCGGAAGCAATCAGACAAGGGTATTTCTTTTCTATCACAGCACCTAAAATCATACCTAATTTTAATGATTTATTTGGAATAATAAGGTGACCAGGATCATAAATAATGTGCATCCAATATAATACTTTTGCACGCCAAATATAGATCTATATATTGACAGTCAACAACCTACACCTACAGATTTCGTTTTTTAATAAGAACAAATGATGAGGGAAGAATAAAATTTGGTTAAAAAATGATTCTGGAGCAGCTGCAACTCTATAAAGAATTAAATTTGACCGGTTTTATTTAGTTGAAAAATGAATTTGAAATAAAAAATTGACCATGATTAAAAGAATAATTCAAAAAAGCTATGATTATCTGGATTTCCAGGAGAGATCAATGCTCACTATCTTTTTGATTCTCTCGGTAATTTTAACTGCCATACTTACCTGGGGCACATAACTATTTAATCATTTCGAGGAACTTTTCTTCATCAATGATTGTGATCTGGAGACTTTCAGCTTTAGCGAGTTTGCTAGGGCCCATGTTTTCACCTGCTACTACATAGCTGGTTTTTGAAGAAATAGAGCCTGAAACTTTTCCGCCGTTATCTTCAATGAGCTTCTTAAGGTCATTGCGGGACATTTCAAAAACTCCTGAAACTACAAAGGTTTGGCCTTCCAGTTTGTTTGTTTGTCCGGCAAGTTTCTCGGCAGAGATCTCTAATTGCAACCCGTAACCTTTCAGTCGTTCCACATTGTTCAAGTTCTCTTCATCTGCAAAGAACTCCACCACACTTTCGGCAATTCGCTCCCCTATCTCATCAACATTTTCTAATTCCTGCTGATTTGCTTTTTTCAAAGCATCAATGTTCTTAAATTCTTTAGCCAGCTTTTTGGCTACAGTTTCCCCCACATAGCGGATTCCCAACGCGAAAAGTACCCGTTCAAATGGGATCTGCTTAGAGTTCTCTATACCATTGATCAAATTTTCAGCCGATTTTTCAGCCATACGCTCCAGCGGCAGGATCTGTTCTTTCTTCAACTCATAAAGATCAGCGTAATTTCCAATGAGACCTTCATTCACTAGAAGTGCCACAGTTTCACCTCCCAAACCTTCAATATCCATCGCTTTCCTCGAAATATAATGCTGGATCCTTCCAATGATCTGTGGCGGACAACCATTAAAGTTAGGACAGTAATGCTGTGCCTCTCCTTCATTTCTCACCAACTCAGTATCACATTCCGGGCAATTGGTGATATATTGGGTAGGATTGGAATCCGGGTCTCTTTTGGTGAAATCTACCCCAACGATCTTCGGAATGATCTCCCCTCCTTTCTCCACATAAACCTCGTCCCCTTCCCGAACGTCAAGTTTCTCTATTTGATCGGCATTGTGAAGCGAAGCCCTTTTCACCGTTGTACCTCCAAGCTGCACCGGCTCAAGATTTGCTACCGGAGTTATCGCTCCTGTGCGGCCCACCTGATAGCTGATCTTGTTCAATTTCGTAGAAACCTGTTCGGCTTTAAATTTATAAGCCATAGCCCAACGCGGTGCTTTGGCTGTATATCCCAGCTCTTCCTGCTGGTGCAGGCTGTTAACTTTCACCACCACCCCATCGGTCTCATAAGGCAAATCGTGCCGGTGCACATCCCAGTAATTCACAAACTCCATCACCTCTTTCAGGTTTTTGGCCAGTGTAGCTTCCGCAGGAATTTTAAAGCCCCACTCCCTCGCTTTTTCCAGCCCTTCATACTGCGACTTGATCCCTGGAAGATTTCCGGTTAAGCTGAACAAAAGACAATCTAAAGGCCGCCTAGCCACTTCGGCACTATCCTGCAACTTCAGGCTTCCCGAAGCTGTATTTCGCGGATTCGCATAAGGCTCTTCTCCGGCCTCCACTCGCGCAGCATTAAGCTGGGCGAAACCTTCGTACGGAAGCACAATTTCGCCCCTAATCTCAAATTTTTCGGGAAAATCACCTTTCAGTCTTAGAGGAACAGACCTTATGGTTCGTACATTATTTGTTACATCATCGCCCTGAATCCCGTCGCCGCGGGTAACGGCCTGCTTAAATTCCCCTTTTTCATAGGTAAGACTAATTGATGCCCCGTCATACTTCAATTCACAGGTAAAATTAACCTCTCCATCAACCTGTTTTTCTATTCTTTTCTCCCAGTTTTCAAGGTCTTCCTTAGAATAAGAATTATCAAGCGAATACATCCTGTGCTCATGCACCACGGTGGCAAAATTTTTAGTGACAGCCCCACCAACTCTTAAAGTTGGGGAGTTCTCATCATAAAATTCGGGATGTTTCTCTTCAAACTCCTGTAGCTCCTTCAGTTTTTGATCAAAGTCATAGTCGGATATTTCCGGCTTATCGAGTACGTAATACAGGTGGTTGTGGCGGTGAAGTTCTTCCCGCAGCTTTTTTATTTTTTCTTCAGGTTTCATAGAAGACTTAGTCTTTCGTGCTTAAATGAGGCTCCAAAAATGGCATTTTGGAGAGATATTTTTATTTCAAAAGGAGATGGGTACGCTTTGTCACCAACGGGTATCCAGTCTTTTTGTTCTTTGTTTATTATAATGAAAAGCCCTCCGTCATCACCGGTGGCACAAAAATGTTCATAATCCCCGGTGAACTTTGTAAGGCCGAAATTGGAATTTAGAAAATTAAACTGCTCTTCCACATTCGAGGTGGCAAGGCCAATTTCACTGATCCCTTTAATGCTTGCTGAAGAAAATTCTTCGGAAGCAGATTCAAACATATACCGGCGGGAAATAAATTCGAGGATATTCGAATCTTTGTCATAAAAATAAACCGATTTCGCCTGCCACGCGGGGAAATCAATAATTTCATTGCCATCATCAGGTAGAATTTCCACTCGCTGCTTTAACCAGTGAAGAGCCTTTTCTTCCTGAAGTGCCGTAATGTGAAAAGCAATATGATAAGGAGTGGCGTTTTTGTCCTCTTCAAATTCGAGGCTCGAAAAACCCGTTTTCACCCGGAAATTTTCTTCTGAAATTTTCTCCACCGGCAGCCCCAGCACTTCGCCATAAAAGCGGAACTGCGCCCTGACATTCGGAGTGTAAAGCTTCAGAAATTCGATTCTCATGATTTTATTCCTCTTAGCATGCGATCTACCCCGAAAATATCCTTTTTTAAGCTGGTTTCGAAATTTTTTTCAGCTAAAAGTGCTTCCGTATCTTCTCCCAGGTACTGGTTGATCTCAAAGTAAAGTTTCCCGCCCGGTTGAAGGTTATCGGTTGCCAGCTCTGTTATTTTCCGGTAGAAGATCAATGGATCCTGGTCCTTTACATAAAGTGCAGTTATGGGCTCGTATTCAAGTACATTGCGCTGCATTTCCTTTTTTTCGAGCTCCCGCACATAAGGCGGATTGGAAACTATCACATCAAACTTTGCAGGCAGCCCTTCAGCCGCAAGAATATCTTTTTCAATAAAGTTCACTGCTACTTCATTTAAATCGGCATTGCGTTTTGCTGTTTCCAGAGCTTTTTCTGAAATATCTATGGCTATGATTTCGGCTTTGGGTAAATGTTTTGCGAGGGAAATTACAATACACCCGCTGCCAGTGCCAATGTCTAAAATCTTTATTTCTTCGGAAGCATCAATGTCGTCAAGCATCCATTGCACCAGCTCCTCGGTCTCCGGCCTCGGAATTAGCACGTTTGAATTCACCTGAAAATTTAATCCGAAGAATTCTGTTGTTCCGGTAATATACTGGAGGGGTTCATGCTGCCGAAGCCTTTGTAAAGCAGCCCTGAGCTTCTCCTCAACTTCTTCCGAAAGTTCCCGCTGCGGATTCAAAGCAAGATCTAACCTGGTGAGTCCGGTAAACTCCTGAAGCAAAATATTAAAGAAAGAACCAATTTCCTCCTTGGGATACTCTCCCGCTAAGGTGTCAAAAAAGGTATTTTTGAAGGCTGTTATTTTCATTCTTTTTTAACTGGTCTGTTTTCTCGCAGAGGGCGCAAAGATTTCCGCAAAGAGCGCAAAGATCTTACAAAAAATATTTCCCGCAGATTTCGCAGAACTCCTGGTTTGTGGTTTTTGGTTTGTAGTGCTTGATATTTGGTATTTATACTTGGTATTTGGTGCTTGGTTTTTGGTGCTTGGTGCTTGGTACTTGGTACTTGGTACTTGGTGCTTAAAATATTGGAATTTTAGATCAAAGATCTTTAATCAACCATACAGTACAATTGTAATGTCCCGTGTCACCCAAGGGTTTTTCCAGAGCTTCAAACCCGGACCGCAGATAGAGCTTCTGCGCCTGTTTCATATAAGGCAGGGTTTCAATATAACATTTTTGGAACCCCTGCTCTTTGGCAAATTCAAGGCAGGTAGTCATCATTTGGGCACCCACACCCTTTCCTCTCACTTCAGGTAAAAAATACATTTTCTGAAGTTCACAAATAGCTCCTTCAAAATTGGCTAAAGGTGCAATTCCTGCGCCTCCAATGATCTTACCTTCTGCTTCCACAACAAAATATGCCATTTTTGGCGCATCATATTCTGCATGCATATCTTCAAGGGCAGCATCTTCGTAAGCTGTTCCCACTTTTGGAACACCCATTTCTACCAGCACACTCCTGATTAAGTCTTTAACCTGCTCATTATCTTCGGGTTTAATTTCCCGTATTACATAACTGCTCATTATCTCTATTAAATGCTATTTTTGTGACGGTGAAGATACATGAAAAATACATAAACCGCTGTATTCAGCTGGCGCAAAACGGGCTGGGAAGGACCTCTCCCAACCCCGTGGTGGGCAGTGTTATTGTTCATAATGAGGTGATTATTGGCGAAGGCTGGCATCAAAAATCCGGCGAACCTCATGCCGAAGTAAATGCAGTGAATTCGGTAAAAGATAAAAGTCTGCTTCCAAAGTCTACTATTTATGTGAGCCTCGAACCCTGCAGCCATTACGGCAAAACTCCTCCCTGCAGCAACCTGATCATTGACTGCGGAATCAAAAAAGTAGTTATTGGAACTGTAGATCCATTTTCGGAAGTTGCCGGCAAGGGAATCAAGAAGCTTATGGACGCCGGTTGCGAGGTGAGAGTGGGCGTTCTGGAACAGGAATGCCGTGAGCTCAACAAACGTTTTTTCACCTTTCACACAAAAAAGCGCCCTTATATTATTCTGAAATGGGCACAGAGCAGCGACGGATTTTTAGCGCCCTTACCTCTCAAAAATGTCGAAAGAAAGCCCGTTTGGATCACCGGAAAATACTCAAAACAGCTGGTTCACAAATGGCGCGCCGAAGAACAGGCGATTTTGGTGGGCACGAACACTGCCGTAGCCGATAACCCGCAACTTAACACCCGCTTGTGGCAGGGAAATGACCCGGTTAGGGTTGTACTGGACAGAAACCTGAGAATTCCGACAGATTCTCACCTTTTTGACGGATCGGTGAAGACCATTGTTCTTACTGAAGATCCTTCAGAAAAAATGTTGTCTAAAAATGTCATTTTTGAGACCCTTGATTTTGAAGGAGCCCTGGCGCAACAGGTTTGTGAGGTACTTTTCCGTCACGAAATTCAGTCGGTGATCATTGAAGGCGGCCGGCAAACCCTGCAGACCTTTATTGATGCCGATTTATGGGATGAAGCCAGGATTTTCACCGGAAAAACCCATTTTAAAGAGGGAATTAAAGCTCCCGAAGTTACCGGCAGGCTCATTTCTGAAACAAAAGTGGACCAGGACCACCTAAAAGTTATTTTCAATGATTAAAACCATCATATTTGATTTTGGAGATGTGTTTCTCAACCTCGATAAACCGGCTACGGCACGGGAATTAAAGAAGTTCGAAATATCTCATTTTTCAGAGGAAATGCTGCAGCAAAACATGGCCTATGAAAAGGGATTAATCTCTTCGGAAGCATTCATTTCAGGGTATAGCAAATCTTTTCCGCAGTTGACTTCAGAAGCATTTGTAAATTCGTGGAATTCCATTTTGATTGATTTTCCGAAGCACCGGCTTGAATTTCTTCAGCAGTTAAAAGAAGAGGGGAAATACAAACTCATCTTGTTGAGCAACACCAACCATATTCATATTGACTGGGTAAAACAGCATATTTCATTTTTTGAAGATTTTAAAAACAGTTTTGATGCATTTTACCTTTCCCAGGAGATCAACCTTCGAAAACCCGATCCTGAAATCTACAGTTTTGTACTGCAACAACACGATCTTAATCCGGAGGAGACACTTTTTATTGACGACACCCCCGAAAATACAGAAGCGGCTGCTAAATTTGGCATTCACACCTGGAATATTGATCCTGTAAATGAGGATGTGGTCGATCTATTCACCATTAAAAGCGATTTGTTTTGATCTACCTGCTGTTAAGTGTACTTTCTTCAAGTGTGATCTTTGTGATCTTCAAACTTTTTGAGCGCTTCAAGATCAACACGCTACAGGCCATAATTTTCAATTATTTTTTCGCCTTTTCGGCGGGGATGCTTGTGGACCGGCAACCCATAGATCCGCTAAAAGTGTTTTCTGAAGATTGGTTTTTAGGCACCTTTATTCTCGGGTTTATGTTTATCGCTGTGTTTTACCTGGCGGCGCTTACCACCCAAAAAAGCGGATTATCGGTAGTCTCTGTCGCTACAAAAATGTCGGTGGCCATTCCTGTGCTTTTTGGGATTATCCTCTATAATGAAAGTACAGGCTGGATCAAGATCTTCGGAATTATTCTCGCCCTGGTGGCTGTTTACCTGACTTCCATTAAGAAGAAAGAAGGAATTAAGATCAAAAAGAGGAACCTGATCTTTCCACTCCTGGTGTTCTTTGGTAGCGGAATTATTGACACCACGCTCAAATTCCTGGAAACTTCCTATGTCGCCGAAGCCGATGTCGCTCTTTTTTCCTCCAGCATTTTTGCAATCGCAGGAATTATTGGAATTTGTATCCTTATTTTTCAGGGAATAAGAGGTTCGCTGCAATTAAGTTTCAAAAATGTCATTGGCGGCGTGGCTTTAGGAATTCCGAATTTTGGTTCTATTTATTTTCTTGTACTGGCCCTTCGCACAGAAGGCATGGAAAGTTCTACGATCTTCCCCCTGAACAATGTCGCAATTGTAATGATCTCTACTTTCCTTGGAATTCTTTTATTTAAGGAAAGAATGCTGCCAAAGAACTGGATTGGGATCCTGCTGGCAGTTGCCAGTATCATTTTAATCGCAACTTCTGAAGAATGGATGTAAAAGACACTTATAAAACCATCACTAAACCTTCCGCAGAAGTCCTTTTTAAGGACAAGAACAGTAAATTCTTTGGCTATGCCTTCCCTGTTACCACTGAAGAAGAAGCTAAGGAACATCTTGAAGACCTCAAGAAGAAACATCATGCCGCACGGCACTGGTGTTACGCCTGGCAGCTTGGTAAAAGCGATTTTCATTACAGGGCTAATGATGACGGCGAACCATCAAATTCGGCCGGAATGCCTATTTACGGGCAAATCCAGTCCTTTGAAGTTACTAATATCCTTATTGTGGTAGTGCGTTATTTTGGCGGGGTAAAACTGGGAGTTGGAGGATTGATAAATGCATATAAAACCACTGCCCAAATGGTACTGGAGGAATCTAATATCGTTACCCGCACCATCGACCTGAAGTTTGAGATCTCTTTCGATTATCCCGAAATGAACAAAGTGATGCGGGTGATCAAGGAAAACAATTTAAATGTTGTTGACCAGATTCTTGAACTGGATTGTAAGATCATTATTTCGGTTAGAAAAAGTGAATCCGAAAGGATCTACGAAAAATTTGACGCTACCTATAAAGTAACAATTAAAGAGCTGGAAGATTAAAACCCCAGCTTTTCAAGAATGTGTTGCGGACATTTAATAGGTTTGTTCTTTTCCATATCCACAAAGATGAGGGTAGTTTCAGCTTCGGTGAGCAGTTCGCCATGTTGATTGAAGATTTCATATTCAAATTCAATACGCACTCCGGGTTTTCTTTTTAAGCGGGTTTCGATCTTTAATTTGTCATCAAATTTGGCAGATTTCTTAAACCTGAGGTTAAGTTCATACACGGGCAGCATCACACCGTCTTCTTCCATTTTTCGATACGAGATCCCCAGAGCAGCAAGCCAGTCAATACGTGCAATTTCCAGATATTGTGCATAGTTGCCGTGATACACGACTCCCATTTGGTCTGTCTCTGCATATCGAACTTTAACATAGGTGAAGTGGCTTTTCATGATTTTTTTAATGAATTATTTGATTCGGTTTTGTACTTTCACAGTGAACGAAGTATGCTAAAATTTTTGTTAAATTTCAAGTAGGCAAACGTTTTTTTTTCAGATAATTTGTTCACATATTTGTTGCTCTAAAAAACCCGGGAGAAAGACATTTTCTCTTTTTCTTATGGAAACCACTACTAACAAACGTATTATAAATTTAGACTCAGGAATGTCAGAAACTGCGCAATCAGTTTGGAATAACTGCCTTACTTTCATTAAAGATAATATTACACCACAGGCGTATAAAACTTGGTTTGAACCTATCAAGGCAGTGAAACTTTCAGACAGCGCCTTAAGCATTCAGGTACCGTCAAAATTTTTCTACGAGTGGCTTGAGGAGCACTATGTTAAACTTCTTAAAGTTTCGTTAAACAGGGTGCTTGGGGATCAGGCAAAACTGGTGTATGTCATAAGAATGGAAAATACTTACGGAAACAAACAACCTTTTACAGAAAAGATACCGAGTACCAACCGTTCTAATGTTGCTTCGCAGGAAGTTGATGTTCCTATTAAGAACAAAAACCCTGAATTAAAAAACCCGTTCATCATTCCCGGAATTAGGAATGTAAAGATCGAATCCCAACTTAACCCGAGCTATAACTTCGACAACTTTTTAGAAGGGGATTCCAACAGGCTGGCAAGATCTGCCGGGTTGGCGGTAGCCAATAAACCTGGGGAAACTTCTTTTAACCCTTTGCTTATTTTTGGCGGCGTTGGTTTGGGAAAGACGCACCTTGCACATTCTATTGGGATTGAAATTAAAGACAAATATCCTGAGAAGACAGTTCTTTATATTTCTGCGGAAAAATTTACGCAGCAGTATATAGAATCAGTAAAGAAGAATAACCGTAATGATTTTATACATTTCTATCAGATCATTGACGTATTGATAGTAGATGACATTCAGTTGCTTTCTGGGAAAGCCGGGACCCAGGATGTTTTCTTCCATATTTTTAATCACCTTCATCAAAACCGAAAGCAGGTTATTCTAACCAGTGACAAGGCTCCGGTAGACATGCAGGATATTGAACAACGACTCCTGTCCCGTTTTAAGTGGGGGCTTTCAGCCGAATTACAACATCCTGATACCGAAACAAGAGTACAAATCATTAAGAGTAAACTCTATCGTGACGGGGTGGAAATGCCCGAAGAGATCGTGGAATTCCTTGCCAACAATATTAAGACCAATATTCGTGAACTGGAGGGAGCAATAATCTCTTTGATAGCCCATTCCTCTTTCAATAAGAAAGATATCACACTTGAGCTGGCAAAGAAGATCGTTGATAACTACGTTAAGAACACCAAGCGCGAAGTTTCTATAGATTATATCCAGAAGGTGGTGAGCGAATACTTCCAGATGGATGTGGAAACCCTTCAATCTAAAACGCGTAAAAGACACATTGTGCAGGCGCGCCAACTGGCGATGTTCTTTGCAAAAAAGTTCACTAAAGCTTCTTTGGCAAGTATAGGTTCTCAAATTGGAAAAAGGGATCACGCCACCGTTTTGCATGCCTGCAAAACAGTTGACAATTTAGCTTCAACCGATAAACAATTTCAGAAATTTGTTGAGGATATCAACAAAAAACTAACCCTGTAATATGAAAACCCGGATCCTGATGGTGTGCCTTGGCAACATTTGCAGGTCACCCCTGGCCGAAGGCATTCTAAAATCTAAAGTTGATGCTGAAAAAGTTTTTGTCGATTCGGCAGGAACAAGCAACTATCATGTAGATGACTGCCCCGACCCAAGATCGGTAGATATTGCCAGGGAAAATAATCTTGATATTAGAACACAACGGGGTCGGCAATTTTCACCAGAAGATTTCGATAATTTTGACAGGATCTACGTGATGGATATGTCAAATTATCACGACGTAATTTCCCTTGCCCGAAATGAACAGGATAAAGAGAAAGTTTCACTCATTCTTAATGAGGTCTTTCCCGGAGAGAATGTTGAAGTTCCCGATCCTTACCACGGTGGTGCCAACGGATTCAAAAAAGTTTACGATATGCTGGATGAAGCCTGCACGATCATAGCTGAAAAACATAAATAGTTTGAGCTCTCCCTTCTCCTATTCCGGAAAATTATATTTGCTACCCACCACTTTGGGTGACAATGAACCTCTTGAAGTTTTACCGGCCACAGTGCAACACCAGGTAGAACGCCTTGACATTTTTATTGCAGAAAATGAAAAGACCGCCCGCAGGGCAATAAAGAAATTAGTTCCCGGTAAATCTCAGCCTTCACTTCAGTTTTTCATATTAAACAAACATACCGATCCTGCCGAGGTTTCAGGATTTTTAGAAGCCTGTAAAACAGGTAAAGATATAGGCTTATTGAGTGAAGCAGGTTGCCCCGGAGTTGCAGATCCCGGTGCCGAAGTGGTGAAAATTGCTCACAGAGAAGGCATTCAGGTAGTCCCGATGGTGGGCCCCTCCTCTATTCTTCTGGCCATGATGGCTTCAGGAATGAATGGTCAAAACTTTGCTTTTAACGGGTATCTCCCTATAGATAAGGCTGCCAGAAAGGGAGAAATTAAAAACCTGGAAAAGATCTCTCATGAGAAGAACCAGGCGCAGTCTTTTATTGAAACTCCTTACCGGAACAATAAAATGCTTGAAGACCTCACCCAGGTACTGCATCCCGGCACCCCTATTTGCATCGCCTGTGATCTTACTTTACCAACAGAATTTATAGTGACCAAAACTGCTGCCGACTGGCGTAAAACAAAAGTGGACCTTCATAAAAGGCCCACTATCTTTATATTACAGAAGGATTATTAACCTTCGCTTGCCTGTCGGGAACCACGAAAGAAGTATCAAAACCTTCAAATTTCTTAAAGTAGTATTTTATAGAAGTACCAAAACCATCACTAAAGCTGTTGGTTCCATTGCTTCTTAAAAATTTCTTGACATTACCGGGCCCCGCAAGGTGCGCTGCCGCCAGGATACCAGATTCGGTGATCCTGATCCCGTTCACTACCTGATTCTGGAATTTTGCAATATCCTTACGCAAAATCCATTTGTTACGAGAAGAATTTGCGTAAAAAGCAGCCTCCTGAAGATCGGGGGAATTAAGGAAAAGGTTGGTGTCTTTAATTCCGATTAATTTTAGGGTACCTCTTCCAAACTGGTATTTTCCCATGTAGCCAAATTCGTTGATGACCTTGTAATCACCACCCGACTCTTTAAAGCCCATGGCTTCCTTAAAAGCTACGTAAGATTTTCCTAACTGTGGGTAAGATCTAAGCTGCGGACCGAATACTGTAACATCTGGTGTATGGGGAACATCAAAATTCAGTTCCTCATTTACTGTCTTGAATTCTTCAAGAACAGCAGCATCAAAATCCTTGGTTTTGTTGGTGGAAAAGCTATAAAAAAATATAGATGCTCCTACAACCGGTAATACTGAAAATTTTGCAACTTTCTTCTTCATCCTTTTTGTTTTTGCTCTTAGAAATCATGAAGATTTCCTCGAAACGGCCGACAAATGTACTACATTTTTCAATAATCTAATTATCAGCCTGTTAAACTTACTGAGAGCATTTTTTTCTCAGCTGACCGGTTAAAAGCATAGAACGTGCCAAAAAGGGTTTTATTGTGGGGAGATTTTACTGAATATTGCTGTTTACCTGTTGATCTTCTGCTTATTGATCCATTGAACATAGGCTCGTTTATTGGCGTTGTGCTGCGACAGGGTCTTTGCGAACTTATGATAACCAAAATTCTCCACATCGGCCACAAAATAGAAGTAGTCGTGATCTTCATGGTTAAGCACCGCATCTATTGAAGATATGTCAGGCATGGTTATAGGCCCGGGAGGTAGTTCTTTGTATTTATAGGTATTATAAGGAGAATCAAGGGTGAGATCGGCATACAGGACCCTTTTTATAATGGTATCAAAATTCTGCAGCCTGTCTTTTAGGGCATAGATCACAGTTGGATCGGCTTCAAGTTTCCAGCCTTTCTCAATCCGGTTCATATAGACCCCGGCTACCTTTGGCCGCTCGTCTATTTTGGCTGTCTCTTTTTGCACGATAGAAGCAACAACCATCACCTGGTGTGGAGTCAGCCCAATCTCTTCGGCCCTTGCCAGTCTTTTTTCTGTCCAAAAGCGGTCGTACTCTTCTTTCATCCGCTCCCTAAATTCGACAGCCGAAGTATTCCAGAAAAACTGATACTTATTTGGAATGTACATGGCAATCGCATTTCTTCCTTCAAAACCAGAATGTGTCAAAAATGCCGAATCTCTCATGCTTTCCAGAAGCTGTGTACTATCGGCTTCTATCTGTGCTGCGACCCTTCCGGCGAGATCTTCAAGTCGTTCCTGATTATTGAAGGTTACCCACACCGGCTCGTTTGTACTGCGAAGGGTATTTACAATCTCGTTGTTGTTCATGCCTTTCTTCAGAATAAATCTTCCGGCCTTCACATTATTGATGTAGCCTTTTTTCTGTGCAACAAGGTCAAATTCTTCGCTATCTTCAAGATAAGGCTTCAGCAGCTCTTTTACTTCAGCATAAGTTGCGCCAGTAGGCACATATACCTGAGCAGTTTCTTCAGAAAAAGTAGTGTTAGGAGAAAAGATAACGTCATAGACGTACCAGGAGAATGTTGCCAGACCCAGGATGCCTAAAAGGGCAATTATTAATAAGATTTTTTTGATATACATTAGTTGATCAATTGATAGGTAATTTCATCTTTATATTCTCCCTCTACCAAATTCCAGTCCTTTTTTCTGGCGGTAAGTGAAAAACCGGCTTTTTCAAAGAGCAGCCTACTCGAAGCATTATCGCTGCCTACGTTAACATAGACCTGGTGCAGGCCCAGGTGAGTAAAGCAGTATTTACAAACCAGTTCTAAAGCCTGGGTGCCA
Source organism: Salinimicrobium sp. WS361 (assembly GCF_050750585.1). Classification (NCBI taxonomy): domain Bacteria; kingdom Pseudomonadati; phylum Bacteroidota; class Flavobacteriia; order Flavobacteriales; family Flavobacteriaceae; genus Salinimicrobium; species Salinimicrobium sp. WS361. The sequence goes on from NZ_JBOJLM010000006.1 coordinate 244,445, forward strand.
TATCCCTTTTTTCGGTTTTTCCTGTTAATAATAAGGATACCAAGGGCAGCACGCCTGTTCTTGGGGTCAAAATCAAAAATATCTATTAAGCCCACAGCTTCCGAAGTGTTATCACAAATTACCAGCCTCAACTGTTTAACATCGTAAATATCACGATGGGAATTTTCAAGATATTGTTTAAGCACATAGCGGGAAAAAGGAACGCTCGTGGCGCTCACTTCCCAGAATTCTTCATTGTTCTCTACTTCAAAGAGCAAATCGAGATCTTCGGGCTCTAACGCTCTCAGAAAAACCAGTTCCCCCTGAAGTGTTAGCATGTTATTTCTCCTTTAAAGACCTGTTGTGCAGGCCCCGTTAGCCAAACGTCGCTGTAACTGTCACCCTTAGGCGTAAAACGTACGCTAAGTTCACCCCCCGGCGTTTTTAACTCCACTTTATTTGAAGATGTTCTTCCTGAGTGATAGGCGGCTATTGCGACAGCTGTAACCCCGGTACCGCAGGAAAGAGTTTCATCTTCCACCCCCCTCTCATACGTCCGCACTTTTAAAGTTGACTCATCCAGAGATGAAGAGAAATTTACATTTGTGCCTCCCTTAGCCTCATATTCTGGTGAATACCTTACGGCAGCTCCTTCTTGTTTGACATCTATTTTGTCTACTTCTTCTGAAAAAATGACATGATGCGGGGAGCCTGTATTAAGAAAAAGAGCATTGCCAATTTCAGAAATCCCTTCAACATCCATCATTTTAAGTCCCACCTTTTCGTCTTCTATTACAGCTTCATGAAATCCATCTATTGCAGTAAATGCCGCCCTGTCTGAAACAATCCCTAAATATTTCGCAAACGCTACAAGACACCTGCCACCATTACCACACATACTACTCTCGTTGCCATCGGCGTTGAAGTACACCATCTTAAAATCATCCTGCGAATTTTCTGAATTTTCAAGGAGAATGAGACCATCTGCACCGATGCCAAATTTACGATCACAAAGCCGTCTTATCAATTTGGTATCATTTTTGGATAAAACCGATGTACGGTTATCTACCATAATAAAATCGTTTCCCGTACCCTGGTATTTATAAAAATTCAGCTTCATCTGGATTATTTTTCAGGGGTCAAAGATACAATAATAGAAAAAACGGGCATGATTAACACACGGGCTTATTACGGAAAGATACCTGCTAAAAACTGAATTTTTCTACAAATACTAAAACACATATTAAATATGAAAAGATTTGCCAGTTTTCTCATGATCTCTGTTTTAAGCGGCGTTCTAACTCTTGCCGGATACTTGCTTTTCATTGATGAAGACAACGTCTTAGTCGAAGAAAATGCGGGCATCCCTGCCTATACTCCGGTAAAAATGAATTCACTTCCTACAGGTACTAATGCAGATTTTACAGAAGCAGCCAATGAATCGGTGAACGCTGTAGTTCACGTAAAAAACGTGGCAACAGTAAGAAGGTCTCCCTTCTCTTCGAGTACAACACAAGCCTTACAGGGCACAGGAAGTGGGGTTATCATTTCTCCTGATGGTTATATTGTAACCAATAACCACGTGATACAGAATGCCACCCAGCTTCAGGTTACCCTTAACAATAACCAGAATTATATGGCCGAAGTGATAGGGACCGATCCTAAATCGGATATCGCTTTACTGAAGATAGATGCAGAAAACCTTCATTACCTTCCCTTCGGAAATTCAGACAATGCACAGATTGGAGAATGGGTGTTGGCAGTAGGAAACCCCTTCAATCTTACCTCTACCGTTACTGCCGGAATAATTTCAGCAAAATCAAGAGACCTGGGAATGGATTCTAACATTTCTTCTTTTATCCAGACTGATGCCGCAGTAAACCCAGGAAACAGTGGTGGTGCGCTGGTAAACATCAATGGAGAATTGATTGGTATCAATACCGCGATCACCTCTCAAACCGGAACTTATGTTGGGTATGCTTTTGCTGTACCTTCAAATAATGCCAGAAAAATAGTAGAAGATCTTATTGAATATGGTGATGTACAGCAGGGAATTCTTGGAATACGTGGCGTTCAGGCTGCTAATCTTCCCGGAGAATACAACATTGAAATTTCTGAAGGAGTTTACGTAGACCAGGTAGAAGCAGGAAGTGGTGCAGCCAGGGCAGGAATTCGTTCAGGTGATGTGATTACCAGGTTAGATAATGTGAAGATCAGTAAATTCTCAGATCTAATTGGTTATATCGGGTCAAAAAGGCCAGATGATGTGGTAACAGTACAGGTGATTCGCGATGGAGATCCAAAAGAATTTGACGTGACCCTTACAAAATATGAGGTTTACCAAATCAAAGCCATTGGCCTTGAAGTTACCAACGCCAGTACCGATGAACTGAAGCAAAGAAAAGTAACCAACGGAGTGAAGATCACCAGAGGACTCACTCCTCAAATGCAGAATGAACAGCTTTATGGTACAATAATTACAGCCATTGACAACATTGAAGTGCGGGATATTAAAGATGTTGAAAAGATCATGGAACAAAGATCTCCGGGACAATCTATTTCAGTCACTTTTGTAACCCCCGATGGCGAAAAACAAAAGTATGTCTGGAGGTAAATAAGGTGCCGAAAATGGCAAAAATTGAATCCTTTTCAGGAGTCGTCAGTCCGTTTTTCTGAAAGTATTTCCAGATCTGGGGAGTCGATAAACAAATATATATAACCAAAATGAGGCTTATAATGGGCCTCATTTTTTTGTTCAAAATACTTTACGAAAACGTTTGAAATCTATATTTTTGCCGCAGTTTAAAAAACAACACCAACAAAGAAATGAACTCTAACGAAGTTTACGAAAAAGAATTAGCCTTTCAGGCAGATCGGCGCAGGGCAGCAGTACAATTCATCAAGACAGTGAGTGATTTGTGGTATGACAAGTCTATTGAACTTGTTTTATTCAGAAACCAGTTGATAGATCGCAATGTGAGCGACATTTTAGACCTGCACGAGTATGCCGGTGAATTTGTACAAAAGCCAATTTCTATTTTTGATTCGGTTGAGATCGCCGAAGCCATTCAAAGGCTGGATTTCCCACCTGCCAAGCTCGACATTGGAAAAATGACCTATGAATACCACCTGGAAGACCAGAAATATTCGAATGCAACTGCATTTGTTTCGGCTAAACTAAAAGACGCAAAAAAGGGAGACGAACCTACTCCCAAAGATGTTGTACTTTATGGATTTGGACGTATAGGCAGGCTGGTTGCCAGGGAACTCATGACCCGAACTGGCAAAGGCAGCCAACTTAGGCTTAGAGCCATTGTCACCCGCGGAAAGATCGATGAGACTGTACTTGAAAAAAGGGCCAGTCTTCTCAAAAATGACTCTGTGCACGGAGATTTTTCCGGAACCGTATCCTACAATTCAGAAAAGAAGTGTCTTATAATTAATGGCACTACTGTACATATGATCTCGGCCAATGAACCCGAAGAGATAGACTATACTGCTTATGGCATTAAAGATGCCCTGATAATTGATAATACCGGCGCATTTAGAGACCAGGAGGCACTCAGCAGGCATCTCACTTCTAAGGGAGCTTCAAAAGTATTGCTCACAGCGCCGGGTAAAGGAATTCCGAATATAGTTCACGGCGTAAATCATAAGGAATACAACCCCGATGAAGTTTCGATCTTCTCAGCGGCCTCCTGTACCACCAATGCCATTACACCTGTTCTTAAAGCAGTTCAGGATGATTTAGGTGTTGTAAAAGGACACCTTGAAACCATACATGCCTATACAAACGACCAGAACCTGGTTGACAATATGCACAGGAAGTACAGAAGAGGAAGGGCGGCTGCATTAAATATGGTGATCACTGAAACCGGTGCAGGAAAAGCCGTTTCAAAGGCCTTACCCGTATTTGAAGGTAAACTTACCTCGAATGCCATACGTGTTCCGGTTCCCAACGGATCACTCGCTATACTCAACCTGGAGGTGGAAACCGAAACTTCACCGGAAGAAGTAAATGAGATCCTAAAAAAATATGCTTTAGAAGGAGAAATGGTTGAACAGATCAAATATTCTATAGAAAACGAACTGGTTTCTACAGATATAGTGGGATCTGCCCAGCCTTCAATTTACGACAGCAACGCCACCATAGTTTCGGGCGATGGTAAGAATATCGTATTATATGTTTGGTATGACAATGAATACGGGTATAGCCACCAGGTAATACGCCTTGCAAAATACATTGCCAAGGTTAGAAGGTTCACCTATTATTAATAGGGGTTTAATTAGTGATGGGGACCCGTTGCCAATGGCAACGGGTTTTTTATTACACAATGCCACTTAAATATATTGATTTCTAATTTATTATGATGTATAAAGTCTTCTTCGGAAGTTGTGATCCTGCTGAATAAAGGCAAGCAGAATACCGAAGAAAATTAACTAAAAATTTGTGGAAAGACAGGAGAGCCAGGCAGTTATTATTCTTTAATTTTGCCACTTCTTTTTTTCGGCCTGCTTATATACAGGAAGTTAATGAGAAAAAAATTAAACTATCATCAACAATATCATTTTTAGGTGTTCGTTGTGATAATGACCAAAAAAATAATACCTGCTATGAAAAATATTTTATTCGCTTTTATTCTATTGACCGCTACAGTCACAGTAGCCCAGACTCCCGGAGAAGCTACTATTGCTGAAAAATTCCAGGAATTGATTACCAGTTCCAACAACTTTAAAGGTTATAAGGTTGTGGATACAGACCAGCTTACAACGCTACAGGAGCTAACCTCCAACAGAATTATTGAACTCAAGGAAGAAATAGGTTCTTCTAAAGAAGCTTTGAAATCCCGGGATGCAAAAATTGCCACTCTCGAGGCTGAACTGGAAAATCTTAAAGAGCAGCTTGCCACTTTAAGCGCTGAAAAAGATGAAATAGCTGTACTGGGAATGTCCCTTAGTAAAGCTACCTACAATACTTTGATGTGGAGCATTGTTGGTGTTCTTGTATTAGCACTGGCTTTATTTGTAGTGAGATTCAAAAAGAGTCACATTCACACAGCCGAAGCGCGAAAAAATTTAGCCGAAGTAGAAAAAGAGTTTGATGCCTACCGCGCAAAATCTCTCGAAAAAGAGCAAAGACTGGGAAGACTGCTACAAGATGAAAAGAACAAGCAGCTTAAAGTCGCAAAGTAGAAACAAATATTCCTGAGGGTTTAACTAAATTTACAGGCTGAAAATCCTTCTGCCTAAATTCCCATTCCATGCGATTTGATATTATTACCGTAGTTCCCGAAATTCTTACCAGCCCTTTTGAAGCCTCTATATTAAAAAGAGCAATTGAAAAAGGTCATGTAGAAATTCACCTGCACAACTTACGTGATTACGTAACCGATAATTACAAACAAATAGATGATTATCAATTTGGAGGGGGCGCCGGGATGGTGATGATGATAGAACCTATAGATAAGTGCATAACAGCTTTGAAAGCAGAAAGGGATTATGACGAAGTCATTTATATGACGCCCGATGGAGAAACGCTGAAGCAAGGTATAGCCAATGAACTTTCCCTAAAGGAAAATGTCATTATTCTTTGCGGTCACTATAAAGGAGTAGATCAACGCGTGCGGGAGCATTTTGTTACCCGGGAGATCTCTATTGGTGACTACGTACTTTCGGGCGGAGAATTAGGGGCCGCTGTGCTGTGCGATTCCATAATTCGCCTGCTACCTGGAGTTCTGGGCAATGAAACCTCTGCACTTACCGATTCCTTTCAGGACAATTTACTCGCGCCGCCAATTTATACCCGCCCAGCAGATTATAATGGCTGGAAAGTACCAGAAATTCTCACTTCTGGCAACACGCCAAAGATTGAAGAATGGCGGGAAGAACAGGCCTACGCCCGCACTTTGACCCTGCGACCTGACTTATTGAGTGACGACGAAAAATAAATGAGCCATTCGTTTTTAGAATCACAAAATTTATTACTTTTGCACACGTTCTGAACCAACCTCTGGCGATACCCGTGAATGTTGCTTTAGACTTTATTTTTAAACCATTAGAAATATGGAATCCTTAATTAAATTTGTACAAGAGGAGTTTGTAACAAAAAAAGATTTCCCTGATTTTTCAGCCGGAGATACTATTACTGTTTATTACGAAATTACTGAAGGTCAAAAAACCAGAACTCAGTTCTTCCGTGGAGTTGTGATCCAAAAGAGAGGATCTGGAGCTTCTCAAACTTTTACTATTCGTAAAATGAGTGGTACTGTTGGTGTTGAACGTATTTTCCCGCTCAACCTGCCTGCTCTTCAGAAAATCGAGATCAACAAGCGTGGTAAAGTTCGTAGAGCAAGAATCTACTACTTTAGAGAACTTACTGGTAAAAAAGCTCGAATTAAAGAAAGAAGAAGATAATCTTTCAACATATTACTTGAAAAAGCCTCATTTATTGAGGCTTTTTTGTTAAATAAATATTTCAGTTATTTTTATAAACAATTAAGGCTTAGATATTTGCGTATAAATATTTTCTTTCGTAAATTTAATACAGAGATTTAAGTCAAAGAATGTCGCCAGGAATTCTTCTTAAACTCATGTAGAGCAAAATCTTTACATAAGTTTTTGCCATTTTGAATAACAATATGCCAGACATAGTTGGTTTAATTTGGTAAAAACGTTTTGGATGATTTACACACACTCTTTTGGGAAATGTAAGTCATCTTGATGAAATAACAACTTGCTTGTGAAATATAGATTTCACTTGAGAAGGTAAAAGTTCAGCAAAGAATTGTTATTTCATTAGAGCCATTTCATTATGAAAATAGTGAAATGGCTTTTTTTTGCACTTTTTATGCCTTTCCTCCATACTATCTTAACCTTTGCACCTGTGAAATAAGCTTGAAAAATGCTAAATTGCACACTCTTGATCTAAAATAAAATTTTCCAATATGTCAAAGACAACCAGAATTATTTATACCAAAACCGATGAGGCTCCAGCCCTCGCAACATATTCCCTACTCCCCATTGTAGAGGCCTTCACAAAACCGGCCAATGTTGAGCTTGAAACAAGAGACATCTCCCTGGCAGGAAGAATTCTTTCCCAGTTTCCTGAAAGACTCAAGGAAGACCAAAAAGTTTCTGATGATCTTGCCGAATTAGGTGAGCTTGCCAAACAACCTGAAGCTAATATCATCAAGTTACCAAACATTAGTGCTTCTATTCCGCAGTTAAAGACTGCTATAAAGGAATTACAGGAGAAAGGCTATGATCTACCTAATTATCCTGATGAACCAGCGACAGATGAGGAAAAAGAAATTCAGGCAAAATATGATAAGGTAAAAGGTAGTGCAGTTAATCCTGTGTTGCGTGAAGGAAACTCTGATCGGCGTGCCCCAAAGGCCGTGAAAAACTACGCCAAAAAGCATCCACACTCCATGGGAGATTGGACCAAAGACTCTAAGAGCCATGTGGCTACCATGAGCAAAGATGATTTTAGACACAATGAAAAATCTGTCACTCTTGACGAAGCTACCACTGTAAATATTCAGCTTAAAACGGCATCTGGAGATACTACATTTCTCAAGAAAGACCTAAAGCTTAAAAAAGGGGAAATCATCGACGGAACTTTTATGAGCAAAAATGCGCTCATTAAGTTCCTTGAAGAACAGGTTAAAGATGCTAAAGAGAAAGGAGTGCTGTTCTCCTTACACATGAAGGCAACTATGATGAAAGTGTCAGATCCTATTATTTTTGGTCATGGCGTAAAGGTTTTCTTTAAAGACATTTTTGAAAAGTACGGTACTGAACTACAAGAAGCAGGAGCCGATCCTAACAGCGGTCTTGGTGATGTTTTAAGTGCTATCAATAATCTTCCTGAAGAAAAAAGGAACGAAATTAATTCTAAGATCGAGCAGGATATTAAAGATGGACCAGACCTGGCCATGGTAAATTCCGACAAGGGAATTACTAACCTGCACGTGCCAAGTGATGTGATCATTGATGCATCTATGCCGGCAATGATAAGAACTTCAGGAAAAATGTGGAATGCCGAAGGTAACCCTCAGGATACCAAAGCTGTAATCCCCGACAGTAGTTATGCAGGTCTTTACGAGACTACCATCCAGTTCTGTAAAGAGCATGGCGCCTTTGATCCAACAACGATGGGGACGGTTCCAAACGTTGGGCTAATGGCTCAAAAAGCCGAAGAATACGGTTCCCACGACAAGACTTTTGAAATGAAGGAAGCCGGGCAGGTACAAATTGTTACAGAAGCCGGAAAAGTTCTCATGGAACACGAGGTTGAAAAAGGAGACATCTGGAGAGCCTGTCAAACAAAAGATGCACCGGTTCAGGATTGGGTAAAACTTGCAGTAAGCCGCGCCCGTGCTACCGGTTCACCTGCTGTTTTCTGGTTAGATGAAGATCGTGCACACGACGCAGAGATCATTAAAAAAGTGGAACTCTATCTAAAAGATCAGGATACTGAAGGCCTGGAGATCAAAATAATGTCTGTTGAAGACGCTACCCGTTACACCCTTGAGCGTGTAAAGGCCGGAAAAGATACTATTTCGGTAACCGGAAATGTTCTTAGGGATTACCTTACAGATCTCTTCCCTATCCTTGAGTTAGGTACAAGTGCCAAAATGTTATCTATCGTTCCTCTTATGAATGGCGGTGGTTTATTTGAAACAGGCGCCGGAGGTTCAGCTCCAAAGCACGTGCAGCAATTTGTGGAAGAAGGCCACCTGCGCTGGGATTCTTTGGGAGAATTCCTTGCACTGGCTGTTTCCCTCGAGCATTTGGGTGAAAAATACAATAATAAGAGAGCTTTAGTTCTTGCCAACGCCCTTGATAAGGCTACGGAAGAATTTTTAGAAAAAGATAAATCTCCATCAAGAAAAGTCAATGAACTTGATAACAGGGGGAGCCACTTTTATTTGGCTCTCTACTGGGCCGAAGCCTTAGCTGAACAGGACGAAGACCAGGAGCTAAAAGCACATTTTAAAGAGGTGAGCACGAAGCTTCAGGAGAACGAAAAGCAAATTTTACAGGAATTGATTGATGCACAAGGCTCAGCGGTAGATATCGGAGGATATTACAAACCCGAAGAGGAGAAAGTAACTTCAGCAATGCGACCAAGTAAAACGCTTAACAGCATTCTGCAGGGAGCGTAATCTTCTCTTGTAATTTTGATTAGAGGCTGTCTTAAAAGCTGCTATACATCATTCTGAATATACTTCGTAATCTATTAAATCTGAACTTCAGAAATAATAGAAACTAAACAAATTCAGATTGATCAAAGTTTAGCTTTTAAGTCAGCCTCTTTTATTTTACAGAAGATCACTTTTAGATCAGGTGTCAAAAATGGCATTTTTAAAACCTGATCTTGTTTGATTGATATGAAGCACAAGTGCATTCTTCTGTACTTTTCTTCGGAATTCAGGCATGGCGCAATCCAAAACTAATGCTGCTGTAAGTAAAGCCCATGTCTCGGGAAACGAAAGGATCTAAGTACAAGTTCTAAGCATCAGCAAAAGCTGGAACTACTCTATTTCAGCTGAAATGGATTATAATGTTATTACTATAGAAAAAATAAATACTTTTGCAGTTACTTTAATATAAGGATCTATGACTATTACCCAGTTACATTACGTTTTAGCCGTTGCCGAGCATCAAAATTTCACGAAAGCTGCACAAAAAGTATTTGTAACCCAACCCACCCTCAGTATGCAGATTCAAAAGCTGGAGGATGAACTGGACGTGCTGATTTTTGACCGCAGTAAAAAACCAATTGAGCTTACTGCTACCGGGAGAAAAATTGTTCAGCAGGCGCGAAATATTGTCAATGAGAGTGATAGAATTAAAGATATTGTAGATCAGCAAAAAGGTTTTGTTGGCGGACTTTTCAGGTTGGGAGTGATTCCAACGGTTATGCCTACGCTCCTGCCCATGTTCCTAAATAATTTTATCAAGAAATACCCAAAGGTAAAGCTGAAGATCGAAGAGCTGCATACCGAAGCCATGATTGAAAAACTGGCAGATGGGCATCTTGATGCAGCCATTGCGGCAACACCACTAGGACTACCAAATATTAAAGAACAGGTACTTTTTTATGAACCTTTTGTAGGATATATACCTCCCGGCCACAGGCTCAACTCTAAAGACAAACTGAAGGTTGAAGATCTTGACCTCGATGACATTTTGTTGCTAGAAGACGGGCACTGTTTTAAGGATGGGATCCTCAATCTATGCAAAGCGACGCGGCATTCAAATGACGATCATTTTCAGCTGGAGAGTGGCAGCTTTGAAACCATGATCAAACTTGCAAATGAAGGCCTGGGAATGACGCTTCTGCCCTACCTTCATACCTTAGACTTAAAGGGTGAAGACCAAAAGAATATCAAAATGTTTGTTGAACCAACTCCCGCGAGAGAAGTTAGCCTTATATACAATAAGAGCGAATTGAAAATGCAGATTATAGAGGCGCTTCGCAGTACAATAGCCGGAGTGGTAAAAGGGGCAATAACCTTTCAAAATGTTCAGATTATAAGTCCTGTACACAAGAAGTAAATACAGATAATGTATAAAAAGGAGGCAGCCTGAAAAAATAATTTCAGGCTGCCTCTTTTATTTTAAGGGTTTAAGTAAATAAGACATTGGTTTAATTCGGGATTTTGCCGAATTAGTGAAAAAATATAAAGCTTCAACTCTTCAATCTCATAAGGTAATAATCGTTGAAGTGCCTTTTTCACCTCTTTGCAGAACAGAGTGACATCAAAACTTACTTTGCTTAGTACCGTCTTGGTGTACTCAAACATCGCTCTTGCCATAATGATAAAATTAGTTAACCTTGGTTAGAATAAGTAATGGTTATCTATAAGCGAAATCGTTTTCGTTAATGGTATAAAAATACATCTTTTTTTCAAAAACCGGAACAAGATGAAGCTAATTTAACACTCTTAAAAACGATTATCGCCACTTACCATATTTCCAAGGCCTCCAAGGATACTTCCCTCTCCTTTATCTTTACCTCCACCCTGTGGTGCCGCAGCTAAAATGCGTCCTGCAAGCCGGCTAAAAGGTAATGACTGCACAAAAACAGTTCCCGGCCCTGTAAGCGTAGCATAAAATAATCCTTCTCCTCCAAAAAGGCTGTTTTTAATACCTCCTATAAATTCGATGTCATAATTCACATCTTTCGTAAAACCAATAATGCAACCGGTATCTACCTTTAGTTTTTCTCCCGGCTGCAGTACTTTTTTTGCAGTTGTACCACCAGAATGTACAAAGGCCATACCATCACCTTCAAGCTTCTGCATAATAAAACCTTCTCCCCCAAAGAATCCCCGGCCAAGTCTGCGACTAAATTCCACTCCTATAGCCACGCCTTTAGCTGCACATAAGAAAGCGTCTTTCTGGCAAATGAACTTACCTCCAAATTCCGTCAGATCTAATGGGATCACTTTCCCCGGATAAGGAGAAGCAAAACTGATCTTTTTCTTACCTGCTATCTCATTAGTAAATACGGTCATAAAGAGGCTCTCCCCGGTAAGCAATCTTTTTCCGGCTCCCAGGACTTTCCCTAAAAATCCTTCATTCTGTTTTGAACCGTCCCCAAAGATGGTGTCCATTTTAATGCCGTTGTCCATCATCATAAAATTTCCTGCTTCGGCGATTACCGCTTCCTGCGGATCCAGTTCCAGCTCTACATACTGCATCTCCTCACCAAATATCTCGTAATCTATTTCATGTGCATTCATCTTATAAAGGTTTAAGGTTTAAGGTTTAAGGTTTATTTAAAATTTTTGATCATACAATATTCAGCACTGGATACTTTCATAAAATACCCGGCGCAAATTAGAAATCCGCGCCATTCTGAAGTGATCAAAATATAGATTAGTTCATCCAGAAAACTGCGCACTAATCACTGATCACTTCAATTTAATTGTCCATTCAAATTCAAAAACAGAAACCTCCTGCCCGTCTTCATTTACCCCATGAGAACGCATCCAGAAGGTCTGCCCCTCCCCTGTTTTAATAGTTTCTTCAATAGCAGCCGATATAAGATGAGCATCATTACAGATAAAGGAGATCTTCCCTGTTGCTTTTTTGGTAAACCTGGATTTATTCTGCGCAACAAGCATTGAAATTGGCTTTTTTGAAGCCTTAATTGAAGACATTACCAGCGCACCTGTACTTAATTCGGCAGCCATAGCCTGTACTGCAAAATATAAAGAGTTAAAAGGGTTTTGATTGATCCAGCTGTGTTTTACAGTTGTAAGGCAGTGGTTTTCATCAATCTCCTTAACCCTTACGCCAGTTAGCCATGCGCTGGGCAGCTTAAACATTAAGAAGGTATTTAATTTTTGGGAGGAAACTTCCATACTTAGTAAGAGTTTTTCTAAAAGTATTCAATTTTAATAACATCCTCAAATGTTAAATTCTCAAGCCAAAATAAAATTTATAGTACTTTGTTTTGCATAATACCATCTTTAAGATATATATTTGCATTAGAAAATCAATCAAATGAACAATCAATCAACAAATCCCGACAAAACAGTGGCAGCTTTAATCCACTTATCCACCTTTAGTCAATTCTTCTTTCCGTTTGGAAATTTTATTTTTCCTTTGATCTTCTGGACGGCAAAAAAGAACGACCCGTTTGTAAATGAGCATGGCAAACAAGCTCTAAATTTTCAGATAAGCCTGTTCCTGTATGTTTTTTTCCTGGTAATGATAGGAGTTGCTGGTGCCATCCTTATAGGGTTCAATATTAACTTTGATGATTCATTTTATATAAATGATCATCATCAATGGATAGGAAATCCTCTTGAGGCAGGTCCTGTAACCATTTATATCATGACGATGGCCCTCCTGGTTCTTGCGCTCTTTGTACTGAATGTCTACGGAGTAGTTTCAGCTACCATTAAGGCTGGTGAAGGAAAATTTTACAAATATCCGCTGGCCATTAATTTTTTAAATGCCGGTAAGCCTAAAGATCTATTTACAGCTTCAGGTAATTCTGAAGATCAAACCGCTTAAAAATATCATCATCAAATATTTTCTAATCATCAATCAATCAAAAAATGAACAGTTCAACAACATTCAAAACTCAACACTATGAAGATTGAAAACACGAAGGCACAAATGCGCAAAGGTGTTTTGGAATACTGTATTTTATCTGTCTTAAGAGATAATGATGCATATGTAGCCGAAATTCTGGATACCTTAAAAAGCGCCAAACTCCTGGTGGTAGAAGGCACTATTTACCCTTTACTAACCCGCCTCAAAAATGCCGGCTTACTTTCTTACCGCTGGGAAGAATCTACCAGTGGCCCACCAAGAAAATATTACGGCCTAACAGAAACCGGAAAAATCTTTCTTAAAGAGCTCACCCATACATGGGATGAACTGCAAACTGCAGTGACAATTGTAACCACCCAAAAACCTAAAAATCATGAATAAGACAGTCAATATAAATCTTGCCGGCATTTTCTTTCATATTGATGAAGATGCTTATGCCAGGCTGCAACATTACCTTGAGGCTATAAAACGATCTCTCACCAACACTTCTGGCCAGGAGGAGATCATTCATGATATTGAAGCCCGGATAGCCGAACTTTTTGCTGAAAAGATCAAAAATGAAAGACAGGTAATTGGGATACGGGAAGTAGATGAAGTGATCTCTGTGATGGGACAACCTGAAGATTATGTTATTGATGACGAGATCTTTGAGGACGAACCAGTATATACCAAAACAAGAGGTAAAAAGCTCTTTCGCGATACAGAGCACAGTTATATAGGAGGGGTATCTTCTGGGCTTGCCCATTATACAGGGATTGATGCTTTATGGATAAGAATCCTGTGGATTCTCCTTACCATTTTCTCTACCGGCGCCTTTATACTCATTTATATCGCTCTTTGGATCTTTGTGCCCGAAGCTAAAACCACTGCCGATAAACTTGCAATGCGCGGGGAACCGGTAACCATTAGCAACATTGAACGCAAAATAAGAGAGGGGTTCGATGATGTGTCGGGAAAGGTGAAAGACATCAACTACGAGAAATACGGTTATAAGGCACGCTCCGGTGCAAACTCGGCTGCGACCGCAGTAGGTGATGTCGTAAAATTCATTCTTAACCTGTTCGTGAAACTTATTGGGATATTCCTTATCCTCATAGCCGGATCTACACTTATAGGATTGTTTATAGGGCTGTTTTCAATAGGAACCTTTGGGATCATTGAAGCCCCATGGACAGATTTTGTGGAAATTGCCGGCCCTGGCGCAGACAGCATCTGGGTTATTTCAATACTGGCCTTCTTTGCTATAGGAATCCCGTTCTTTTTCCTGTTCATACTTGGGTTAAAGATCCTGGTCAAAAACCTGCGATCTATTGGAAGAACTGCAAAGCTTGTGCTATTAGGACTATGGATTATCTCTGTACTCGGTTTGATCTTCTTCGGAATTCAACAAGCTACCGAAAGAGCTTTTGACGGTGAAGTGAGAATTTCTGAAAATCTTCCCGTAAAAGCCAATGACACTTTATACGTCAACATGATGGGAGATCCGCAGTTCAATTCTACCCCGTATCAATCAGGTGATTTCAACATCTCCTATGACGATAGCAACAATAAAGTGATCTGGTCTCAGAATGTGCAGTTGATTGTAAAATCAACATCCGATTCAACAGGGAGAATGGAGATCGTTAAAATTGCTGAAGGTAAAACCTATGATGAAGCCAGGCAGAGAGCCGAAGAGATAAATTACAGTACAAGTTTCTCTAACGGAAATCTTGACCTAAGCGGAATCCTAACGACAAATCCTTCCAACAAGCACAGAGAACAAAAGGTACAGGTGACTTTGTTTCTACCCATAGGAACAGTGCTTTACGCCGCAGATAATACTTATTCCTTCCATAGGAATACAGATTATTACGGAGACATTCTTCACAACGGTTATGAAGAACAGTATCTTAAGATCACTCGTGAGGGCGCAGAATGTCTAGATTGCCCTGCCGAGGAAGAAGATCCCTGGAGTGATTCTGAAACCGACTGGGATACTGAAGAAAGCACGGAGGAACCTTTTGAAGAAGATTTCCCCAATGAAGAACAATCCACTATTGAAACTGATACAATAGCGGGAGAATGAGTGTTCTTTTAGAGATTTTAATTGCCATCTTCCTCAATTTCCTGGTTTCTACAGGAGATGAGGAAGTTAAACCCGAGCTACCGGAAAAAGCGGGAATCGAACAGGTTTCCAAAGCTACTTCCGAAGAATGTTAGAATCCTAATTAAAATAAGAA